>JBBRED010000045.1:0-32646 GCA_038203335.1 Haliangiales bacterium | reverse complement strand
GCGAGCGAGCCACCGTGGCGCTCGCCGAAGTTGCTGCGCGCGATCGCGCGCCCCTGGCCGGTCCCGCGACCGACCTCCTAGGTCGTGAAGAACGGGTCGTCGATGCGCTCGCGGATCGAGTCGGGGATCCCGCAGCCGGTATCGGAGATCGAGATCACGACGTTGGTACCTTCGACGAGCGTCTTGATGCCGAGCCGGCCTCGCGTGCGGTCCGGCGTCTCCATCGCGTGCGCCGCGTTGACGATCAGGTTGAGGAACACCTGCCCCAGCTCGGCCGGGTGGCACACCACCAGCGGCAGCGGCGCGAGCTCCTTCTCGACATCGGCGACGTAGCGGTACGAGCTCGCGCTGACCTCGAGCGCCTTCTCGAGCGCGCGGTTCAGATCGGCGGCCTGCGCATCGCGCGAGCCGGGATGCGAGAGCTCCTTGAGCGCGCCCACGATGCTCGCGATGCGGGCGGTGCCGTGCAGGGCGGACTCGCACGAGCGCGGCACTTCGCCACGCAGATAGTCGAGGTCTGCCACCTGGATGCGCTCCTCGGCGACGGCGCGGAGAGCGGCATCACCGGTGGCGGTGATCGCGACGTGGAGAGCGTCGACCAGCGTCAGCAGATCGCCCGTGGCCTCGCTGAGGAAGTGCACGTTGTCGCCGACGTACTGGATCGGCGTGTTGATCTCGTGCGCGACGCCCGCGGCGAGCTGCCCCACGGCCTCGAGCCGATGCGCGAGCCGGAGCTCGGCTTCCATGCGGTCGCGGCGCCGGATCTCGTTCGCGAGGGTCTCGTTGACCTCGCGGAGCTCCGCCGTGCGCGCGTCGACCGTCTGCTCGAGGTGGACGAGGTTCGCCTGCACGCGCTGGCTCATCTGCGACTTGGTGACGAGCGCGCGAACATCCTGGAGCAACTCGATCGCCTGGAATGGCTTCTTCAGGATCAACAGCGCATCGGACGCCGGAAACTCGTCGATGCGGCAATCGCTGCCCGTGCACACGATGATCTGAAGCTCGTGGTCGAGCTTCCACGCCTCGGCGATCGTCGTGTTGCCGCTGAGACCACCCATCTGCAGGTCGCACACCATCAGCGTGAACGGCCGGCTCGCCGCCTGCGCCGCGGCCATGACCACGAGCGCGGCTTCGCCCGAGGACGCCTCGTCGATCTCGAACCCGGCCCGGGCCAGCGCGCGGCGCTCGGCGCGGCGCACGGGCTCATCATCATCGACGAGAAGGATCCGGATCGGATGGTCGGCGGTCATGCGGCTTCAATCTTGAGAGTCGGCCGGAGGGTGCCAGTCGGAAAGCCCTTGATCCGATCGATGAACTGCGCGGTGATCTCGTACCCGCGCGCCACGAGCATCGCACCCGTCGTCAGGCGAACGTCTTCCGCGAGGGTCATCCCAACCCGCAGCGCGGCCAGCGTGACCTCCTTGGTTCCGACCGACGCGGCCGCTTCGCGCGTCTTCTCGTAGGCCGCCATCACCTCCGCGTCGGCGCCCTGGAGCCTGACCTTGACGACCGGGAGGTCGAGCGGCTTGCCGGCGGGACCCTCCAGCTCGTCGAGGTCGATCGCGAACCGGAGCAGGTGTGCGCCGAGCTCGCTCGTCGAGCGCCAGGTCGTACCCACGCGCCGCGGGGGCTTGATGTGAGCCGCGAGCACGTCGCGCACCGCGTCGAGCCGGGGGATGTTGGACAGCAGCTTGAGGGCGGTCTCCGGTGCGCGGGCGACCTGGGCTCGCTCCTCCTCGGTGAGGTTGTCACCGCGTGCCATCTTCTCGAGGAGCTCGTGCGACAGAGAGACGTAGCCGAGCTGCGAGGACAGCGCGGCGACCTCGAGGTGCCAGGTCTCGGTGACGCCGAGCGCGGCAGCGAGATCGAGCACGCGGGTCTTCAGGCGGTTGCCCCGACCGAACGCGGCCGGGCTGGTCAGCGCGAGGATGTCGAACATCATCTTCACGCTGCCGCGCACGGTCTGCTCGAGCATCTCGCGCTCGATCGTCTGGAGGCGGTGCTGCTCGACGGCGCCTTCCACCGTCGTCCGCAGGGTGTCGCGCGGGCACGGCTTGGTCAGGAACCGGAAGATCTGGCCGTTGTTCACGGCGTCGATCGCCGAGTTCATATCGGCCTGGCCGGTGAGCAGCATGCGCACGGTGGTCGGCGCGACCTCGCGAGCTCGCGCGAGGAACGTGGCGCCGTCCATCTGCGGCATCCGCATATCGGAGACGACCACGCGGATCGTCGCGTCGGCCTTGAGGCGCTCGAGGGCGACGGCACCGTTCGGTGCGGTGACCACGTCGAACCCGCGGCGCAGGTTCGCGGCGATCGCCTCGAGGACGGCCGGTTCGTCGTCGACGAACAGCACCCGCGGACGATCCGCCGTGGCCGGAGATGGAGCAGCAGCGGTTGTACTCACTTCGATCCCTCCACAAGCTCGAGCCAGACCGAGACCATGCTCGCGCACCCTGCGGTTGCGAGCGACGCCTCGTCGATCATCGCGGGCGTTCCAGACACCAGTGCGGCGGCAACGTGCAGCGCACTCGCGACCACACGACTCGGCTCGGGAGCGTCGCCTGGCCGATGGTGATAGCGGACCATGTCGAGGATCGGTGCCGGGAGGCCCCACAACCCGAGCAGGCACGCACCGACCTCGGCGTGGTTCGCGCCGAACGCCGCGTTCTCGAGCGCGAGGCACTCGGCCGAGCTCGCCGGCACCCGGCGCAGGATGTCCTGGTACTCGGTCGGGAAGCCCACCGCGAGGACCACGCTGCCGACATCGTGAAGCAGCGCGCCGGCGAACGCTTCCTCGGCGAGAGCGCCGTTCGCGAACACCTTGACGAGCGCGGCGGTGCGGACCGCGCCCTCCTGGCGATCGCGCAGGGAGAACTCGGGGAACGGGTCCGCGGTCATCGACCCGAACACCGATGCGGTGACGCCGATGTAGCGAAGCTGCTCGGCTCCGAGGAGCGAGACGGCCTCGGTGATGGAGGACGTCTTCTGCCCGGAGCCGAAGTAGGCCGAGTTGACGAGCTGCAGCACCTTTGCCGCCAGGGCCGGATCCCGCGAGACCACCGCCGCGATCTCGTCGAGCGTCGTCGAGGCCGTGCTCATCGCGGCGGCCATGTCGGCGCACACCATCGGAGGAGACGGTAGCTTGTCGATCTTGCCGATCACGGCCCGCACCGTCGCGTCGCGCATGTTCGCTTCGGACTCGAGGCTGCGCTCGATGGTCGCGCGCAAGGTCGCCGCGTCGCACGGCTTCGCGAGCAACTGGTGCAGCGCCGGCAGCGCGCGCACGATCGCCTCGCGCTCGGCATGACCGGAGAGCATGATCCGCGCGGTGGCCGGCGACGCGTCCTTGACGCGGTTGAGCAGCGTCGCACCGTCCATGCCCGGCATCCGCATGTCGGAGACCACCACGTCGAACGGCTGCGCGTGCAGCTTCTCGAGGGCCGCCTCGCCGCTGTTCGCGAACGTCATGTCCCAGCGCCGGCGGTCCTTGTAGAGAAGGTTCTGCAACCCCGCGAGGATCGAGGGCTCGTCGTCGACGAACAGGATGCGCTTCTTGGCAGGGGTGGGGGCGGTCATGCGGCGGACTCCACGAGATGCGGCGGCTGGACGGGGATGCGGAGATGGAACGTGGTGCTTCCACCAAGTGCGCTCGCGAACGTAGAGCCGAGCGTCATCCCGACGAGCCAGGGGCCCATGACCGCGTCGACGTCCCGGGTGCTGCGCTCAGCTCGCAAGGGCCAGCTCCTGACGCACGTCACCAGCGACGGGCAACCAGATGCGGAACGTGGTCCCGCGCCCCGGCTCGCTGTCCACGGTGAGCTTGCCGTGGTGCTTGTCGACGATCACCGAGCGGGCGATCGCGAGGCCCTGGCCGGTGCCCTTGCCGATCTCCTTGGTGGTGAAGAACGGGTCGAAGATCTTGTCGATGATGGTCTGCGGGATGCCGCAGCCGTCGTCCACGATCTCGATCACGGCGTGCTGGTCCTTCTCCGAGGTCCGGATCGTGATCTTGCCGCGGCGGTCGGAGTCCTTGATGGTCGACTCGATCGCGTGCGCCGCGTTGACGACGATATTGAGGACCACCTGGTTGAGCTCGCCGATGTGGCAGCTCACCATCGGCAGCTCGCCGAGCTCCGTCTCGAGATCGGCGACGTACTTGTACTCGTTGCGTGCGACGGTGATGGTGCTCGTGATCGCGCGGTTGATGTCCGCGAGCGCGGCCGACGACTGATCGGGATGCGCGAACTCCTTCATCGACTTCACGATGGTGGCCACGCGATCGAGGCCCTGCAGCGATCGCTCGATCGCGAGGGGAATCTGCTCGAGCAGGTAGTCGACGTCCGCGGCTTCCTCGGTCTGGCGGATCGATTCGAGCGCGTCCACGAGGGAGAGGCCGCTCGCGACTCGCTCGCGCATCGCGCGGTTACTGACGATGACGCTCATGAGATCGTGCGTCGCGTTCTGCAGGAAGCTGCAGCTGTCGCTGACGAACTGGACCGGGGTGTTGATCTCGTGCGCCACGCCGGAGGCGAGGCGGCCCACGGACTCGAGCTTCTGCGCCTGACGCAGCTCGATCTCCATCTGGGTCCGGCGCTCCATCTCGTTGCGCAGCTGACCGTTCATGGTCTTCAACGACTCGGTGCGGCGCTCCACGCGCTGCTCCAGGCGGCGCTCGGAGTCCTGGAGCTCGGCGACGGCATCGCGCAGCCGGTGCTGCTCCGCGCGGAGCTGATGAACCATCGCGTTGAACGCGGTACCGAGTGCGCCGAGCTCGTCGTCGGCCTCGATCTCGACCTGGACGTGAGCGTCGCTGCCCACCGACTTGGCAACCTCGACCATCCGGCGGAGGCGGCGCAGCATCGGCCGGGTGATGAGCCACACCGCGAGCATGCCCATGATCAAGGCGAGCGCCCCTGCATAGATCGCGGTCCGCGTGACCGCGCGACCGTGCGCGACGATCCGATCCGTGGACATCTCGATGACGAGCGTGCCGCGCGGGCCCTCGAGGCTCTGCACCGGTGTGACGACCGCATTGCGATCTCCCGTCGAGACCGTGCGCTCGGAGACCACACCAGCGGCGGCCTGCGCCACCCACGAGCTCGGCGTGCCCTCCTCGTAGAGCTGCTCGCCGTTCGCGCCGAACAGGACGACCGCGACGATGTCGGGATCGACTTTCAATGACTCGAGAACTTCAGTCGAGGTCGCGTGATCGGCGAACGCGACGGCGCTGCGGACCTGCTGCGAGAGCATGCCGCTGTACGACGCCATCCGGCGCTGCTGGGAGGCCACCATCTCGTCGAGCTGACGGCCGCGGAAGTGAACGGTCGTGACGGCGATGATCGCAGCGAGCACGGCGACCGTGCTCGCGATCAGCTTGGTCCGGATGGACCCTGAGACACGCATTCACAACGTGGGTCGGTCGCAGGAGCGAAACGTGAAGGTCTCGATGTGGCGCCGATCCGGTCGATGGTCCGGTTCATGCGTCTCGTGCTTGCCTACATTGCGGCCCTCGCGGGGTGCCATTCCTCCGAAGCGTCGCAGACCGTCGATCTCGGCCCCCGGCCCGGTAACGTCGTCGCTGCCATCAAGCCGGTAGAGCCGATCAACCCGCGCCTGCTTCGCCGGTTCCGCGCGCTCGAGCGCGTTCCGGTCTCGACCGATCCCGCGGTCATTGCGAAGATCTCGCTCGGCACCCAGCTGTTCTTCGACCCGCGCCTCTCGCGTGGAGGTCAGACCTCCTGCCACACGTGCCACTCGTTCGAGCGCGGCGGGGCCGACCCGCGGCCGACCTCGACGGGAGTCGACGGACGCAAGGGCACCCGCAACGCCCCCACCGTCTACAACGCGGCGTGGCACGTCGCGCAGTTCTGGGACGGCCGCGAGCCCGACGTCGAACGTCAGGCGGCCGGCCCGCTCCTGAACCCGAACGAGATGGCGATGCGGAGCCCGGCCGAGGTCACCGCGGTGCTGCGCTCGATCCCCGGATATCAGACCGAGTTCGCCGCCGCGTTCGGCCCGAACGCCATCGACTTCGAGCACGCCACGCTCGCGATCGGCGCGTTCGAGCGCACGCTCCGCACGCCCTCGCGCTGGGATACGTACCTCGGGGGAGATCGCAACGCGCTCTCCGCCGCGGAGCTCGAGGGCCTGAAGGTGTTCTCCGACATCGGCTGCATCCAGTGCCACACCGGCGAGCTGGTCGGCGGCTCGATGTTCCAGAAAGCAGGTGCACAGGAACCGTGGCCGAACCAGACCGATCAGGGCCGGTTCGAGGTCACGCATGCGGAGGCCGATCGCATGGTGTTCAAGGTCCCGAGCCTGCGCAACGTCGCGCTGACCGCGCCGTACTTCCACGACGGCTCGGTGGCGAAGCTGCCCGATGCCGTGCGGATGATGGGGCGCCATCAGATCGGCGTGGAGCTCACCGATGCGGAGATCGCATCGATGGTCGCGTGGCTCGGCAGCCTGACCGGCACGCAGCCTCAGATCGTGACGCCGGCGCTCCCCGAGGGCGGCCCGACGACCGCGGCGATCGTCAGCGCCCGCTGATCCGCGTCACGTCCTCGACGCGGAGCTCCGCGAGCTGATTCTGGAACTTCACGCGCGCGAGCATCAGCTGCTCCTGCGTGTCGACCAGCGAGATCGTGATCTTCTGGATCTTGTCCTCGGTCTCGCTCAGCTTGCTCCGCAGCGACGACATCAGCTCTCCGCCCGTCCGCACGGCCTTGAGCGTGACGAGCTGCGCATGAAGCTCGCCCGCGCGCGATCGGTACTCCCCGGCCTGCTCGCGGAGCGTGGCGATCTTGTCGACGAGGTCCCCGGCGCTCCGATGCGTGGCGAGCATCGCGGCGATCTGCGCCTTCAGCTGCGGGGACGCGGCCGGCTCGTCGATGAACACCTTCATCATGCCGAGCGTCTCCGGCGAGGCGAGCTCGAACGTTCGGGTCACCGGCGTCGCCTCCGAGATCGCGACCGTGGCGGTCTCGCTCGGCGCCAGCATGACCTCGAATAGCTGCGAGTCGCCGACCTTCGTGAACTTCGAGGGCGCATCGATCAGCGTCCAGCCCTCGGCGAGCCGGTGGCGCAGGTAGACCTTCGCCGGGATCGCCAGCCGGCTCGTGATCGTGAACGTGGTCTTCCGCCGGTGCTGCACCTCGGCGGTGAGGATGCCGCGCTGGAGCGTCACGAGCTTCGCGATCCGGTCGTCCTCGGACCCTGCCCGCGCGACGACGATCTGCTTGTCGAGAGCGAACGGCACCACGACCGACGCCTTCGGCGGAACCGGCTCGGTGATGCCTTCACCGATGAACCGACCATCGCCGTAGACGGTGACCGGACCGGGCTCGAGCGTGTCGGAGGTCGGGTTGTCGAGGCGCACGGACTTGAACGCGAACCGCTGATCGCCGCGGTCCGAGATCGGATCGTAGAGGTACACCACGCCGCCGGTGGTCTCGCCGTGGACCATCGCGACCATCGCGCTCGTACCGGCCCTCACCGTCATCGGTCGGTCCGCCATGAAGTGGCTCTCGCCGACCGGCGTGTCGCCGCCGAGATCGCGGGTCTGCCCGGCCGGGGGCGCCTTGCTCCGGTCGCCCGCCTGCTGCGGCGCGACGGCGAGCACGCGAATCCCCGTGCCCTCGTTCGGGCCGAGCTTCGGCACCACGTGGATCCGGGTCGCCGGAACGCCGTCGTCGACCAGCTTGTTCTTCACGGCCTGGGCGCGCGCCGCGGCTTCCTTCTCGGTCCCCGGCTGACCGCGGGTCTCGATGACCACGTCCTTCTTGTCCTTCATCACCTTCGCGACGATCGCCTTCAGCTTCTCGTCGCCTTGCTTCACCGGCGGGGGGGGCGCGGGAGGCAGGTAGGCGTCGCCCTGTGATCCGGCGGCCGATCCCAGTACGCCCCTGAACGTGCGCCCGGGTATCGGCACGTTGTTGCCGTAGATGCGGTCGATCGTGATGCCCTCGGTCGTGCTGGTGGGGTCGATCATCGGCGCGCGGTCGGTGATGCTGATGGTCTCCCCGCCGGCCCCGCTGCTTCCATTCAGCTTCTGGTCGAGCTTCGCGATCTGCTGGCTGCCGACCTTCACGTTCTTGCGTTCGAGCGTGATGCTGCCGTAGTAGAACGAGAGCGCGTACGTGCCCGCGTCGAGCTGCATCGCGTACGCGCCGCTGTCGTCGGTGATCGCGGCCTGCGACTGGTTTCGGCCGTTGACCGCGACGACCGTCACACCGACGAGCTTCTCGCCGGTCTTCGTGTCGCGCACCACGCCGCGCACACCCTGCGAGACCGGCCCCGATCCAACGGCCCCGAACCCCACATCCGAGGTGTTGACGCCATCCACGACATACTGCTGCTCGCTGGTGCTGCTTCCGCTGAACG
This sequence comes from Haliangiales bacterium, assembly GCA_038203335.1. Classification (GTDB taxonomy): domain Bacteria; phylum Myxococcota_A; class Polyangia; order Haliangiales; family Haliangiaceae; genus JABFXX01. Next base: position 24,264 of record JBBRED010000045.1, on the reverse strand, counting down.
ACACGCCGTAGCCGTCGGTCTTCGCCTCGCCCTTCGCATCGGGACGCACCTCGTTCGCATCCAGGTTCGCGAGCTCCTCGGTGCCCGCGGCCTCCGAGTACGGCGAGATGCCGGTCGGCGGCGCGATCGCGAACTTCTCCTCGCCCGCGAGCAGATCGCGATCGATCGCGCGCACGCTCCACAGGTCATAGCGGAACGCGAGAGCCGAGCTCGCCCCCACACCGACCAGCACGCCCTTCCAGTCCTCGGTCGTCGTGTTGTCGACGATCGCCCAGCCCTCGAGCATGACCTTGTTGTCGGCGCCGACCACCACGCGGTAGCTGGGCTTCCACGCCGGGGCCTCGGTGACATAGGTGAGAAGGACATCCGCCCGCTTCAGCCCCGCCGTCTCGAGGGTCATCGTCAGGTAGCTGCCGTCGTCCGCCTCCTTTCGCGGGATGGTGACCGACAGCGGCTTACGTGTGACCGGATCCACGACCGTCAGCGACTTCAGGAAATCGTCCACGCGATCGCGCGGCACGTGGACCTGGAGCTTCCCGTCCTCGACGGTGGCGTGGCGCTCGTAGAAGGCGACGCCGTTGCGGTAGACCACCACGCGACCGAGCACGCCCCCGTCGACGTGACCGGCGGAGGTGTGCGCGCAGGCAGCGAGCAGGATGGATGCGATCGTGAACCCGAGAGCTCTCATGGTCCCAAGCTAACGATGGAGGCCGCACCCGTTCCACGTCGGAGCGCTGACGCCGTGTGAGCTTGGCCCGCCGGATGCGGTGTCGCACCCTGCGGGGTGTCGCACCCGATCGCCCTCCCGTACCTCATCGCGACGGCGGACCGGTCGAGTCATCGAGGGATGTCGCCGCCCACTCGCCCTCGGATCCTCTACGTCGAGGACGAGCCCGACGTGGCGCAGCTCGTGGTGGACCTGCTCGACGTCTATGACCTCGACATCCGCGTCGTCGCCAGCGGCGAGCTCGCGCTCGACGAGATGTCGTCGTTCAAGCCGGATCTCCTGCTCCTCGATCTCATGCTTCCCGGCATGGACGGGATCACGCTGTGCCTGCGGATCCGCGATCGCTCGCAGATGCCGATCATCGTGGTCAGCGCGCGTGCCGAGGAGCGCTACCAGGGCCAGGCGCTCGCCGCCGGCGCCAACGCGTACGTGGTCAAGCCGTTCGATCTTCGTGCCCTCGCCACCCTGGTGCTCGCACACCTGCCCGCGTAGCGGCTCAGGCGATCGCGCGATCGAGCGTGGCGCCGAGCTCCTCGGCGAGCGCGCGCTTGACGTCGGCCATCTCGATCGCACCGACCTGCTCGGCCACCGACGTCATGATCGACGACTCGAAACCGCACGGGTTGATCCGGCGGAAGTACGCGAGGTCGGTGGTGACGTTCAGCGCGAGGCCGTGAAACGTGACCCACTTGCGGCAGGCGATGCCCATCGAGCACAGCTTCTTCCGACCCGTTTCGGTGGTGGTCCATACGCCCGTCTTGCCGGGCTCGCGATCCGTGGCGAGACCGAACCGCGTGCAGGTGCGGATCACCGCCTCCTCGAGGTTGCGCAGGTACTTGTGCAGGTCGCGCTCGCTGCCCTCGCGGAGCAGAACGATCGGGTACGCCACGAGCTGACCGGGGCCGTGATACGTGACGTCGCCCCCGCGCTCGATCCCGATCACCTCGACGTCACCGGCATCGAGCACGTTGCCCTCGGCCTCGCGACGCCGGCCGAGCGTGAACACGTGATCGTGCTCGACGAGGAGCAGCGTGTCGGGCACGGCCGCCCGCTGGCGCTGCTCGACCAGCTCGAGCTGCCGGGCCCAGGCGTCGCGGTAACTCGCCGTGCCGAGGTCGACAACGGCCCAGGTGGCACCCATCGATAGCGTTTACCACGGTGGCACCAGCCCGGCCACCGGCTCCTGCGTTAGAGTGCCGGTGCGTGTCGGGAGAGCAGATGGAGGTGTGGTTCGCGAACCGAGCGCCTGGCGCGGTGCGGGACTTGTTCGACGTCTGCACGCATGTCCTTCCCGATGATGCGGGTCTGCGCGCGGCCGCCGCGAGCAACTGGGCAGGTCTTGCCGCGCAGCTCGAGGCGGCCGGCGCCCAGCTCGCGCGCGATGGCCACGAGCTCGCCGCGTGGGGCGCAACTTCGAACCGGGCGTTTGCGGTGATCACGCCGAAGCTCGTCGAGACCTACGGGGCCGAGCCCGCGCGGCTCTCGGACGTGCTGCTCGTCCTCGGCGACTACCTGGAGCACAGCCACGCGGGCATCGCGCGGGCGTATAGTGTCACCAAGCAGAGGCTGCTCGGGAACCGCTCCCCGGAGTCGCTCGCGCTGTGGGCACACGCCCTCGATCAGGCGATGTTCGGCGTGGTGATCACCGAGATCGAAAGCAACCGGCTGACCTGGGTCAACGCCGCCTACGCCCGGCTGCTCGGCCACGATCCCGACGAGCTGATCGGCATGGACGGCGCCAAGCTCCTCGCGCGCACCACGAACGTGCGCGCGCTCGATATCCGCGAGCGCGGCACGGGCACGGGCTCGATGACGTTCTGGGTCGACCTGCGGCGCAAGGACGACACCACGGTGCCCGTGCTGATCTCGACGAGCGTCGTCGAGGCGGTGGCCGGGCGGCCGGTCCGCGTGTCGACCGTGCTGGATAACACGCAGCTCGCGACGAGCACGCGGCGCCTCGAGGCCCTCGCGCGCATGGCGCACGAGCTCGCCGCGGCAGACGGCGACGTCACCGAGCTGATCGAGCTGGTCGCGCGCCGGCTGGCGGAGAACATCGGCGATGGCTGCACGGTCCGCATGCTTCCGCAGGACGGTCCCAGCTCGGACCTTCGCGCCGCGTTCTTCCACGTCGATCCGGAGATCTGCGCGAAGGCGCGCGCCGTGCTCGGCGCCGGCCCTCACCCGCTCGGGTCCGGCATCGCGCGCCAGGTCGTGGAGACCGGCGAGGCGATCATGGTCCCGCGCATCGATCCAGACGTCGTCGTCGCGCAGGCGCCGGAGCCGTTCAAGTCGATGCTCGCCGTGTTCGAGGTGTCGAGCGTGCTCGCCGTCCCGCTCAAGGCGCGCGGCAAGATCCTCGGCGTGGCGAGCCTCCTCCGCAACAGCGCGGCACCGCCCTACACGCTCGACGACCAGCGGTTCGCACAGGATCTCGCGGACCGCGCTGGCCTCGCGATCGACAACGCGGTGCTGCTCGCCACGCTCGAGGAGCGCGTCGCCGAGCGGACGCGCGCGCTCGAGTCCTCGAACCGCGAGCTCGAATCGTTCAGCTACTCGGTCTCGCACGATCTGCGCGCGCCGCTCCGCGCGATCGATAGCTTCAGTGCGCTGCTCCAGGAGGATCACGGCCGCGTGCTCGATACCGATGGCAAGCACCTGCTCGATCGCGTCCGAACGAACGCGCAGCGCATGGGCAGCCTGATCGAGGGCCTGCTCGCGCTCTCCGGCGTCACGCGCGCCACGATGGTCCGAGAGCGCGTGGACCTCTCGGCGCTCGCCACCGAGATCCTGGGCGAGCTCGCACTCGTGGAGCCGGAGCGCCGCGTGACCACCCACGTCACGCCGGGGATCACCGTGAAGGCCGACGTCCGGCTGGTGCGCATCCTGCTCGAGAACCTCCTCGGCAACGCGTGGAAGTTCACCTCGAAGCGCGACGCGGCGGAGATCTCCGTCGGCGGCGATGCGATCACGTTCTTCGTGCGCGACAACGGCGCCGGCTTCGACATGCAGTACGTCGACGACCTGTTCCGCCCGTTCCATCGCCTGCATCGCGCCGACGAGTTCGCCGGCACCGGCGTGGGCCTGGCGACCGTCCGTCGCATCGTGCGCCACCACGGCGGTACGATCCGCGTCGAGGCGGCGCCCGAGCGCGGCGCCGCGTTCTTCGTCTCGCTCGTCGCTACCGATTGATGACGTGGATCGCTTCGCCGAGCGCGACGGAGGCCGCTTCCATGATCGCTTCTGACAGGGTCGGGTGGGCGTGGATCGTGAGGCGGAGGTCATCGACCATCGCGCCCATCTCGATCGCGAGCGTGGCCTCGGCGATCAGGTCGCTCGCGCCGTTGCCCACGATGTGAACACCGAGCAGCTCGCCGGTGCCCGCGTCCCCGATCACCTTGACGAAGCCATCGGTGTCGTTGACCGACAGCGCGCGGCCGAGCGCGGCGAACGGGAACTTGCCGATCTTCAGCTTGTCGTGGCCCTTCGCCTTCGCCTCGTCCTCGGTAAGGCCGGTCGATGCGATCTCCGGATCCGTGAACACGACCGCGGGGATGGTGCGGACGTCGAACGCGGCCTTGTGGCCCGCGATGATCTCGGCGACCACCTCGCCTTCCTTGGTGGCCTTGTGGGCGAGCATCATGCCGCCGATCAGATCGCCGAGCGCGTAGATGCCGCCGACGTTCGTCTTGAGCTGGTCGTCCGCGATCACGAAGCCGCGCTTGTCGAGCGCGACGCCCGCGGCATCGAGCCCCAGGTTCTCGCTGTTCGGGCGGCGCCCGATCGACATCAGGATCACGTCGGTGTCGACGCTGGCGGTCTTGCCGTCCGCGAGCTCGACGGTGAGGACGGCGCGATCGCCCTTGTCCTCCCACGCCTTCGCCTTCGTGTTCAGCATGACCTCGACGCCGAGCTTCTTCAGCTTGCGCTCGACCACCGCGACGCAGTCCTTGTCCATGGTGCCGAGCAGCCGCGGCATCGCCTCGACCACCGTGACCTTGGTGCCGAACTTCGCATAGACCATGCCGAGCTCGAGGCCGATGTAGCCGCCGCCGATCACGACCATGCGGGCCGGCAGCACGTCGAGCGCGAGCGCACCGGTCGAGTCGATGATCCGCTTCTGATCGATCTTGAAGCCAGGGATCTCGATCGGCCGGCTGCCCGTGGCGAGCACGATGTTCTTCGCGATGATCGTCTCGTCGCCGGTCTTGGTCTTGACGGTGATCCGGTGGCCATCGGGCCCCGGCTTGCCGAGGGTGGCGCTGCCATCGATGATGGTGACGCCATTGCCCTTGAGCAACGTACGCACGCCGCTCGTCAGCTTGTTGACGACGCCGCCCTTCCACTGCTGCATCTTCTTCAGATCGAGCGTGGGCTTGCCCTGGATCGTGATGCCGATGTCCTCGGTGTGGCCGAGCTTCTCGAACATCTTCGCGGCGTGGATCACCGACTTGCTCGGGATGCACCCGACGTTCAGACACACACCGCCGATGTACTCCCGCTCGATGATGGCGGTCTTGACCTTCAACTGGCCGAGGCGGATCGCTGCGGGATAGCCACCCGGACCAGCTCCGATCACGACGGCGTCAAAACGTTGCTCGGACATGCGCCGTTCGTACCGCGCCGCCGCGGCGGTGCCAAGACGGCCAAAGGGCGAGTATGCTGGCTCCGTGCGGTCCTGGTTGTACCTCCTGCTGGTCAGCGGCTGCGGCTTCACCACGGGTGGGGCCACCGGCACCGACGGCTCGATCACCGGCGACGGCACCGACGCTCCCGCCAGCGATGAGGCCGGCGCCGATGCCACGTTCTGTTACGGCGCGGGCTTCGGCAAGGTGTGCCTGAGCGCGGCGCCGACCACGCCGCGCGTGCTCGCCGATGGCGTGCTCGACACCGACGGGGCCGCGTGCACGCAGGTGATCAACGGCGCGTGCATCGTCGCCGGCTCCGAGATCAGCGTGGCGACCGGCGCCACCGTGCGCGCGCTCGGCTCGCGGCCGCTCGTGCTCGTCGCCGCCACCACGTTGACGATCGTCGGCACGATCGGCGCGAGCTCGCTCGCCACGCAGCCCTCGGGCGCCGGCTCCTCGACCTCGCCCTGCGCCCTCTCCTCCGCCGCCGACGCCGATGCCGGTGGTGGCGCCGGCGGTGCGGGCGGGAGCTTCGGCGGTACCGGTGGCTCCGGCGGCACCGGCGACATCAACGATAGCGGCGCTCCTGCCGGCGCGCGGCCCGGCCAGGGCGCCGCGAGCCCGACCGCAGCGGTCGCCGTGCGCGGCGGATGCGGCGGCGGCGCCGGAGGCGCGGGCATCGGCGCCGGTGGTGCGGGTGGTCGCGGTGGCGGGGCGATCTACATGATCGCCGGCACGTCGATCACGATCGCCGGGCGCGTGTTCGCCGTCGGCGAAGGCGGTCGCCCGGGCAACAACCTCGGCGCCGGCGGCGGCGGTGGCTCCGGCGGCCTGCTCGGCTTCGATGCACCCGCCGTCTCGTTCGCGGGCGTCGTGATCTCGAACGGCGGCGGTGGCGGCGAGGGCGCCGGTACCGGCGGCGGGACCACGGGCATGGCGGGCGGCGACGGCGCAGGCAACGGTGCGCGCGCGCAGGGCGGCGTCAGCGGCACCGCCGGTGGCAACGGCGGTGACTCGAGCGGCGGTGGTTCGCCCGACGGGATCACCGGCGAGTCCGTCAACGAGGGCGCCGGTGGAGGCGGCGGCGCGGCCGGCGTCATCTACGTCAAGGGCACGTTCACGCCGAACGGCTCGACCGTGTCGCCCGCGCCGATCAACGAGCCCTGAGCGACGCAGGGGCTGTCCCTCGTCCGGCAATGGGGTCGGACCCCTTTATCGGACTACCTTTATCGGACTAGAGACGCTCGTTCGTGATCTGCGCGGTCGTCGGCACGCCGCCGAGGTCCGGCTTGTCCTTGAAGATCACGGTGCCCGGGTTCGTGCCGTCGACGCTCCACTGGAAGCCATCGATGACCGCGAGCGAGTCATACGCGTGATCCGAGGTGTCCCAGATCGCGATGCGAAGCGTGATGATCTCGCCGGGGGTGACGTTGCCGGAGGTGACGAGCCAGCCGGTCGCGCCGCCGACAGGCTGCGTCGCGTCGCACTCCGGGAACGCGGGAACCTCGTCGAAGCCCGTGCCGGTGAGCTGCGAGACCGACGCGCAGGTCGAGATCGTACCGGGCATGCCCGAGCAACCGGTGGTGCCGTTCACGCACTGGGTGAACAGACCGGTGTTGCCGTGGCCGAGGTTCACGCCCACGGGGACCTTCGTCATCGAGCCCATCGGCTGATAGAACGCGAGGTTCTTGTCAGTCGGGTTCGCCGGCATGCCGTTGTAGGTCGAATCGAGCAGGATGACGAAGAAGTCGTTGTAGGCGCTGCACGTCCACTCGGGGAACTCGGCCGAGTAGAAGTTCGACGACAGCTTGAACGAGTGCGCGTTGGTCGGAACCCGGATGCGGAACGTCAGCATCACGGGATCGTTCGCGACGGCGCCGATCGGATCCGGGCAGCCCGGCGCGTTCGGCAGCGAGTTGCCGTTCGCTGCATAGAAGTCGGCCGGGAACGGCGAGGTGGACGTGCCGGTGTGCGTGTAGCTGACCCAGTCGTGGAAGCCCGGGTTCGTATCGGTCTTCGCCGCCGCGCCGCCGCTCGAGATCATCGCGAGGTTGACGCCGCCCTGCGGCAGCAGGCCCGGGCCGAACTTCGGGCGAACCGAGTGCGACTCGACATCGGGGACGCCCGTGCCGTCGGCGAGGGTGATCGAGCCGGAGATCACGCCCCACTTCTTGTCGGCCATCGTCGCGGTCTGGCAGATGTCGATGGCGCGCGCGTAGTCGAGGCCGTTCTGCGTGTTGGACGTGATGCCCTGATCGCAGAGGAGGACCGTGTCATCGACGACGCCGTTGCAGTCATCATCGAACTGGTTGCCGGGGGCATCGAACGCGCCCGGGTTGACGTTGCCGGGCTTGCTGCACTCGGTGGAGTCGCAGCAGTCGCCGCCGCACGTGGTGTAGCCGTCCATGTCGTTGTCGACGTCCTCGTCGACGACGCCGTTGCAGTTGTTGTCGATGCCGTCGCGGCAGGCCGCACCGTTCTCGCCGGTGGGGACGACCTCGCCCTCGCACTTGGTCCACAGGCCGGTCGTGTCGCAGGTGCGCGTCCCGGCGACGCACGGACCGATGTCCTGCGTTCCGTCGGCCCCGTTGTAGCAATCCTCGGAGTCACCGGGCACGCAGTCGCCGGCCAGGCAGCGGCCGCGGATGCACTTGAACTGCTCCGCGCACGCATTGCCGCAGGCGCCGCAGTTCAACACGTCCATCTGCGTGTCCGTGACCACACCTTCGCAGCTTCGCTCGCTGCTTCCGCCACACGATGCGCCAAAGGGGAGGACAGCAACAACGGCGACAATAATGAGTGCGCGTAGCGACATAGCGGCGCGGAACATCCGCCGCGGGGCGCTAGATCGCAAGCGCAATCGACCGCGCTACTGCTGGCGGAAGATGACCGTGCCAGGGTCCGTCGTATCAACCGACCAACGGAAGCCGTCGACGATCGCGAGCGAGTCCAGGACGTGGTCGCTGGTGTCCCAGATCGCGATGCGGAGCTTCATGATCTCACCGGGCTTCACGTTGCCGCTGGTCTCGAGCCAGCCCGTGCCACCGCCCTGCAGAGCATTTGCATCACACTGACCACTGCTCGGCGTGTCGAGGCCGGTCATCGCGAGCTGCGTCGTGCCCGTGCACGTGGTGATCGATCCCGCGTTGCCGCGGCACCCGGTGGGGCCGTTCACGCACTGGGTGAACAGGCCGGTGTTGCCCGACGCGAGGTTCACGCCCACGGGGTACTTCACCATCGAGCCCGCCGGCTGATAGAACGCGAGGTTCTTGTCGGTCGGGTTCGCCGGGGTGCCGGTGTACGCCGAGTCGAGCAGCACGACGAAGAAGTCGTTGAACGCGGAGCACGTGTACTCCGGGAACTCCGAGCTGAAGAAGTTCACGGCGAGCTTGAACGACTTCGCGTTGGTCGGGACGCGAACCTGAAGGGTGAGCATCACCGGATCCATCGCGTTGTTGCCCATCGGTGCCGGACAGCCCGCCACGTTCGGCAGGTTGCCGCCGTTCGCCATGAGGAAGTCCTGCGGGAACGCCGACTGCTTGTTGTTGCCGGTACCGGTGATCCCACCGCCGCTCTGGAAGTCCTGGTACGCGGGGTTCGTGTCGCCCTTGCCGGCGGCGGCGCCCGTCGAGAACTCCGCCATCTTCGTGCCGCCCTTCGGCATCACGCCGGTACCGAAGTGATCGCGGATCGACTGCGCGATGTTCGCCGGGACGCCGGTGCCGTCGGCGAGCGTGAGGGTCGCGCTGATCACGCCCCACTTCTTGTCGGCCATGGTCGCGGTCTGACAGAGGTCGATCGCCTTCGCGTAGTCCATGGCGTTGAGCGATCCGGAGGCGAGGTTCTGATCGCACACGCTCTGCGCGTCGTCGATCACGCCGTTGCAGTCGTCATCGAAGTTATTGCCCACCGCGTCGAACGCGCCGGGGTTGACGGAGGCCGGATCGGAGCACTCCGTCGAATCGCAGCAGTCACCGCCGCACGTGGTGACGCCGTCGCCGTCGGCATCCTCGTCCTCGTCGGTCTTGCCGTTGCAGTTGTTGTCCACGCCATCGCCGCACAGCTCGGCGGCCGGCGCGACCTCGTTCATGCACGGCCCCCACATCGAGGTCGCCTCGCAGGTCTGCGTTCCGCCGTGGCACGGCCCGACGTCCTCGGTGCCGTCCTGGCCCGAGTAGCAGCTCCGGGTCTTGCCCGGGTGGCAGGACGCGTTCGGGTCATCGTCCCCGTTATCGCGAACCGACGGGCCGCAGCCGACGAGGAGCAGAGCGAGCACGAAGGTCGAGCGTGACAGCATAGAGCGGCCCTCCGGCGCGGAGCATCCGCCCGGCAAGAGGCGGCATGCACTCTCCGTAACATGACAAGCGCTGTCAGCCGGTGCGTACCGAGAAATCCCGAACCGACACGATCTGCTTGGTCTCGAGGTCCGCGAGGAAGCTGCGGCCCGAGCCAATGCGCCCGTCGAACGCGAGCAGGTACCAGACGTCGAGGGTCCACCGGGTGTGGTCGCTCTCGCAGGGCGGGGTCCAGGACACCGCCTCGAGGTCACCGAGGTAGGTCGGGCGCGACGGCGAGGACGCCACCAGCTTGCCGTACTCCTCGCAGGTCTGGACCAGGCCGACCGCGGTGGTCGCGTCACGCGATGCCACGGTGCGTCGCCAGGCGGAGGTCAGCCGGCAACGGCCGATGGTGCCCGACGGCGACAGCTCGATCTCGTACGCCTCGTCGGCCGCGAGGCCATCGAAGTCGGGGACGTCGAACTCGGGGTACTTGTCCTTGTCGGCGATCTGCTCGAGGCGATCGTCGAACGACTCGAGGCCGGACTCGAGCGTGTCCTCGGAGTAGTAGCCATAGACGCGCAGGATGAGGTTCTGCGACGGCAACCGGTGATCCCAGTCGACGATCGAGATCGCGCCGGCGTAGTCGTGGCGAAACCGCTGCAGCGGCGGCAGGGAGGCCGCGACGCGAGTGGCCGCGCCCTCTTCCGAGAGCAGGCCTTGGTAGGCGACCCGAGGATGGAGACGGATCTCCTCGGCGACGAACGGGCGCAGATCGGAAGACACCTCGCGCCGATCTTACACGGGGTTACCGTCGACCGCGCGCTCCATGGCCTCGATCAGCGCGCCGAGGCGCTCACCGTCGAGCTTGAGGCGCGCTGGATTGACCACGAGGCGCGTCGACACCTCGGCCACGGTATCGATCTCGACCAGACCGTTCTGCCGGAGCGTCTCTCCGGTCTGGGTGATGTCGATGATCCGGTCGCACAGGCCGGTCAGCGGCCCGAGCTCGATCGCGCCCGAGAGCTTGATGACCTCGGCGGTGATGCCCTTCCGCTGGAGGTACGCGCGCGCGGTGCGCGGATACTTCGAGGCGATGCGGAGGTGGGCCTGCGCGCGGTCATCGACCCGCGCATCGGCGCGCTCGGCGACGATCATCCGGCAGCGCCCGATGCCGAGGTCGAGCGGTTCGAGCAGATCGCGGCCCTCCTCGTCGAGGACGTCGGAGCCGGCGATCCCGACGTCGGCGGCACCGTGCGCGACATAGGTGGCGATATCGGAGTTGCGCAGGACGAGCACGCGGAGCGGTCCGCACTCGAACACGAGCTTGCGCGAATCGGCGAAGACCGGCGCCAGGTCATACCCGGCGCGCGCGAACACCGCCGCCCCCTCCTCGAGGATCCGGCCCTTCGGCATGGCAAGAATGATCGGGCGCGTCATTGTTTCGTACGCTTGATCTTCGCACCAACGCCGCGCAGCTTCTTCTCGATCGCCTCGTAACCGCGATCGAGGTGGTAGACGCGGAGGACCTCGGTCTTCCCGGTGGCCACCAGGCCGGCGAGGATCAGGCTCGCCGAGGCGCGCAGGTCCGTGGCCATCACGCTCGCGCCGGTCAGCTTCATGCCGCCGCGGACCACCGCGACGCGACCGTCGATGTGGATATCCGCGCCCATGCGGCCGAGCTCCGGCACGTGCATGTAGCGGTTCTCGAAGATCATCTCCTTGATCACGCTCTGGCCCTTCGCGATGCAGGCCATGACCATGAACTGGGCCTGCATGTCGGTCGGGAAGCCGGGGTGGGGCTGGGTGATGATGTCGACGGCAGTGAGGTCACCATTGCCGCGCACGCGGATGCCCCCGGCCTCGGCGGCCACGGTGACGCCGCTCGCGCGGAGCTTCGCGATCACGGCGTCGAGGTGCTCGGGCCGCGCGCCCTCGAGGAGCACGTCGCCCCGGGTCATCGCGGCGGCCACGGCGAACGTGCCGGCCTCGATGCGGTCCGGCATGATCGAGTGCTCGATCGGCAGCAGCTCGTCGACGCCCTCGATCGTGATCAGCGCGGTTCCCGCGCCCTTGATCTTCGCGCCCATCTTGTTGAGCACGGTCGCGAGCTCCTCGACCTCCGGCTCGCACGCGGCGTTCTCGATCACGGTCCGGCCCTTCGCGAGCGCCGCTGCCATCAGCAGATTTTCGCAGCCGGTCACCGTGGGCATGTCGAGCACGATGGTCGCACCCTTGAGACGCTTCGCCTCGACGTCGACGTAGCCGTGGTCGAGCGTGACCTTCGCGCCGAGCGCCTGCAGGCCCTTCAGGTGCTGGTCGATCGGCCGCGCGCCGATCGCGCAGCCGCCGGGCAGCGACACGCGCGCCCGCCCGTAGCGGGCGACCAGCGGGCCGAGCACGAGCACGCTCGCGCGCATCGTCTTGACCAGGTCATACGGTGCCTCGAGCTTCGGCTTCTTCTTGCCGGTCGGTGGGCCGATCGTCAGCTCGGTCTTGTCCTTGCCCTCGTCGACGGTCCAGCCGAGCATACGAAGCAGCTTCGCCATCGTCCGGACGTCGGCGAGCTGCGGCACGTTCTTGAACGTGGAGGGCCCGGTCGGCAGCAGTGCTGACGCGAGCAGAGGAAGCGCGGCATTCTTGGCCCCGCTGATCGGGATCCGCCCGACCAGACGAGCGCCACCCTCGACGACGATCTTGTCCATACGGCACCAGCGGACGTATCACGGAACGTCCGCCGATAGAACGTTGCGGGATCGCGCGGCTATTTCAGGGCCATCGTCACGGACAGGGTGCGCCGCCGCGGGCCCACGTATCCCAGGCGTCGAGGAACGCATCGCGCGGCGTGGTCACCGGCGCGCGGCCAAAGCCCGGCGACCAGCCCCACACGACGAGCGGCGTATCGAGGTGGGCGCGCAGGGCGGCCATGTCCTTGCCGCCGTTCTTCGCCGGATCCTTGATCTGCGTGCACAGCGCCGACGACGTGGCGCCGACGAACACGAGCTTCTGCTCGGGCGTTGGCATGTGCCACGCATCCGGGCTGCCGGGCGGGATGTGCTGACCGTAGTTCGCCGACGGGTTCGCCGGGCCATGGCACGTCGAGCACTCCATGCCGACCATGCCGCGACCGGCGGGGCCGCGCTGGACGTTCTGCTGGTGGAGGTGGCTGTCATCGCCCTGCAGCGGCTGATCGCCGGAGGGATGGCAGTTCTGGCAGCGCGGATGCTGGAACACGCCGCGCACGGTCTCCCACGCGGCGAGCGCGGTCTCCTTGGTGGGAACGGGAGCCTGGGTCGAGGTCGGCGGCGGCGCCTTGGAGCCGCACGCCGCGACGAGGAGAAGAAGAGCGATTCGCTTCATGATCGATACCTAGGCGAGGCGAAGGGGCAAGGAGCGCAGCCGCTGCTTGGTGAGGGCGAACAGCGCGTTCGCGACGGCGGGGGCGATCGGCGCGGTGGCCGGCTCGCCGATGCCGCCCATCGGGGCGTCGCTCTTGATGATGTGGACCGCGATCTTCGGCATCTCGTGGATCCGCAGCGGCGGGTAATCGTGAAAGTTCGACTCCTGCACCTTGCCGTCGACGAACGTCAGCTTTCCGTGCAGCGCGGCGGTGAGGCCGAACGCGATCGCGCTCTGCATCTGCGCCTCGATGCCCAGCGGGTTGACCGCGGTGCCGCAGTCGACCGCGCAGGTCACCTGGTGGACCTTGATCACGCCGTTCTCCACGGAGACCTCGGCGACCTCGGCGACAATCGAGCCGAACGACTCGTGCACCGCCATGCCGCGCGCGCGACCGGCGGGCGCGGGCGTGCCCCAGCCGGCCTTCGTGGCGGCGAGCTCGAGCGCGGCCGCGTGACGCGGCTTGGCCGCGAGCAGCGCGAGCCGGTACGCGAGCGCGTCCTTGCCCGCGGCGTGCGCGAGCTCGTCGATGAATGACTCCATCGCGAACGCGGTGTGCGTGTTGCCGACGGAGCGCCACCACAAGACGGAGATCGGCGTGGTCGGCGAGTGCAGGCTCACGCGCTTGGCCGGAAGCTTGTCGAGGTACGGGCCATCGGCGACGCCCTCGACCGAGGTGGCGTCGACACCATCCTTGATCATGAACGCGGCGAACGGCGTGCCCGCGGCGATCGACTGACCGACGACGACGTGGTCCCACGCCACCGGCATGCCCTTGTCGTCGAGCCCCGCCTTCACGTGGTGCACGTACATCGGGCGGTAGTAGCCGCCGTGCATGTCGTCCTCGCGCGTCCAGATGACCTTGACCGGAACGCCCGCCGCCTTCGCCACGATCACGGCCTCGGCCGTGAAGTCCTGCGTGGGGTTCGCGCGGCGGCCGAAGCCACCGCCGAGGAACATGGTGTGGACCGTGACCTTGTCGGGCGTGGTGCCGACGATCTGCGCCGCGACCATCTGATCCATGGTCTGGAACTGCGTCCCGGCCCAGATCTCGACCTTGTCGCCATCGATCTTCACCGCGCAGTTCATCGGCTCCATCGTCGCGTGCGCGAGATACGGCACGTCGTACTCGGCCTCGACCCGCGACGTCGCGGCCGCGAGCGCACCGTCGATCTTGCCCGTGTCGATCACCGTGGTGCCCGGCTTCTTCGCGAGCTGCTTGAACTGGTCGAGCAGCGCGAGCGAGTTGACGCCGCCACCCTCGGGCGTGCTCCACTCGATGACGAGCGCGTCGCGCCCGACCTTCGCGGCCCAGAAGTTCGCGGCGACCACGGCCACGCCATTCGCCGTCTTCACGACCTGCTCGACGCCGGGCACCTTGAGCGCCTTCGTCGCATCGAACTTCACGAGCGTGCTGCCGAACGCCGGCGGCCGCGCGACCACGGCGGTGCGCAGCCCCGGGAACATCACGTCGATACCGAACTTCGCGGCGCCGGTGATCTTCTCCGGCGTGTCGAGCCGCTTCGTCGGCGTGCCGATCAGCTTCCAGTCCTTCGGCTTCTTGAGCGTGACCTTCGCGGGCGGCGTGAGCGCCATCGCAGCGGTGGCGACCTCGCCGAACCGCAGCTGATCCTTGCCGTGCGTGATCACGCCGCTGGCGACCTTGCAGCTCGCCGGCGAGACCTTCCACCGCGCCGCCGCCGCGCGCACGAGCATCTCGCGCGCCATCGCCCCGACCTGGCGATAGCGATCGAACTCGCTGTTCGTGCTCGATGACCCGCCGGTCATCTGGATCTTCATCATCGGGTGACCGTAGACCGGCGCGGCCGGCGCGTGCTGCGAGCGCACCTTCGACCAGTCGCACTCGAGCTCCTCGGCGATGAGCATCGCGAGGCCGGTCCAGATGCCCTGCCCCATCTCCGAGTGCGCGAGCATCACGGTGACCGAGTCATCCTCGCCGATCTTCAGGAACGCGTTGGCCTGCGGCAGCGGCGGCGGCGCCTTCGCCTGCACGGCCTTCGGTGCGGCCATCGCCGGCACGTAGAACGAGACCACGAGACCGGCGGTGGCGACGGCCGTGCCCTGGAGGAATCCGCGACGAGAGATGCTCACTTCGCACCTCGCTTGAGGCGCGATGCGAGGTGGATCGCGTCGCGGACGCGCACGTAGGTGCCGCAGCGGCACACGTTGCCCGCCATCGCGGCGTCGATGTCCGCGTCGCTCGGATCGGGGTTCGTCTCGATCAGCGCGGCGGCCGTCATGAGCTGGCCCGACTGGCAGTAACCGCACTGCACGACATCCGCCTCGGCCCACGCCTGCTGCACCACGTGCAGCGATCCGGCGCCGAGGCCCTCGATGGTCGTCACCTTGCGCGCGCCGACGGACGACAGTGGCGTCACGCACGAGCGCACCGGCTTGCCGTCGAGGTGCACCGTGCACGCGCCGCACTGAGCCATGCCGCAGCCGTACTTCGTGCCCGTGAGGCCGGCGACATCGCGGAGCACCCAGAGCAGTGGCATATCCGGCGACGCTTCCACGTCCCTGACCGTTCCATTGATGTCGAGCTTCATCGCCCGCGACGATGTGCTCCGCTCCCCTCGGTCGTCAAGCGAGCCCGCCCTGCACGTGCGGGCAGGTTCTACAGGGTCTTCAGATATTCGAGCAGCGCGTGGCGCTCCTCTGGCTCGTCGCCTTCGCGATGCCGCGCGTAGGACTCCTCGGGCACCGTCGGGTACTCCGTGTCATCGTCGCCGGTGGCCGCGGAAGCTCGCAAGAGTTCTCGCGCGTTACACGATTGTTCGGAATGTCTGCGACCAGATCGCGGGTTGGGGCTGTCCTGGGGTCGAAACGATGGAGTCCACACACGCACGGTTCCAGCGGCTACTCGAGCCGGTCCACGATCGCGCGGTGGTGTTCGCCCGCGCCGTGTGCCGGTCGCGCGCCGACGGCGATGACCTGTTTCAAGAGGCCGTGCTGCGCGCGCTCGACAAGCTCCCTGCGCTCCGTGACGACAGTGCGTTCCGGTTCTGGTTGTACCGCGTGATCATCTCGGTCCATCGCAATCGCTACAAGCGATCGTTCTGGCGCCGGTTGCTTCCGCTCGACACCGAGCCCGCCGCGCCCGAGGTCACCGCGGAGATCGGCGGCGCCGAGCGCATGCGCCTCGCGCTCGCGGAGCTGCCGCACGATCAGCGCGAGGCGCTCGTGCTGTTCGAGCTCGAAGGCTGGAAGGTCGAGGAGCTCGCGGAGCTACTCGGCATCTCGGTGTCCGCGGTGAAGTCGCGCCTCGTGCGCGGTCGCGGGCGCCTTCGCACCATCTACACCCGCAAGCTCGGGACCGCGGCCGCCCCGCGCACGAGCCTGCCGATCGGAGAGACCCGATGACATCTTCCCTCGATCGCATGATCTCCAGTGACCTCGCCGCGCTCGAGACCGATGCGCGGCACGAGCTGCCCCCGTCCGCCACCTCGCTGCGCGAGACCGGCGTGTACCGCGATGCCCTCCCCGGTGCGGCCGCGCGTCGCGATGCGCTCGCCGAGGAGCGCCGTGTCCAGCTCGCGCTGATGCCGCTCGCGATCGCGCAGGTGTTCGCGCACCGGGTGGGTCGCGCCGCCGCGGGCGCGATGGCGCTCGTCGTGTCGATCGGCGTGGTGATGCTGCTCGCCGATCCGCTGCTCATGCGGTTCCTCGCGTGGTTGATCCCGGGCGTCGGCGTCAGCATCGCGAGCTGCGCGATGGTCGCCGCGACCGCGATCCTCGTGACCTACGTCGGCGCGACGTGGATCGCCGAGGCGTGGTTCACGCGGCGCATGCGCGAAGCGATCGAGACTCACGCCGACGTCTACGCGGATCTCGATCACCTCGCGCGAGGACCGATCGATGTCGCGCAGAAGCTCGTGCGCAAGGTCGATGGCTGGTCGGTGGGCCTCGTGCTCGCCGGCGCCGCGGCGATCGTGACCGTGTTCGGCTACCTGATGGTGATCACCGCGTCGTTTCAGCCGCTCTCGCGCATGCTCTCGACGACCAGCATGTTCGCCGAGCGCGCCGCCGCCGATAACCTGGGCCCGCTGGTCTACGCGCTCGTGCTCGCCTCCAGCCTCGCGGTGATCCTCGGGCGCGGCTGCGACCGCGAGCACCGGTTCGGCAACCCCACGCCGACGATGCAGCGCATCGGGCACTGGTCCACGCTCGCGTTCGGGATCGTCGTCGCGATGACGGTGTCGTTCGCGGCGACGAGGATGATGCTCCGGTTGCACGTCCAGCTGCCGTCTCACGAGCACCGCTACCTGCTCGCGATCGGCGCCGAGGCGGCGCTGCTCGCCGTGACCGGCTGGGGCGTCCTGTGGTCGAGGCGCCGCGAGCGCGCCCGTCTCGGCGACTAGCTCGACAGCGTCATCGGCATCGACGACCGAGATGCTATCGTCGAGACATGCGGCGCCTCGCGATCACGATCCTCGTCGCGCTCGGCCGCACCGCCGATGCGAGGATCGTGATCTCCGAGCCGCCGATCGTCGAGGCGTGCCGCGGCGGCAAGACCTGGGCGGAGCTCACCACGTGCCTGACCCGTCAGGGCGCCGTCACGATCGAGCGCGTGTTGCCGAAGGCGAAGCTCGTGCGCATCGTGCAGACCGAGGACAAGCGGACGTACGACGCCGGCATCTACCTCTACCTCCAGCGCGCCGACGGATCGTGGTCGGTCGGCGGCATGTTCACGGGCACGAGCTACACCGTGCTCGAGCTCGTGCCGTACACGATCGAGAACCACGCCGGATTTCGCCTCCGGGTCGGGCAGCTCGTGCGCACGACCGTCTCGCTCGACGGTGTGACGAGCATGCCGGTGATCATCCAGACGCAGCGCACGCTGTTCTGCGGCGGCGACTCGTACGGCTGCGCGGATGTCACCACACACTGCGACGTGATCTACCGCGGCAAGACGATGTGGACGTTCCGCGGCGCCCTCGCGTTCCGCAAGGGCATGGTGCTCGACGCGGGTGACCGCAGTCGCGGCGGCCTGATGTGCGTGCCCGGCGAGGTCGTGTTCCTCGGCTGGCCGACCGGCGCGGAGACCACCAAGCCGTGACCTGGGCGCGCCCGATCGCGCCCAGCTCGTCGTCCTTCATCAGGCAACGTCGACGGAGATATCGTCGTTCTTGATCGAGACGCGCACCGTGCCGCCGTGATCCACACCGAACTGGCCGAACGCCACGTCCTCGAGATGGCGGGTCAGCGTGGACGCGAGGCCGCGCGCGCCGATCTCCCGCTTGATCGAGTCCTCGACGATATGGTCGAGCACGCTCTCCTCGATCACGAGCTCGAAGCCCTCGAGCTTGAACTCCTTGGTCATCCGCTGGATGACGTCGGAGCGCAGGATGTCCTTGAGCGTGCCCGCGTCGAGCGCGCGGAACGGGACGACACGCGTGAACCGCGCGACCAGCTCGGGCAGGAAGCCGTAGGCCTGGAAGTTGGCGACGCTCTCGACCTGCTCGGCAGAGAAGTCGACCGCGATCGTGTCGGGGTCGGCGCCGCCGGCGGCCTGATCGCGACCGAACCCGATCTGGTCGCGCATCGCGCGGCGATGGGCGATCTGCTGGAACCCGGAGAACGCGCCCGCAGCGATGAACGCGATGTCGGCCGTCGACATCACCACGTGGTCCGCGTAGCTCGAGTGCGTGAGGTCGAGCGGCACGACGACCTCGGACGACTCGAGCATCTTGAGCAGCTCGCGCTGCACGCCCATGCCGGTGACGTCCTTCGTGGTGCCAGCGCCGGCGAAGATCGCGTTGTTCTGCCCCGAGGCGATCTTGTCGAACTCGTCGAGGCACACGATGCCGATCGACGCGAGCATCGGATTCTCGTCGGCGGTGTGGAGCAGCCGCGTGAGGATCGTCGACGGATCCTGGCCGACGTAGCCGGTCTCCGAGTAGGTCGTGATGTCGACGAGCGCGGTCGGCA
This sequence comes from Haliangiales bacterium, assembly GCA_038203335.1. Lineage (GTDB taxonomy): Bacteria > Myxococcota_A > Polyangia > Haliangiales > Haliangiaceae > JABFXX01. Next base: position 5,284 of record JBBRED010000045.1, on the reverse strand, counting down.
GCTTGAGGATCTTGCCGAACAGCGTCTCGACCAGGAACGTCTTGCCCGAGCCGGTCGGCCCCACGCACAGGACGTTCGACTTGCGGGGGAGATCGGCCCGGTCGACACCGTCGACGTAGATCCGCTTCACCCGCTTCACGTGGCGGTACGCCATCAGGCAAAGGGCGCGCCGGGCGTGCTCCTGACCGCGATAGCCGAGCTCGTGAAGGGCCTGGAACATCGCCTGGGGCGATGGGGCTGGCAGCTCGCGCACGAACTTGATGAAGTGCTCGAGCCCCTGCTTGCGGACCTTGCGGTTAGGCTCCATCCCCGAGGGCCAATCGTAGCATGGGGATGTGTTTGACCAATCACTCACTTGGGTGGCCTAATCGGTGACGGTGACCACGCCGAGCCTGGTGCGTCCGTTCCTCGATGCCGCACCCGCGGCCGTTCGGCCTGCCCTCGAAGCGGTGGCCGATCTGGACCGTCGCCTGTGGACGATCGTGGCCGAAGGTCGCGCGGCGTGGCCGGACTTTCCGATCGACGCGACCATCGTCGTCGCGTTCATCGGCCGTCAGGTCACGGAGGACCTCGCCGCCGACGCGCTCGACGGCCTGCGCCCCGCCGACCTGTATCTCGCGTGCGCCTGCTCGACCGGCCTGACCGCCGCGATCAACGCGTTCGATCGCGACTACATGAAGGAGGTCGACATCGCGCTCGCGCGGATGCGGATCACCGCCTCGCGGGTCAGCGACGTCAAGCAGCTCGTGCGCCAGCGCCTGTTCGTCGGCGGCGGGACGGCCGGCGCGCCGACCAGCGCCGGCAAGATCGCCGAGTACGGCGGCCGCGGCGATCTGCGGCGCTGGGTCCGCTCGGTCGCGGTCCGCACGTGCCTCAACGATCTACGCAAGGGCAAGCGCGAGATCCTCGTCGACGACGATCACCTGATCGCGCAGCACGCGGTCTCGGCCGACGATCCCGAAGTCGAGTACATGAAGAAGACGTACTCGAACGAGTTCAAGGCGGCGTTCTCCGCCTCGCTCGCTCAGCTCGGCGCACGCGAGCAGACGCTGCTGCGCTACCACCACGTCGACGGGCTCAACATCGACGAGATCGGCGCCATCTACCGCGTGCACCGCGTCACCGCGTTCCGCTGGCTCGAGAAGGCGAAGGAGCTGCTCGTGCGCTCCACGCTCGATACGCTGCGTTCGAAGCTCAAGCTCCCCGCGTCGGAGCTCGAGAGCGTGCTGCGCATGATCCGCAGCCAGATCCACCTGTCGATCGTGCGCCAGCTCGGCGGCCCGACCGACAAGGTCGATGACGATGCGCTCGAGCTCGATCCGAGCGAGCTGGAAGAGGTCGAGACGCCGTGACCAAGCCGGGGCGGCGGTGGGGAGAGCTGGCGATCGCGGCGGTCATCGTGGCGGTGGTCGCGATGCTGATCGTGCCGCTACCGCGCCCACTCCTCGACGCGCTGCTCACCCTCAACATCGGCATCGCGGTCGCGCTGCTGATGGCCGCGGTGTTCACGCCGCGCCCGCTGTCGTTCGTCTCGTTCCCCACGCTGCTCGTGGTGACCACACTGTTCCGCGTGGGTCTCGAGGTCTCCGCCACGCGCCTGATCCTCGCCGAGGCCGATGCCGGTGAGGTCGTCCACGCGTTCGGCTCGTCGGTGATCGCCGGCAACCTCGTCGTCGGCGTGGTCGTGTTCGCCGTGATCACGATCGTCCAGCTCGTCGTCGTCGCGCGCGGTGCCGAGCGCGTCGCCGAGGTCTCCGCCCGGTTCGCGCTCGACGCGATGCCCGGCAAGCAGATGGCGATCGACGCCGAGCAGCGCTCCGGCGCGATCGACGCCGACACCGCCCGTGCCCGTCGCACCGCTCTCGAGCGCGAGTCGCAGCTCTACGGCGCGATGGACGGCGCGATGCGGTTCGTGAAGGGCGATGCGATCGCGGCGATCGTGATCGTCGTGATCAACCTCGTCGGTGGCCTCGTGATCGGCATCGGCATGAAGGGCCAGACCGCCGGCGCCGCCGTCTCCACCTACTCGCTGCTCTCGATCGGTGAGGGGCTCGTCGCCCAGATCCCATCGCTCCTCGTCGCCGTCGCCTCCGGACTCCTCGTCACCCGCGTCGCGAGCACGGGCGATCGACCGCTCGGCGAGGACCTCGGCGCGCAGCTCGGCGGCCAGCCGCGCGCGCTCGCGGGCGTGGCGATCCTTCTCGTCGGGCTCGGCCTCGTCCCCGGCCTGCCGCGCACGCCATTCCTCCTGCTCGGCGTGATCGCCGCCGCGATCGCCGTCCTCTCGGCGCGCTCGCGCCCCACTGCCGCCCCCGTCCTCGACGAGGCCGGCGCCGCCACCGTGCGCGGCCCTCGCCTCGCGCTCCGCCTCTCGCCCGTGCTTCATGCCGCGCTCGGCGCTCGCCCCGCCGAGCTACACGCGCAGCTCGCGGCGGTCCGCGCCGCGCTCGCAACGAAGACCGGCGTCCCCGTCCCGCCCCTGGCGATCGCGCGCGACGCCGAGCTCGGCGACGCGGAAGCCGCGCTCGCGATCGATGGCACGCCCGTGACCTGGCTGACCGCCGCGGATCTCACCGCGCTCGTCGATCAGCTCCCCGCCGCTCTCGCCACCGTCCTCCCGGACCTGATCGGCGTGGACCGCGTGCACGCGCTCGTCGAGCGCACCGCCGCCACGTCTCCGATCCTGGTGCGCGAGGTCGTGCCCCGCCTCGTCTCGCTCCCCGTCCTCACCGAGGTCGTGCGCGGGCTCGTGCGCGAGCAGGTCCCCGTCGAGGATCTCGCCGGCGTGCTCGAGGCGATCGCGCTCGCGCCCGCTCCCACCGGCGGCTTCACCGTCCGCGACGTTCCGTCCCTGATCGAATCCCTGCGCGGCCAGCTCCGCCGCCAGATCAGCGCGCGCTGGGCGCCCCGCGGCCAGCTCGCGGTCTACACCATCGACGGCATGATCGAGGATGCGGTCCGCGGCGCCGTGGATCGCCGCGACGGCACCCAGATCCTCGCGCTCGAGCCCGCGATCGCACAGGACATCATCGCGGCCGTGAAATCCGCGCTCGGCGCGGGCCCCGCCGTGATCCTGACCAGCGGGGACGTGCGCCGCCACCTCCGCACGCTACTCGAGCCCGAGCTGCCCGACGTGGCCGTCCTCGCCGCGCACGAGCTCGCGCCCGGCACCCAAGTCTCCACGGCCGGCCGCATCGAAGTCTGACCGTGCGCGCGCTCGTCCTGCTGTGCCTCCTCCCGGCTGTTGCGCGCGCCGAACCCGTGAAGCTCGGCATCCACGGCAGCGCGGGCATCGGCGGCACGATCGTGGGGACCGGCGCACGCGGTGATCGCCTGCGCCTCGAGGCAACGTTCGATCTCAAGATCCGCTCGCGCTTCGGCGTGGTGGTGGGCTGGCGCGCGTTCGACGACACGCACCACGGCCTCGTGACCGCGGGCCTGCTGTACGAAGCGGCCGCCTCGCGCCCGCGCCTCGCGCTCGATCTGCACGCCGACATCGGCGCGGACCTCGGCGAGCGCGCGCCGCTGGTGGGCGGTGGCCTGCGCACGACGATCGGGATCATCGGGCCGCTTGGCGTGGTGCTCGATGGCGGTGGATATCTCGTGATCGACGGCGTCGACAACACGCGCCTGCAACTGCAGGGGGCGCTGATGCTCGCCGCGCGCTGGTGATCCGGCGGGAGCGGAACCGCGTGATGTCTAGCGCAGCTGCGCGCAGACCGGCTCGACGCGCGCCGACGGCGGATGCTGCTTCGCCGACAGCCCGAAGCGCCAGCCGCAGCGCGCCGCGAGCACGCTGCCGGTCGCCGGATCGAGCCGCGCGAGGCCGCCCGCGCTGACCACCACGATCGTGCCGTCATCGAGCCACAGCGCCTCGGTCACGAACTGCAGCGACTGCAGCCACGTGCGCTTCCCGTCCACCGTCGCGAGGCCGACGCTGCGCTGCCCGACCTGCACCACGCGCGCGCCCTTGCGATCCGGCCACAGGGTCACCGGGCCATCGGTCTGCATCGTGCCGATCCGCTTCGCGTCGAGATACGTCACGAGCTCGAGCGGCCCGGTCGCCGTGTTCTGCCAGACGAACGCGTGCCCCGCGGCGTCCACGCCCGCGAGCGAGCCGTCGATGGTGATCGACGTGCCCTTGTCGAGCGCCTTCGGATCCTTGACCCAGCGCATCGTCATGCGATCACGCATGTGGACGACGACGAGGCTCGTGCCGCCCGCGAGCTCGGGGATCACGGGCACCAGCTCGGACTGCTCGTAGCCCTTCGGCTTCGGCAGCGCCGACACCTTGTCGAGCTTGTGCTTCACCGGATCGTACTTGCCGACCTCGGGCGCGTCGCCGAGCGACAGCGTGACCAGGCCCGTGCTCGGCTCGTGGAGGATGAGCTGCACCATCGCGAGATCGGTGCGCAGCACCTGCGTCTTCTTCTTCTCCACGTCGACCAGCGCGAGCGTGGTCATGCCATCGGAGATCCGCGATGACTCGACCAGCCAGTCATCGCCGCCGACCCAGCGCAGCTCCGACACCGCGGACGTCGGCAGCACGCCGAGCTCGGGCCGCGCGATCGCGCGCAGATCCTGATCGAGGAGCGCGAACGTATCGCCGACGCCGATCATCAGCTGACCCTTCGGCGCGACGGCAGCGACCGCGGGCGACTCCAGCTCGTAGCCGAGGTACTCGATCTTCGTGGGCGTGGCGATCATCAGCTCGCCGTTGAGCGCGCTGATCGCCCGACCACCGCCCACGCCGAGCATGCCGGCGTCGCTGAGGTTGTTGACCGGCGGCTCGACGCCCGGCTGAGGAGGCGGGACTTTCTGCGCGGGTGTCTTGGCATCGAGCTTCGCCCACGCGACCGTGCTGTTCGATGCGAGCGCGAGGTGATCGTCGTCGAGAAAGCCGAGGCCGAGCGCCGCCTGATCGTTCTGGCTCGCGATCAGCGCGCCGGTGCTGGTGTCGATCACGGTGAGCCGCGCCGGCGTTCCGTTCGCCATCCCCGCGAGCATCGCGAGCCGCTTGCCGCTCGGCGACACGGCGAGCAACCGACCCACCTCGTCGCCGGCCTTGATCCAGCCGCCCCAGGCGAGCTTCGGTCCGAGCGTGAGCCAGCGCGCGCGGCGCGTCAGCTTGTCGGTGCCCGATTCGATCACGGCGACGGCCTTGTCTCCGGTGATCGTGATCGTCATGACCCGCTGCCCGGCCTCGGTCCCGAGCTGCTCGGCGACGGTGCCGTCGGCCTTGAACCGCATCAGGATCTGGTCCGCGCGCCACGCGATCGGACCT
>JBBRED010000044.1:0-33216 GCA_038203335.1 Haliangiales bacterium | reverse complement strand
GAGGCGATCCTCGTCGAGGCACTCGCTGAGGTCGTTCGCCGCGTCGATGCGAACGTTGATCGAGTCGAGGCCGAACACGGTCTGGAGGTGCTTGATCGCCGAGGTGTGGTCGCGCACCACGGAGCTGACGAAGCCCTGCTTCACGTACGGTCCGGCGACGATCGCCGGGACGCGGAAGCCCATCTGCTCGAAGCCCGGCTTGCCGAACTTTGCCAGGGTGTCATCGGTGGTGGTCGGCGGCGGCACGTGATCGAAGTAGCCGCCGTTCTCGTCGTAGGTGAGAACGAACAGGATGTTCTCCCACTGCGGCGAGTTCGCGAGCGCGGTGTAGACGGCGCCGATCAGCTCCTGGCCGAGCGACGGGTGGACTGGTGGGTGGTCATCGTTCGCGCCGAACGCCGGATCGATGTAGACGACCGACGGCAGCTTGCCGGCCGCGCAGTCCTTGAAGAACTGACCCTCGCCGAAGTGCGAGTCGCCGAACCGGCGGATGCGACCGGTGCCGTCGGTCGGTCCGAGGTCGAGCTTGTAGGGGCCCTCGTTGCCGAGCAGCGAGACCACCGGGAGGATGCCGTAGTAGTAGGCCCAGTCGACGCCGGCCTCGTCGAGGCGGTTGTAGATCGTCGGCACGGGAACGCCGGCGCTGAACTTCGTCAGCACCTCGTTGTTGTTGTCGATGCCGAACGACGTGCCGGTGTGCCAGTACGCGCGGTTCGGCAGCGTGGGGCCCATCACCGAGCAGAACCAGCGGTCGCAGCTCGTGTACGCATCGGCGAGCGCCCAGGTCACGGGCACGATCTCGCGCGACAGGTACTTCATCGGCTCGGTCAACGTCATGTCGTTGCCGTGATCGATCTGGTGCTGCTGCAGGAACCCGTTCATCGTGCCGTTGTTGAAGCTCATGTGCGCTGCGTCCCAGCCGTGGGGCGGGTCCGGATCGCACAGGCTCGGGGCCGCCTTGCCCATGTCGTTCGTCGCCTTGTAGGCGGCGACCATGGTGCCGTCGATCGCGGGGTTCGCGAACGTGCTCTTTTGGCCGTCGCCGCCGAGCCCCTCGAGCGAGCGCGCGCCCATGAGGTGATCGTAGCTACGGTTCTCCATCATCATGTAGACGTACGTGGTGATGCCCTTCGGCTTGTCGTCGCCGGAGCAGCCGGGGAGGAACTTCGCCATCGTGGCGGCGCCGGCCAGGCTACCGATCGTCTTCAGCGCATCGCGCCGCTTCATCGTCATGGCGAGACAGTAGCCCAGGTACGCCCCGTCGGGGATCAGGGAAGTGGAGACACCGTCCCGTCACCGCGCTCTGCCGCCCTTGTCGTATCCTTCGCGTGAGAAATGGCACGCCCCGATGTAACTATCTCCGCGCCCGATCCGCTGTTCGTCGGTCGCGACCTGGCGATCGAGGTGAACATCACCACGACCAAGGAGACGAAGATCGAGTACATCGAGGCTCGGCTCGAGGGCGATCAGGGCTGGGCGGTCGGCAGCGGCAAGTCCCGCGTGTCGATGCGGATCCTCTATCCGAAGCTCACGCAGCAGCTGATGGGGCCGGGCGTGCTGCCGGCGGCGACGACCACGCGCTTCGTCGCACGCTATGCCTTGCCGGAGGGCACGCCGCCGACACACGAGGTCGGGGCCGCATACGCGCGCATGCGGTTGTTCGTCCACGTCTCCATCCCGTGGGCGCTCGACGGCCGGTACAAGTACGACTTCTCGGTGCGCATTCCGCCGCCGAGGGTGGACCGCACGCCCATCATGATCCGCAGCACCGATGCGCCCAACAAGCCGCGCATCGAGATCGGGCTCGCCTCGAACCGGCTGATCGCGGGCGAGGATCTGGTGGGCACGTGTGCCGTGTTCCACCTCGAGGACGACAAGCCGCGCGAGGTCTCGATCGCGCTGGTGCCCGAGCTCGCGCTGATCGGCCGGGGCCGCGCTCGCGAGCGTCGCGGCGAGGAGATCGCATCGACGCTGACCCTGGCCGCGGGGAGCGCCGGGACCAGCGTGCCGTTCGTGCTGCCGCTGCCCGGCAACATGACGCCGACGTTCGACGCCGCCACGCACACGCTGCGGTGGTGGCTGGTCGCGCGCACCGGCTCGTTCTTCGGCGGTCGCGTCGACGTGGCGGTGCCGCTGCAGATCGTAGATCGCAGCGCGGCGGCCACCACGCCGCGCCTCGAGGCCGCACCCCGCCTCGGCGACGAGCGGATCGCGAAGCTGTTCGCGCGGTTCGCCGCCGCGAATGGCTGGCGCGGAGGCGAGCCCGGCGCGGATGACTTCGCGATCGAAACGGAGATCGGAGACACCGAGCTGCGCATCGCGTACGCCTATCGCGGCGAGGCGGGCACGTTCCTCGTCGCGAGCGTCCGGACGCCGTCGCTCGGCCTGGGCCTGTCGGTCGCGCCCGCGTCCCCGCTGCGCCACATGTTCTTCAAGGACGTCGAGGTCGACATCGCCGCGTGGGATCGCGCGCACCACGTGAAGGCCCGCCATCCCGAGCAGGCGATCCCGTACCTCAAGGCCGTGGTCCCGGTGCTGATGGAGAGCGCGAAGCTCGGGCAGATGGTGCAGTGGGGCGACAGCGAGATCGTGTTCGAGCGCCAGGTCGCCGCCGTCGAGGACAGCGAGATCGGGCTCGCGGCCGCGCAGCTCGAGCTGATCGCGGTGCGGTTCGCGAACAAGCAGGGCGAGATCACGGCGCCGCCATCGGTGGTCGCCGATCTGCCGGCGTGGCGCTCGCTCGCGACGTGGCTCGGCGGCACGCTGTCGCTCGGCGATCTCGGGATCCACGGCAAGCTCGAGGGTGCGATCGTGGACCTCGGGCTCGGCTGGATCGAGAACAAGGCGGTCAGCGTGCACGTCGCGATCGGCGATCCGGCGGCCAGCAGCGAAGACCTCAAGAAGATCGTGATCCGGCTACCGCGGCCCGCGAGCGACGTGCTCGGCGCGAACGCGGCGGAGCGCCTGGTCGACCTGATCACGCGGTGGCCCGAGGACATCGTCAACCTCGAGGTCGAGAACGGTGTCGTGAGCGCGGCGCTGCTGTTACCGGGAGGTGAGCCTCCCGTTGCGGATGCCGCGCGGGTGCGGGAGCTGGTCGGCAACCTGCGTGCCGTACTTGGCGCACTGCTTCCGGACTCGACGCCGTATCGATAGCGGTACGATGAAGACGATGGATTTTGTCTTCATGCTGACCCGGTCGGATCAGACCGTCACCGATGGCCTCGATGTTCTCGACGACATCCGCTCCGTCGGCCTGACCCACATCGGCTTCAAGGATGTCGGCGTACCTCCCGAGGTGCTGCGCGAGCTCGCCCGGCGCATCAAGGACATGGGCGCGACGAGCTACCTCGAGGTCGTGAGCACCACCGCGGAGGCGAGCCTCCAGTCGGCGAAGGTGGCCGCGGATATCGGAATCGATTGCTTGCTCGGCGGCACCCAGGTCGACGAGATCCTCGGGATCCTGAAGGGGACGAAGACGCAGTACCTGCCGTTCCCCGGCCGGCCGTTCGATCATCCGACGAAGCTCGGCGGGTCGGCGCAGCAGGTCGAGGACGATTGTCGCCGATTCCGCGCGAAGGGCTGTGCGGGCGTGGACCTGCTCGCGTATCGCGCGACCGAAGCGGATCCGCTCGACCTCGTGGCGGCGGCGCGGCGCGGCATCGGCGACGGCACCTTGCTCGTCGCGGGCGCGGTCAAGACGGACCAGCAGATCAAGGCGCTCGCCGCTGCCGGCGCGGACTCGTTCACCGTCGGGTCGGCGGTGTTCGATGGCTCGTATGCGCCGAACGTGGGATCGCTCCGGTCGCAGCTGAGAGCCGTGCTCGATGCCTGTCGCTGATCCGATCGAGCTTCTCCTCGCCGGGCGGTACCCGGATCCAGAGACCGGCGAGCTGATGCGCGCCGAGTCCCGCGCGGTCGTGATCGAGGACTCGCTCGCGGATCGCGAGGTGGAGCTGTTGACGAGCCTCGGCCTCGGCAATCGGCTCGCCGTGATCTCGGATGCGAACACGTACGCCGCGCTCGGCGAGCGCGTGGAGCGTGCGATCGCGGGCACGTTCACCGTGCAGCGGATCGTGCTCGACGGTGCGTTCGATGCCGATGTGGAGACGATCGCGCGGCTCGGCGCGACGATCGATCCGCGGACCGACGCGGTGGTCGCCGTGGGCTCGGGCACGCTCAACGATCTGTCGAAGATGGTCGCGCTCGAGCGCGCCGTGCCGCAGGTGGTGTTCGCGACCGCGCCGTCGATGAACGGGTACACGTCGCTGAGCGCATCGATCACCGGCGGCGGCGTCAAGCGCTCGGTCCGCGCGGCCACGCCGCTCGGAGTGTTCTTCGATCTTCGCGTGATGGCCGCGGCGCCGCTGCCACTGATCCGCGCCGGGCTCGGCGATAGCTCGTGCCGGCCGACCGCGCAGGCCGACTGGCTGCTCTCGCACCTGCTCCTCGATCGCCCCTACCGCGAGACGCCGTTCGCGCTGCTCGCCGCCGATGAGGCCGCGCTGTTCGCGAGCGCACGCGCGCTGGTCTCCGGCGATCTCGCGGCGATGCGGCTGCTCGTACGCACGCTCGTGCTCTCCGGCTTCGGCATGACGATCTGCGGCGGCAGCTTTCCCGCGAGCCAGGGCGAGCACCTGCTCGGCCACTACGTCGAGATGCTGCATCCGCCCGGCATGGTGGAGGCGCTGCATGGCGAGCAGATCGGCGTGTGCGCGCTCGCGATGGCGCGCCTGCAGGATCATCTGCTCGCGCAGGACGAGGCGCCCGTGATCTATCCGAGCACGCTGACCCGCGAGGAGCTGGTCGCGCGGTTCGGTCCCGTCGCCGGCGAGGCGTGCTGGCTCGAGATCGCGCCGAAGCTGTTCGATGCGGCGCAGGCCGAGGCGCTCACCGCGAAGCTCGCCACCTCGTGGGATGCGATGCGCACGCAGATCGCCGCGGTCACGCACGGCGCGGCGCGCATGGAGAAGGTGCTCGGCGATGCGGGTGCGCCGGCCACGCCCGAGGCGCTCGGCTGGCCCGGCGAGCTGATGACCGATGCGCTCGAGCACGCGCGCGAGATCCGCAACCGCTACACCTCGCTCGACTTCGCCGCCGATACGCGCGGCTAGACCGCGGATCGCGGCGCGTATTCCGCTCGTTGCACGCTCCCGCGCCGCAAAATATCGGTGTGGCGCCGCGCCGCCGATGTTAGAAATGGCCCGCGATGAAGCGTCTGGCCTGGCTCGTCCTGCTCGCCGCGTGCGGCTCTCCGCACCGCGGGCTCGGCGACGATGTCGGCGCGAACCAAGACGACGCGGGCGCGATCGATTCGCCGAACCCCACGGGTGATGGATCCACGACCGGCGACGACGGAAGCACGGGCACCGACGGCGGCGGCACGGGCACCGACGGCGGCACGGGCACCGACGGCGGAGGAACCGGAATCGATGGTGGCACCGGCACCGATGGCGGCACCACGCTGGATGCCGGGCCGACCGGTCCGATCAACGGTGGACCGTGCCTGTCGGGTCACGCGGGCGCCACGGCGTACCGCATTCGCTGGGCAGGCAACGGCTCGGGGAGCACCGCATATCCGGTCTACGAGAAGAACGGATTGCCCGATCACTCGCGCGATCACGCCGGTGCGTTCGGCTACCAGATCGGGTTCACGCCGCGCTGGGACGATCCGTTCCTCGGCGTCGGCGGCCTGGTGCTCGATGGCAGTGACTTCGTCGATCTCGAGCTGACCACCGTCGGCCTGTCGTCGATCTCGAACTGGACGATCTCGATCTTCGGTCGCAGCTTCAACACCACGTCGAGCGGCGGGTTCTCGTGGCAGACCTTCGACGGCACCGGCCAGACGCCCTCGAGCTTCGTCAGTAACAGCGCGCCGTACCAGTGGTACTCGGCCGACATGACGACGGAGATCAGTCCGGGCGACAACGGCGTGCTGCTCCGCATCAAGGCCGCCGGTGGATCCGGGAGCCTGATCGTCAACCGCATCGAGCTCTGCGCGACCGCGAACTAATCGAGCTTCGACAGGAAGTCCCAGAAGATCGGAGCCGCGAGCTGGTCCTGCCGCGAGTGATCCTGCATCGCGGTCTGGCACCACACCACCGGCTTGCCCGCGGTGCAGCCCGAGTACGCGACACACGGCGGATGATCCGTGGCCGTCGGCGGCGTGACCTTGTCGCAGCCGTTGCGCGTGAGCAGGCTGTCGCGCGCCGCGATGCTCGCGCTGATGTTCACGGTGTTGTCGTTCGCGTCGTGGATCAGCAGCGCGCCGACGGTGGCCGGGCAGTTCGACTCCGCCTGACCTCCGGCGATCGTCGCGATGCCACGCAGGCTCGCCGATCGCAGGCAGCCGAGGCGATGGGTCATGAACGAGCCGCTCGAGTACCCGGTGAGGTAGCGCTTCGCGCCGTCGATGCACCACGTGGCCTCGACGTCGGCGACCATCGCATCCCAGTACGGGATGTCGGGCCCGGTCATCGCCGTGTCCCAGCACTGACCGGCGGCCTTGCCGCGCACGATGATCGCGTTCGCGCCGACCTGCGCGTCGAGCGGCACGTTGTTGGTCTCTCTCGCGCCGGAGCTGCAGCCGTGCTGCTGGTAGATCACCGGATACGGCTTCGTCGGATCGTAGCCGGTGGGAACGCGGATGAAGTACTCGCGCGCGCCACTGGCCACGGTGATCGATCGCATCACGTACGTGTTCGTCGCGACCGTGCTCGCCATCCCGCAGCCCGCGGTGCCGAGGATCGGGTTCGATCCGCTATCGGTGCCGGCGTCGTCCACGGGCTGGTCGTCGGCCTGCATGCCGCCTCCCGAGCTCGAGCAACCGGCGAGGGCGAGCGCGAGCAGGGTGCGGGACAGCATCCCGATCAGGGTAACCGCAATCAGTCGCGCAGCGGCCGCGTTGTCGATCACGCTCGAGATGCCGCCGGTCTACCTACATCTGACTCCCTACACGAACGCGCGGATCAGGGCGGCCAGGCCCACGAACGGCGCCAGGGTCACCGCCGCGAGCACCGCGAGCGCCGGCAGTGCGACGGCCAGCATGCCGAGCACGTCGCGCACCCGGGTCGGCGGTGCGGGCTGGTCGAGGCGAAGCTCGGCGCGCATCGCCTCGACCGTCTTCGGTAGCAGGTGGTCCACGCCGTTCTGGTCGTAGAGGTTCGTGGTCTGGCGTCCGCGTGCCCACGCGCGCGCGACCTTGACCGGCGCGACCAGCAGGCCAACGGCGAGCGCGCCCGAGTTGAGCACGGTCGCGGCGGGGGACTGGAGGCATCCGCTCGCCAGCTCCCACGCGGCGATCTCGGACTCACCGGTCCACGTGGTCTGGTAGCCGGTGACCACGTGGTGCAGGTCGTGGAGCCGGACCGCCTTCTTCCGGCCCTCCGTGTTCGGGATCTTGAGCGTCACCTTCCACAGCTTGAGCGGCACCCACGCGAGGGCATCGCCGCCATCGCTGCCAAACCCATTGACCTCGTAGTAGTGGGCGCGTGCCGCGCCGAGCGTCATTTCGTTCATGGTTCCAACGGTAAGGATTCGCTGCGTGGAGGGCTTTGGCGGCTCCTGCCGATCGATGGGCATCTCCCGCCAAACCGCCTCCCGTGGGCCGTAAGCTGGTGATGCGTGGACGACCTGGCTGGGGATAGTGCGCTCGCGGCACCGGCGTTCAGCTACGTCGACTTCGGGGTGGCGCACGGGCTGCCGCGCGCGGAGCTGATGGCCGCGGCGCACCTGACCGAGGACCTGCGCGGGGATCCCGATGCGCGGTGCTCACCGTTGGCGTACGTGGTGCTGTGGAAGGAGCTGATCTCGCGATTGCCCGACGTGGTGGTCCCGGTCGAGCTCGTGCGCGCGATGCCGACGACCGCGCTCGGCGTGACGGGGCAGGTGGTGCTGCGCGCGGATGACCTCGGCCACGCGACCGCGCTGATCGAGCGGTTCCTCCGGCTGACCGACACGGCGATGACGATGTCGCGCCCGGAGCGCGGCGATCTCGTGGGCTTCGCCATCGGGCACCGGCCCGAGGTGATGGCGATGCGGTTTCCGATCGAGCTGATGCTCGGCGTGGGGCACCGGCTGATGTCGCTCGCCGCCGGTGGCGCGGTCCCGGTCGCGGAGATCACGTTCGCGCACCGCGCGGGCTATCCGGTCGCTGCCTACGAGGCGCTGTTCGCCGCGCCCGTGCGGTTCGACCAGCCGGAGACCGCGATGTGGATCCCGCGCGCGGCGATGAGCACGCCGTTCGCCGGGCGCGATCCGATCGCGCGGCACTACCTCGAGGCGCACGCGGCCCAGTTGCTCGCCGCGGTGTCCGTCGTCGCGACCGAGGCACCGCTGCTCGCGACCGTTCGCGCGGCGATCCTCGAGGAGCTGGCGGCGAGCGGCGGCGAGCTCGCACGGGTCGCGAAGCGCCTGGCGATGTCGACGCGCACGCTGCAGCGCCGGCTCGACGAGCTCGGCAGCGGTTATCAGGATCTCGTCGACGAGGTTCGCGCGGCGGCGGCACGCTCGCTGCTCCGCGATCGAGCACGGTCGATCATCGACGTGGCGTTCGAGCTGGGCTACGCAGATCTCAAGGGCTTCTACCGGGCATTCCGTCGCTGGACCGATGCCACTCCGGCCGAGTGGCGAGCGAGGCACGCATGATCTTCCGCTGGCTCACCGAACGCCGTCGCGCGCGGTTACTCGAGACCGAGTTTCCCTCGGCGTGGATCGACATCCTGAACGAGAACGTCCATGCCTACCGCCTGCTCGAGGCCGACGAGCAAAAGGCGCTGCGCGATCTCGTTCAAATCTTCATCGCCGAGAAGAACTGGGAGGGCTGCAACGGCCTCGAGCTCGATGACGAGATGCGCGTGACCATCGCGGGTTGCTCGTGCCTGCTGATCCTCGGCCGCGATCACGACCTGATGAAGGAGGTCGAGTCGATCCTCGTGTACCCGAGCACGGTAGTGCTGCCCGATCAGGAGGCCGGGTTCTTCGATGGCCGGCCGCGCGTGATGAGCGAGGGCCGCGAGGTCCTCGGGCTCGCCCACCGCGGTGGCCCGGTGGTGCTCGCGTGGGACTCGGTGCTGCAGGGCGCGAGGAACTCCGCCGATGGCAACAACGTCGTGATCCACGAGATGGCGCACAAGATCGACTTCCTCGACGGCGAGGCGGATGGCACGCCGCCGCTCGAGACCGCCGAGGAGCGCCGCGAGTGGGCGCGGATCTGCAGCGCGGTCTATCTCGCGGTGAAGTCCGGCGAGGAGCACTTCCTGCGCGACTATGCGGGCACGAACGAGGCGGAGTTCTTCGCGGTCGCGAGCGAGGTGTTCTTCGAGAAGCCGAAGCGGCTCCACAAGGAGATCCCCGAGCTCTACGGACTGTTGCGAGACTTCTACAACCTCGATCTTGCCGCCCGGTAACTGACAGCCCTGTCCACGATCCGACGGTAGCGCCTGGCACGAGCTGGCAGGTGAGGGTCGATCAGCAACGGTACGCGTGTTGCTGCGGTCACTACCTCGATGCAGCTCGCACTTCTTCAACGGCGCGCGGTCGATTCGATCAAGCGCCACGCCCTCACCCTGTCGCGCACGTCCTCGCGTGCGCAGGCCGGGATCCTGATCGAGTACCTGTGGGCGGAGGAAGGTGCCGAGTCCGCGGCGCTCCAGCGCACGGCCGCGGCCACCGCGCCGGCGTGGCTCGGCAAGCTGATCGCGAACCAGCTCGCGGACGAGGAGCGCCACGCGTCGCTGATCCGCTCCCGGCTCGGCGAGCTCGGAGCACCGGTGGATCGTCCACCACCCGCGCTCGCGAAGGCGAAGCTGTGGTGGCTCGAGCGCGCGGTCGCTCCGTATCGCACCGCGTTCGCGGCGGGCGAGATCGTGGTGATGGTCGCGATCGCGACGCAGTTCGAGGCGACCGGCGTGCGCGTGTTCGAGCGGCACCTCGGCGTGCTCGCATCCGATGACCCGCTGCACGCGATCCTCGGCTCGATCGTCGCCGACGAACGGCGCCACGCGAAGAGCTGCGCGGCCGCGCTCGAGAAGCTCGTCGCCCCGCACGAGCGGTTCCTGCTCGCGGAGCTCCGCGAGCGCATCGCCGGCGTGGACCGCGCGTTCGGCGTGACCATCGCGGTGGGCTTCTGGTGCCTCGTCGCGTCACGCGTCCTGCGCGATCGCACGGAGGCCGCGTGATGGGCCCGCGCGTCGCGATCATCTCCGACACGCTCGACGACACGAACGGCGTCGCGATCGGCCTGCGTCGCCTCGTCGCGGCGGCGAATCGCCAGGGTCACGCCCTCCACCTCGTGGGTGCGGCGCAGCCCTCGCCGATCGCGGATGACGATGTGGTCCGCATCCCCTCGGCGCTCAGTGCCTCGCTGCCGATCTATCCCGACATGGTGTGGTCGGTGCCGGAGCTGCCGCCGCTGGTCGAGCACCTCGCGCGCTCCGCCGACATCGTCCAGGTGTCCACGCCCGGCCCGATGGGCCTCGCCGGGATGATCGCGGCGCGCATGCTGCGCCTGCCACTGGTCGCCCAGTACCACACCGAGGTCGCAGAGTACGCGGCGCGGATGACCGGCATGCCGATGCTCGGCGCGATCGTGGGCCCGGTCGTCGGCTGGTTCTACAAGCAGGCCGAGCTGTGCCTCGCGCCCTCGGAGGCCGTGGTGCAACGGCTGACCTCTCTCGGAGTGGCGCCAGAGAAGATCACGCGGGTGCGTCGCGGCGTGGATCTCTCGCTGTTCGATCCGGCGCGCCGCGATCGCTCGCGGTTCTCGTCACCGACGGTGCTCTACGTCGGCCGGCTCTCGAAGGAGAAGAACCTCGAGACCCTGTTCGCCGCGTGGGAGATCGTGCTGCGCGCACACCCCGAGGCACGCCTGTGCGTGGTCGGCGATGGCCCGCTGCGCCACATGGTGCAGCGCCCGGGCGTGATCGCGCACGGGGTCGCGTACGGCGAGGAGCTCGCCACGCTGTTCGCCTCGGCGGACGTGTTCGCGTTCCCGAGCGAGACCGAGACGTTCGGCAACGTGGTGGTCGAGGCCGCCGCGAGTGGCCTGCCGAGCGTGGTCGCGGCCGCGGGTGCCGCACACGAGCACGTGCTCCCCGGCGAGACCGGCGACGTGGTGAATGCGAAGGATCCGGCCGCGTTCGCCGCGGCGGTGATCAAGCAGCTGTCGGATCCGCTCGGCCGTGCGCGCATGGGCGCCGCGGCGCGCGCGCACGCGCTGACCTACGATCTCTCGCAGGCGGTGCGCTCCACGATGGAGCTCTATCGCGGCGCCGTGCGGCCGCGGGTGATCGAGGTCGCGTCGTGACCGTCTCGGTCATGATCGAGAGCTGGAACCTCGGCGACGATCTCGCGAAGGTCGAGCGCGGCCTGTGGGACCTCGCGGATCGCCTCGCGCCGCAGATCGCCGCCGCCGATGCCGAGGTCGCGATCACGCACCGCGGTCTCGGCGATCGCGCGCGCGACTCGATCGAGCGCACCCTGGAGCGACCGATCACCTGGGTCGCACTTCCCGACGACGCCGGTTACTACGAGCACAAGAACCGCGGCTTCGACGCGACCACCGGCGACATCGTCGCGTTCCTCGACGGTGACTGCGCGCCATCGCAGACCTGGCTCACCTCGCTGATCCGGCCGATCGCGCGCGGCGAGGCCAAGGTGGCCGCCGGCATGACCTCGTATCCCGGCGAGCTCGCGGCGCTCGCGAACCAGATCGACTTCCCGTACTTCGAGCGCGGCACCGGCCGCGTCCGCAACTTCTTCGCCAACAACGTCGCGTTCTCGCGCGAGGTGTTCGCCGAGCGCCGCTACCCGGTGATCGAGCCGATGTTCCACGGCCAGTGCCAGGTGCTCGGCCTGCAGCTGCTCGTCGAGCACATCGGGATCCAGTTCGCCGCCGACGCACGCGTCACGCACGCGTGGCCCGAGGATCTCGCCGAGTGGCTCGAGGTCCGCCTCCTCAAGGGCGCGGATACGGCGTCCCTGCTTCCCTACGTGGTCGCCACGTACCTGCCCGCGGCGCTGCCGATCGTGGAGCGTCTCGGTCGCCTGCCCGCCGTGGCGATCCTCGGCCTGCGCGCGATCACCGGCGTGTGGACGGCGCTGCGCCGCGGCCCGCGACTCAAGGGCCTCGGTCTGGTCGCCGCCGTCACCGTGCTCGATGCGCTCGGCGCCGCCGCTGCGCCCTCCGTGTATCGCCGGATCGGATGACGCCGCACGATGTCCTCGCGGCGCTCGGCATCTACGCCGGGACGTTCGCGGTCGCGGCGATCTCGAGCGTGCTTCCGTTCGTAGCGATCGACGTGTTCCTCGTCGGGCTGGTTCTCTACGCGCCGCCCGCCGCGCTGCCGCTCGTGGTCGTGCTCGCCGCCGCGGGGCAGGTGGTCGGCAAGATCCCGATCTACGTCGCGAGCCGCGCGGCCGGAGCGCGCCTCGATCGCGTGCGCCGCTGGATCGCACGCTGGCAGCACACGCCGCGGTTGCTGCTGTTCGCGAGCGCGGTGCTCGGGCTGCCGCCGTTCTCGATCATCTCGACCGCGGCCGGCGTGCTCGGCGTGGATGCGCGGACGTTCGTGGTGATCGTGTTCGTCGGGCGTGCGCTGCGGTTCGCCGTGGTCGTGGCGATCGCTACCGCGGCTGGATGAGCTGGCGGCAGCGATCGCAGCCCCACGCGTTCGCGTCGGCGAGCCAGCGCCCCGGGCCGCCGCACATCGCGCACGTCGGTCCCTGCGGTGGCTGCTGCGGGATCGGCTGATTGGTGTACGGGTTGATCGGCGGCTGCCCGGCCATCGGTGCGCCGGCCGGTGGTACGGGCCTGTTGCAGCGCATGCAGTTCCAGTAGTTCTGCGGCGTCAGCCAGTGCGCTTGCTGGCCGCACGTCGTGCAGCTCGGCGCGCCCGTGCGCGTCACCGTCGGGCTGCTGAACACCGCCTTGAAGAACCAGATCACGAGGACGATGCCGAGCACGATCAACGACGCCAGGAGGCGCGGTGGAACGTCGATGTGGGCGAGCAGGGCGACCGTCGGGTTCATCACCACGAGTCTACGCGTGATACGTTCCGACCGTGCCGATCACGCGCGATGCAGAGCGCCTGGGGGAGGTCGCAGGCCAGCTTGGCAACGCGATCCGCAGCGAGGGCCGGGTCCGGCTGCCCGTGGTGCAGCCCTCCGATGCCGCGGGCCTCGTCATGGTCATGCACGGCGAGCTCGACGACGCGATCGAGGATCGCACCCGCGCGGCCACCGCCGCCGGTCACTACATCGCCTGCTCGGCGGGCTGTAGCTCGTGCTGCGTCGCACCGGTGCTGGTCACCGAGGGCGAGGCCGTCACCGTGGCCGAGTGGCTGAAGCTGCCGGCGAACGCGGCGGTACGCGAGGCCTTCGTCGCGGCGTACCCGGCGTGGAAGCAGGGGCTCGGCCGCACGGTCGATGCGATGCACCGCGCGCGCACCGATGACGAGCGTCGCGCCGCCGCGGTCGAGCTCAAGCTGAAGAACGTGATGTGCGCGTTCAATCGCGAAGGGCTGTGCTCGATCTACCCGGCGCGGCCGTCGCGCTGTCGCAAGGCGCACGCGCTCGAGACCAACGCGAACTGCGGCGTCGAGGGCACGGGGCAGGTTCGCTATTACGAGCACGAGCGCACCGAGGCCACGTTCGAGGAGCAGGAGCCGATGCGCGCCGCGCTTCATCACGCGCTGCGGCCGGGCGCCGGCGTGGAGCTCTTGTGCGCGGCGATCAACCGATTGCTCTCGTCGAGCGTCGGGCGCAACGATCCGTGCCCGTGTGGCTCGGGGCAGAAGTCCAAGCGCTGCTGCGGCGCCTAAAGATCGCACGCGAACGCGGCCATCCCGGCGCCCGTCCCGTCCTTGCCGAGCACCAACGTGGTGCCGTCGGCGGTGACGTCGGGATCCTTGCCGTCCGTGTAGACGGTGGTCGGAGCGGTGTTCGGGAAGGCCGCGGTCTTGCTCGTGCGTTGCTTCGAGTACACGCCCCCGCCGCCGGTCGTGTAGTAGATCGTGAGCTCGTCGCCGGAGATCGCCGGGAATCGCACGTTCTGAGCGAGGCGTGGGCCGGGCGTGCCGAACGCCGCGCTGCGCGTGGCGCGGGACACCGAGTACAGATCGGTTCCATCGGTGTAGTACGCGGTGAGGCCGTCGGCCGAGATATCGAGCGACGTGACATCGAGGTCCGGCCCGCCGGCGACCGGGCCCGCCAGCCAGGTGGTCAGCCGATCGGGCCGGATGGCCTGGAACAGACGCGATGGTGTCCCGCTCCTGAACAGCACGAGCAGGCCGTCGTCGGTGATCGAGGGATCGGGATCCACGGGGCCTCCACTCGCGAACGGCTCGGTCGGGTACGGCCCAAACGCGTCGGTGACGCTCGCGCGATCCGCCCACCGGATCTCCCATTCGAAGGCCGCCTGCGTCTGCCGCGCCCACATCATGATCCGGCGATCTCCGGTGATCGTCGGCTCGCCGGTCACCAGCCCCGTGAGCTCCGGAATCGTCACCGCTGGCTGCCAGCGCCGCGCGCACGGGGCATCCATCGCGGCGTCGTCGTCTCCGGAGCTCGCATCGCTGCGCTCCGTGAACCCCGGCTTGCCGAAACACCCGCAGGCCAGGGCGACCACCAGACCGACCAACCAGTACACGTCGCGAGGATAACGCGAAATGGCACGGGCACTGCTTCACCTGCCCCGTGCGTCACGGTTTCCCCCTCGAAACGTTGCGAATGGCAACGCTGGTGTCGGTTGCCGTTGCCGGTTGCGCGCGCGCGAACAGCGGGGCGCAGGATCCGGCGCCCGATGCTGCCGAACCCGACGCGCGCGCCGCGGATGCGCCACCGGCGGTCGTGCCCGATGCGTCGGTCGACACGACTCCCGGGTGTGCGATCTCGGCGAACGCCGCACCGGTGCTCGACGGGATCGGCGACCTCGAGGACTACGCGATGGCCCAGCGGCTCGCCCCCGGCGCGATGCTCGGGTCCGATGGCGTCGCGGTTACCTGGGACGCGACCACGCTGTACATCACCGTCGCTTCGATCGCATTCGAAGGCGAGTACGAGCCGCTCCACGTCTACCTCCAGACCGGCACGACGCTGACCGCAGCCACACCCGCGATGGGCAAGGAGTACAGCGGCCTGGTCCCGGTGCTGCCGTTCGCGCCCACGCATCTGATCGCGGTGCGGCGCACGACCGGCGTGGATCCGTACGATGGCGTGTACCTACCCGGTGCGGGCTGGGCGACGCGCGAGATCGCGCTCGATCCCGGAACGCACGTGTTCGTCGCGGCCGATCATCACGCGCTCTCGGTCTCGGTGCCGTGGACCGCGATCGGCGGCTGCCCGACCACGCTGCGCCTCGCGCTGCACGTGGTCCACGCGCAGAGCGCGAACGAGTGGAAAGATCTCGTTCCCGCATCGCACACGCCGTGGCTCGCGCCGGGCGGCGGCTACTACGAGCTGGATCTGACGGGCTCGCCAGGCGTCGCAAGCTGGACGCTGCTACCGTAGCGTCGTGTCGCGCCTGGGTCTGGCTCCTGGACCGGATCAACGCCTGCGGTGCGGGTGGGGCGTGTCGACGGACGACTACGTCGACTATCACGATCGCGAGTGGGGCTTCCCGGTGCGCGATGATCGCCGGCTGTTCGAGAAGATCTGCCTCG
This sequence comes from Haliangiales bacterium, assembly GCA_038203335.1. Lineage (GTDB taxonomy): Bacteria > Myxococcota_A > Polyangia > Haliangiales > Haliangiaceae > JABFXX01. Next base: position 17,557 of record JBBRED010000044.1, on the reverse strand, counting down.
AGGGATTTCAGGCCGGTCTGTCGTGGCTGACGATCCTCCGGAAGCGCGAGGCATTTCGCGCGGGGTTCGCGAACTTCGAACCGGCGAAGGTCGCGAAGTTCGGCGCGCGTGACGTGACGCGTTTGCTCGGCGACGCCGGCATCGTGCGCCACCGTGGGAAGATCGAATCGACGATCAACAACGCGAAGCGCGCGCTCGAGCTGATCGACGAGCACGGCTCGCTCTCGAGCTTCGCGTGGACGTTCCTGCCGCCGGCGAGCGAGCGACCGAAGGTGATGACCCGCGCCGCGCTCGTGAAGATGCCGAGCACGCCGACCTCGGTGCGGCTGTCGAAGGCACTGAAGAAGCAGGGCTGGTCGTTCGTCGGCCCGACCACGATGTACGCGTTCATGCAGGCGATGGGTCTGGTGAACGACCACCTCGAGGGCTGCGTGACCCGACCGCTGGCCGAGACCGCGCGCAAGGGAGTGGCGTAGTGGCCGCAGGGGTCGTCGTGCTGTTCGTCCTTCTGTTCGTGGTGGTGATCGTCGCGTCCGCGTCGAGCGTTGCGAGCAAGGCGAAGGCGGCGCGGATGACCAAGCTCGCCGCGATCGCCGCGCACCTCGGCGGCCAGCACGATGACTCGAGCAAGGCGTGGGGGACCGCGCTCGGCGCGAAGACCACGTTCGACTTCGCCACGCGCGGCGCCGGCTCGAGCTCGGAGAACTGGACGCACATCGAGGTCGACGTGCCAAAGGCGTATCCACTCGCGATCCACGTGCGCCGCCACACGCGCTCCGATCAGCGCGTGATCGCACGCGGCGACATGGTGGATCTCCAGATCGGCGACGAGGCGTTCGATGCGGCGTTCCTCGTCGAAGCCGCGCCGGGCGACGTGGTCCGCGCGCTGCTCGATGCGGACGTGCGCGGCCTGCTCTCGATGCACAAGGAGGTCGACCTCGAGACCGTGGATCGCACCGATGGGACGCGCTGCATCAAGCTCGGTCTCCGCGGCTGGCTCGAGGAGCTCGATGCGGCGACGCCCGCGCTCGGCGTGATGGCGAAGCTCGGCGCCCACGTGCGCGAAGCGTTCGCGAACGCCGATTCCGCGCTCGAGCAATCCGCCCCTGGTGACCCGTATCGCCCGATCGCGGACTCCCAGCCGGCGCGCGATGCGCAGGCCGAGCGCGAGTCGGAGGTCGGGCGAATCAAGGCCGTTCGGGACAAGCGGGCGGCCCACGCCCACGCGATGATGGTCGGGGTGCTCGTGGTCATCGGCCTGGTGACGGCGATCGGGCTGGCCGCCAGCCTGCGCTGACCTGCCCGATCGACCGGCAGCGCGGGTGAGAGATCGTGATCACGTTTGTAGGCATGAGCTTCTCGCTGGTGCCGTTGCTGCTCCACAGCCCCGATCTGCCGGCGAACGTCCGCGAGGCGCTACAGGCGGCGCACATCTCGGAGCCCGAGGAGCGCGAGGACCGCCTCGTGGTCGCGGCTCGGCTGCTCCACCGCGAGACCCACCTCGAGTGCGCCGACGTGCGCGAGCTCGTGGGGCTGCCGCCCGGCGGCTGCTAGCACTCTTGCCAGGCTGACACCGCCGTCCGTTCCGCACGTCACGCAGGCACGGCGCGGTCGGTCGGCGGGCGGCTAACCAGGCGATCCTCCGAGGTTCGTTCGCTGGTGCGCAACGTGAATTGCGAGTGCGGCATGCGCCCCGTCATCGTCGCCATTTTGTTGCTCGGTTGCAGCCAACGCTCGACTCCCGAGGAAGCGGAGACCGGGGCGTTCAACCCCGAGGACATGGTCCACCGGACCGACGACATGATCCGCGTCGACGTCCGCCGCAATCAGGTCCCGCTGCAAGACATGCCGATCATCGCGGCCACCCTCGCGGGCCTCCCGATGAGCGGCCTCGCCGACGTCGCGATCGATCTGAAGATCCCCCGAGCCCACGGAATGGTGGCCTACAAAGCGATCACCGGCTCGATCGCGGCGAGCTGCCCGGCGGGTTGCTTCCTCGGCGATGGCAAGACGCAGCTCTCGTCAGACGGGCTCGGCAAGCTCGACTTCGGGCGCGTCGCGCTCGGTGCGGTCGACATCCGCGCCGTGATCGCGAACGGCCATCTGACGATGGACCAGTTCGACCTGACCTCGGCGGATCTCGAGCTGCACGGACGCGTGCGCGTCGACTTTGCGGACACCGCCGAGGCCTCGACCGTCGACGGCTGTATCTGGTTCAAGCTGAACGATGCGCTGCGCACGCGCGAGCCGAAGACGTTCGCGGTGCTCAGCACGACGGGCGCCTCCGTGGACTCCGCGGGCTACTTCACGATCAAGCTCGGCGGCACGGTAGGCGGGATCAAGCGGCTGGCGCAGGAGTGCCGTCCGTCGACGTGATGTGCAAAGCTCACCGCGAGTGAGCAAGAAGACGCGCAGTCACGGCGATGATCTCCGCGGCGCGAGCCAGCTCGCGATCGAGGCCACGCGCGGCGTCAGCGAGCTCGTCCAGGCGATCCAGATCGAGTCCGCGGCGGGGCCTGCGATCCTCGGCCGTCCGCTCGAAGGACCGGCGAAGCTCGTCACCGGCCTCGTGCACGGTGTGGTCCGCGGCATCACCTCGATGGTCGGCGCCACGATCGATGTCGCGCTCGAACGGCTCGCGCCGCTGCTCGGAGCGAGCGTCCCCGGTGTGGAGCGCGAGGCCATCCTCGGCGCGCTCAACGGAGTGCTCGGCGACTACCTGGTCGAGCGCAAGAACCCGCTCGCGATCTCGATGCGCCTTCGCTCCGGGGGGGAGCCACTCGAGCTGACGCCCGAGTCCCTGCGCGCGGCGTTCCCGGCCGCCACGTCCAAGGTCGTGGTGCTGGTCCACGGCTCGTGCGCGACCGATCTCATGTGGCTGCGCAACGGCCACGATCACGGCGTGGCGATCGCCGCGGACCTCGGCGCCACGCCGGTCTACGTTCACTACAACAGCGGCCTCCACATCTCGGCGAACGGGCGCGAGCTCGCCGGTCTCCTCGAGCAGCTCGTCGCCGCGTGGCCGATCGCCGTGACGCAGCTCGTGCTGATCGGGCACAGCATGGGCGGCCTGGTCGCACGGAGCGCATGTCACGTGGCGGAGGACGCGAGGCACTCGTGGCGCGGCCGGCTCGATGCGCTGGTCACGCTCGGCGCTCCGCACCACGGCGCTCCCCTCGAGCGCGGCGGGAGCTGGGCGCATCTCCTCCTCGGTGTCAGCCGGTTCTCGGCGCCGTTCGCTCGGCTCGCTCGCGTGCGCAGCGCGGGCATCACCGATCTGCGCTACGGCAGCGTGCTCGACGAGCACTGGGAGGGCCGCGATCGCTTCGAGATCCACGACGATCCGCGCCAGATGATCGCGTTGCCCGAGGGCGTGCGGTGCTTCGCGCTCGCGGGCTCGCTCTCGAGCGAACCCTCCGCGAACCTGCGCGGTGATGGCATGGTTCCCGTCGCGAGCGCGCTCGGTGAGCACACCACCTCCACGCTCGCGCTCGTGTTTCCTGCGGTCCACAAGCGGATCGCCTACAGCACCGGCCACCTCGATCTGCTCGATCCACCGGTCTACGACATCCTCCGCGCGTGGCTCGCTTCGTCGCCCGCTACTTGATCTGCTCGAGCCGATCCTGGAGCTTCTTGCGCAGCGGTGCGGGCGCGGCGTTGCCGCAGTACGCATCGACGTAGGTCGGGAACGGCACCGAGTTGACGCACTCGCGGAACGGAACGGTCCAGCGATCCTGCTCGCACGAGGTCTGCAGCGCGGCGAGCTGCTTCGGCCACGTGGCCTGCCCGGATTGCGCCTGCTCGGAGCGCTGCCGCATCTGCTTCGCCACCTCCGGGCACTCCTTCACGTCGACGAGCGCGACCTGCGCACCGGGCATCAACCGCGGCGCGCACCACGTGACGCTCGAGCGATCGGTGGACTCGAACGCGCACTGGCGCTCGGCCTTCGTCAGCTTCAGCTTCGTACATTGGCCGCGGTACTTCGCGATCACCGGCGCAAGCTTGTCGTGCTCGGCGTAGTTGCCGAGGTCGAGAGACGCCAGGTTGACGCCGACATCCTCGCAGGTCGCATCGCGAGCCTCGATCGGGCCGAGCGTCGGATCCTGCGGCGCCGGGTGATCGGAATCGGGCAGCTTGAACTGCGGCTCCGCCGGCAGCGTGGCCTCGCAGCCGCCGGCCTCGTGACACTGCCCGTCGCCGGGCGCCGAGAGCTTCGCGACCTCGCGGTGCGACGAGCCACATGCGGCGAGGACGAGGAGGACCGGCGCGCAGCGATTCATCCCAAGAACTAACGCCCGTCGGGGTCCCCGGATCTATTAGAATCGGCGTGTGATCCGCGGGTTGTACCTGGGCTGGGTGCTCGTGCTTGGCGCCTGCGGGTTCCAGGTCGGGGGCGAGACGATCATCGATGCCCCGCGGGATCAGGTCGACGGGCCACCGCCGGCTCCCTGGCTGCCCGGATTCACGGCGCGAAGACCGATCGATCTGATGGGCGCTCCCACCGAGCTCGTCGAGTTCGTGGCGAGCATCGCCGAGGACGCGGACCCCGATCTCGTCAACGCGACGACGCTCGCGTTCACCTCGGCCGATGGCGTCACCGTGCTGCCGACGGAGATCGTGGTCTTCGATCGCGCGCGCGGCTCACTCGAGGCCGCGGTGCGGGCGACGCTCGCTCCGAACACGAAGACGCGGATCTACCTCTACTACGGCGATGCGCCGGCGCTGATGACGGCCAGTCCGTGGGGCACGCAGGTCGCCGGTGTCTGGCACATGGGGAGCGCCGGCGCGATGAACGAGATCGTGCGCGACTCGACGAAGCTGCACGACGCGACCGCCACGGTGACCGATATCCCGAGCACGGTGGCCGGCATCCTCGGCGAGGCGCGGCTGTTCGACGGCATCAACGACTCGTTCGCGATCGTCGATCCGACCGATGGCAGCCTCGATTTCGGAACGGAGTCGTTCACCGTCGGGCTGTGGGTCAAGGTCGAACAGAGCGCCGGGTCGTACGACATGCCACTGTTCAAGGGTGGCTTGACCGCGGGCGCCGCCGGGTACGACTTCGAGCTCGGCACGGGCTCGTGGATCGCCGGGTTCGCCGATGGCAACGCGGTGCAGATCACGCCAGCGTTCGGGCTCGAGGTGAACCTCTTGCACGAGTGGCACTACCTGGTCGCGCAGTGCGATCGCGGCGCGACCATGGTTCGCGCGTTCCTCGATGGCGTGCAGACCGAGGCGCTGCCGTTTCCGCGCGGTTCGGTGGACTCGGGCTACTACGTGCGGTTCGGCGATCCGACGTACCGGTTCCGCGGTCAGCTCGACGAGATCCACATCGTCCGCGGTGCGCTGTCTGCCGACTGGATCGCGACCGAGTACGCGAACCTCGCGAATCGCCCCGCGTTCCAGACCATCCTGCCCGCCGAGCTAAAGTAGCTTCTCGAGCGTCCTGCCGCCCTTGCGAAACATCGAGCCGAGCAAGAGCTTCGTCGGCGCCCACGCGATGCGCCCGAACGTGGTCGGCTTCGCGGCGAGCACCCAGTCGAGCCGGGTGCCAGCGCCGTCGGGCGAGAGCCGGTAGTCCTCGGCGATCTGCACGGCGAGCGGCGAGGTCGACTTGACCATCGTGAACGAGAACCGCTTGCCCGGCTCCCACGCGATGATGCGCTCGACGAACGTGCCGAGCGCACGCAGCGCGACCTCGCGCTCCGAGCCCACGCCGCCGCTGCCCTGCGTCCATGCCGCACGGTGCATCAGCGGGAACCACTTCGGCCACATCGCGGGGTCCGCGAACGCCTCGAACACCCGCTCGGGCGGCGCCGTGAACCGGGCGCGGTCGACGATCCGGTTCGGTGCGCTGTCGAAGAAGGCGAGGTCCGTGGGCTCGAGGGTCCGCATCGGTCGATATCATAAGCCCCTACCGTGGTTTGACGTGGATCCGCGGGCGGCCTTTGCTAGTGTCAGGCCGTGAAGAAGACGCTTCCAACCTGGGCGTTCGGTGTTCTCGGTGTTGTCGGCGTGGTCCTCGTCGGATCCATGCTGCTGAACTGGGTCGACCTCGGCGGTGACTTCAGCATGCGCGGCATCGGTCTCGCGTGGGAGGCCAACCACTGGCTGTTCCTCGTGCCGGTCGCCGGCGCGGCGCTGGTCGCAGCCGCGGCCACGCGCTCGCAGCACACGCGCATCGCGGCGATCGCCGCGGGCATCTCGATCACGGGCTACGTGCTGTTCGGCGTCGCCCGCTCGATGCTGCACTCGGGCCTCGATACCTGGCTGATCCTCGGCGGCGCGGGCGTGATGCTCGCGGGCGTCTCGAAGGAGCGCTCGATGTGGCGCGCGATCGGCGGCATCGCCGTCCTCGCCGGCTTCATCGCACCGTGGGCCGACATGTCGATGTGGAGCCTGCTGACCAGTGGCTACGCGGGTGAGATGGGGATCCGGATCCTGTGGATCGTTCCCGTCGCCGCGGTCACCGGCATCATCAGCGCGGGCAGCGCGGTCCACGGCGCGAAGCTCTCGGCCGTCTCGGGCATCGCGATCTACGGCACGTTCCTCTGGATCATCGGCTCGGTCGCCTGGGCCGTGTTCGGCATCGGCGCGTGGTCCGCGCTCGGTGCGAGCACCGTGGCGCTCGTCATCGGCGTGCTCGCGCGGGGCCCGGCCGAGCTGCCGGCCGCGACCGCGAAGCCGACCGTCGTCTAGCGGAGGTCGTGCAAGCTCTCGACGAGCTCGAGCAGATCCGGGTGCGCCGCCATGAACTTCGTGTCGGCTCGCAGGGATTCCACCCAGCGACGGAGGTCGGTGCCGCGGCCCTGGCGCCGCAACGCCTCGAGCAGCGCGGGCACGGCGAGGGCGGCGGCGGCGCTATCCCGGTGCTCGCGGAGGATCTCCTCGTAGCGCGGGATCGCGAGGTCGACCCAGCCGTAGGAAGCCTGCTGCCGCGCGGCGATCAGCTCGATCGGCGGGAGCTCGGGATCGGTGAGGTCGGCGTGCTTCGCGTAGACGTCGCACACGGTGACCAGCGCCTGCGCGCGCGGCGGCAACGCCACCGGCACGAGCGGACTTCCCGGATCGTTCGCGGACCTCGACACCGCCATGCTCGGGCAGCTGCGCATCGGCATGGGCTTGCCGCACGGGCTCTACGTCGCCATCGAAGGCGAGGCGGGCGGCGTCACCGATGGCGGCGCCGATGCCGAGATGATGTCGGGCGGCGAGCGCGGTGCCCCCGAGCTCACGGCCACCCACGTCGCGATGTTCGGCGGTCTCGCGGTCGCGGGTGCGCGCACGCGCATCGGTTCGCTCGACCTCGGCGTCGAGGCGGCGGGTGGCGCGCACCTGCTCGTCTATGGCTACGAGTCGCACTACTTCGCGTGCGACACGAGCACGTCGCTCACCGAGGTGATGCCGGCGCTCGAGGCGCGCGGACGCGCCGCCCTGTGGCTGACGCCGTTTCTCTCCGTCGACGTCACCGCCGGCAAGAGCGTGATCGATCGCGCGTGGATGGGCGGCGTGTCGTTCGGGTTCAGCTCGAAGGCGTTCGGCGGTCGCTACGTCAGCGCGGCTTCACCGCCGCCTTCGCCGTCGTCCAGTCCGCCTGCTTCGCGGCCGATTGCTTCGAGAGCTGCTCCGAGAGGAGTGCATCCCCATCGATCAGCAGCGTGGTGTCCATGCCGTTCACCTTCGCGGTGAACACCTCCTTGCCGTCCTTGGTCGCAAAGCCACAGGTCGCGGCCTCGGACTCCCACTTGTCGAACATCGAGCTCCAGCTCCGGCACGTGCCGGCCTCGTCGAGCGTCAGCACCTGGTTCGAGATGCACGCGATCGCAGACTTGCCCTTGCGCGTGCCTGCATCGCCGAGGCCCTCGACGAGCGCGCCGCCGCGGATCGTGAAGTGCGACGTGGTGGAGCTCGATCCGCCGGCGCTCTTCTCGACCAGCTTCGCGGAGCACGGCGACTCGAGCTCGAACGCGAGCGTCTTCTCGGCCTTGCCGTCCCAGGTCTTGACCACGGCGCCCGTGATCTCCATCGCCTGCGCCGAGCCGAGCGATGCCTCGCTGACCCACGCGCCCTGCCACGCCTTCGCGCGCGCCGGGAGATCCCACGCGGCGAACTCCGACGGCGCGTGCTTCGGCAGCACCGCCGACAGCTCGTCGCTGACCGCGGGGGCCTCCTCGGACTTCGCGGCGACGCCGGGCTGGTCGGTGGTCTTCTCGTCCTTCTTGCAGGCGGTGATGGCGGTGAACAGGAGGGTGGTGGCGATCAGCTTCTTCATGGCGGCAGCGATGTGCAGCGCGGATGCCACGCGCAACTCCGCGAATCCGCTAGGTGGCGGGCTGCCAGTGCTGGCGCTCGGCCAGATCTGGCAGGGCGCGATTTCTGCCAACGTTCGCTCACGCGGCGGCAGGATGCAGATGTGACCGCCGACCAGCTCCTCGCCGATACGGCCTGGCTCAAGCGCCTGGCCGTGAGTCTCGCCGGCAACGCCGACGACGCCGATGATCTGGTGCAGGAGTCGCGGATCGCGGCGTGGCAGCGAGCGCCCGATCGCTCGCGATCTCTCCGACCGTGGTTGACGAAGGTCGTGCGCGACCTCGCCGGCATGCGACGGCGCAGCACCGCCCGGCGCCTGGTGCGGGAACAGGCGGCGATCGATGACTCCGAGCCGGCGCGCCCCGATGCGCTGCTCGCGCAGATGCGGCTGCACAAGCTGCTCGTCGAGATGGTGCTCGAGCTCGACGAGCCGTATCGGTCCACGATCATCGCGCGGTTCGTGGAGGGGCGCAGCGCCGTGGCCATCGCGCGCGCGGCCGGGATCCCCGAGAGCACGGTGCGCGGCCGGTTGCGCGATGGGTTGATCGCGCTGCGTGCGCTGCTCGATGCGCGCACCGGAGATCGCACGGCGTGGGCGCCGGCGGTGCTCGCGTTCGCGCCGCGAGGGACCTCGTGGGTACCCGGAATCATCGCGGTGGCGGCGGCGGCCGGGATCCTGCTCGTCATGGTGAGCCGATCCGCGCTGACCGCTGCGCCCGCGGGTGGCGCGCGTGCGAACGCGGCGGCGGTGCGTCGCGGTGACGTCGCGCCCAGCGCCACGACGGCGTCCGCGCACGCCACGCCGATCGCGAGCGCATCGCGACCGTGGTGGGATGTGCCGGGCGTGGTGCTGCGACCGCTCGCGGGCACGGTGATCACCGCGGACGGTGCGCCGATCGCCGGAGCGATCATCCAGCTCTACGGCTGGGGCGCGCAGGTCACGGGTGTGCCGGAGGCGACGCTCGTCACCGATGAGGCGGGAGCGTTTCGCTTCGCGTCGCCACGGAACGCGACCATCTATCGCATCGTCACGACGGCGCGCGGCTTCGCGGGCACCACCGCGATGGCCGATCCGCGCGCGCCGAGGCACGAGCAGGATCCCGAGCGCATCGCGATCGTGCTCGAGCGCTGCGGGGCCACGGTGGAAGGCACGGTCATGGATAGCGTGGGTGGACCGATCGTCGGCGCCTCCGTCTCGGCCGGGACCGGCGAGAACCCGTTCGACGCCGCGACGCAGACCGGTGCCGATGGGCACTACGCGCTGTGCGTCGAGAGCGAGGCGTCGCGGCTGCATGTCGGTGCCGATGGGTACGAGCACGTCATCCGTGCGATCGATGCGCGTGGAATCCAGCGCGTGGACGTCGAGCTCGCGCCCGGTGCATCAGTGAGCGGACGCATCGTCGACGACGAGACGGGAGAGCCGGTCGCGAACGCGCAGGTGTTCGTGGCGAGTCGCCTCGCATCGCTGCGGCAGGCGCTGTCGGCGGCGGATGGGACGTTCGAGATCGAGGGCATCGCGGCAGATCTCGTGTGGCTCAACGTCTGGTCCGCGGACCACGTACTGCCCCGCGCGATCTCGTTCGAGGCCATCGCGAGCCGGCGGTCTACGCCGATCGAGGTCCGCATGGCGGCCGGGACCTCGGTAGGCGGCACCGTGCGCGCGAACGGTCGGCCGGTGCCCGGCGCGTCGATCCGGTTCGATAGCCCGACGCCGCTGGGGCCGATGACCTCCATGCGCGCGGTCGCGGGGCCCGATGGCCGGTTCCTCGCGATCAACGTCGCGCGCATCGAGGGCGTCACCGTGCGCGTGGATGGGGCGGAGGTCGCGTCACCGTCGGTGATCGACACGCGTGCGCTGATCGGCGACCTCGCGATCGACGTGCGCGAGGGTCCGGTGCTGCGCGGGCACGTGATGCGCCACGGCGCGCCCGTCGCGGGCGCCACGGTGACCGTCGCGGTACCGCGCAGCTCGCGAGCGACGGCGACCAACCACACCCGCACCGATGCCTCCGGCGGCTTCGAGCTCCCGGCGCCGGCGCAGCCGACCTTCGAGGTGACGGCGCAGAGCGCCGCGACCGGGAGCGCGACGGCGCGGCCGACGCGGGTCGTGACGGGCACCGATGTCGACCTCGAGCTCGACGCCGCCGCCGTGATCGAGGGCCGGGTCGTGGGCGAGGACGGCGCTCCCCTCACGGGTGTCGTGGTGGCGGCCGGCGACGCGCGCCTCGCCATCAGCGCGGTCGATGGTGCGTTTCGAATCGCGCAGCTCGCGGGCGGCGAGTACGTCCTCCGCGTGGCGGCTTCGATCGAGAGCGCGTCGCTCGCGTGGGCCGGGGCGCCGCCGTCCTGCGCTCCGGTGATGCGCGGGTCACGGGGCTGCAGCTCGCGGTCATCGCGGCGCGGTCGACGATCTGCGGTCGCGTGGTCGACGCGGCGGGCGGTCCGCTTCCCGATGCGATCGTGCGGAGCAGCGGCATGACCGCGCGCTCCGGCACCGACGGAGCGTTCACGCTGCGCCTCCTCGGCGCGGGACCGTTTCGTGTGGAGGCGAGCCTCGCGGGTGTGGCTCGGGCTCACGCGGACTCCGTGGCCGCAGGCGCGGTCGGCGTGACGCTCGTGGTGCCGGCGCCGCTCTAGCTACGATCGAGTGCCCGTCGTCCTTGCACGGCGCGGGGTGGATATCGACCGCGTCCGCGGCTGGCGTCTCCGCCATCCCGATTCGCGGCGACGCCTCGAACGCGGGTACGCGCGCAGGAGCGGAGCGCGCGGCGTGATCGAGACCACGTGGGGCGCGACCATGCGCGACGGCGCCCACCGCCTCGTGCCCTGAGAACGCTCACCGGATCATCGCGGATCGATCTGCCACGAGAGCGTCGAACCGGATGCCGAGCACGACATCGTGCGGGTACGAAGCTGCGCGGCCGTGACCGGGTTCGCCTGACATGCAACCGCCGGATCGTCGACCGTCACGTCTTCATCGACCGCATCGATGCGGAGAGATCCGCCGGCCACCAAGGTGACGCTGAAGGGTCCCGCAAACGACGCATTGAATTGATCCGCAACCGCAACAGAGGTCGAGACAACACTTCCGTTCACCGAGATCTTGATCTTCAGATCCGGCGCGCCGCCTCCGATGTCCCACGCCGCTCCACTGCTATCCGTTGTGGGGACGTGAACGCTGACATCCGAGACCAGATAGACCCGCCCGAACGCTGCCACACAGCTGCCGGCGACACAGATGGTCTCGCCCGAACAGCTGTCCCCGGATTCGCTGCACCCACCGCCACCGCCACCGCCACCGGCGTCTTCAGCGACGCACCCAGCAATCAGCACCACAACCACGAACAATCGGTTCATACCCGCCCTCCTGGATTGTTGAACATCGGGCCCGCCGCGATCAGGAACAGGATGAGGGCCTCGCCAACGCCCGCAAGAACCAGAAGCGCGACCAGCCGTCACCACGCCGCCCGAGACGACGATATGCGAGTGATTCACTCGTGTGAGGTACGAGCGGGATCGTGTCGCTGCCGCAATCCGCGGCAGCGATGTCGCCCGTCAGTGCTTCGCGGGGTCTGGCGACGGATCTCTGCGGCACAGATCCTCGATGACCCAGTCGTAGTTCACCGGGTCACCGTCCCACCGCGGAGCGTTCGTTCGTGGCGTGATGACGAGCGGCTCGTTCATACGATGGATCGACGACAGTCCGAGTCCGCTGGGGTGGCGCTGCGCCGGAACGGCTTCGACGATGTCGCCGCGCAGATCGAAGAACTGCGGCTGCTGGTCCGGGCCGAGCGCCACGCGATATCCGTACTCGTGGACGAACCGATGGTGGAACGAACACATCGACACGATGTTCTCGAGCGATGTCTCTCCACCATCGGCCCAGTGGATGATGTGGTGCCCGTGGAGGTACACGCGGTTGCTGCAGCCCGGGAACCGACAGCAGTGGTCGCGCCGGGTCAGCGCTCGCTTGATCGAGCTCGGGATCGATCGCGTCTTGCGACCGATCGAGAGCGGTGTCCCATGCTCGTCCTCGGTCACGTGGACCACGCCGCAATCGCACGCGAGACGACGCGCTGTCTCCGCGGAGACAGCGATGCCCTCGGCCGTCGTTGCGACCTGGGCCGCATTGGGGTTCGATCGATCGAGGACCTCCGCCGCGACGGTGACGATCAACTCCGTGGAGGAGCGCTCCGGCCGATCGCCGCGCAGCACGCCCTCGGCGAGATGGACGAGCGCATCGGTTCGACAGAATCGCGCGGCCTCCACACGTTCGCGAGCCACGCGGGTCAGCGCTTCCCACACGGCGGCTGCTTCCTCCGGATGGAGCACCACGTTGATCGAGACCATGCCGTCGTCGCGATCGTGCCGCGCGATGGTGCGCACGGCGTCATCGTCCTCTCGCGTCGGCCGGTTGCGACGCGCGACCGATGCATACTTGCGGCAGATCGTCTCGAGCTGCGAGCCCGTCGAGTACCTCGCGTCTTCGAGCAGGAGCTCTTCGTTGGCTGCGGTCGCCACACGGACCATCGCCCGGACCTTGGAGTACGACAGCTCGCCGCGGCGAAGCGCGTCGTCGATCATTGGCAGCTCGCCGAGACGGCTCGCGACTCGCACGTGCTCGCGCGCGCGCCCTCCATCCCAGCCGAGACGCCACGACAGCCAGTCAGCGCAACTTCGAGCACCCTGTGTGTGCCAGCCACCCGAACCGTCGAAACGTCGGATGTCCGTCAGCAGGCGATGTAAGGCGGCGTCGATGTGAGCGGCGTGCTCGGCGATCTGCTCGCCCAGCGCCAGGGTCTCATCGCGATCGAGTGAAGAACGCGCGGCTTCCATTGACGATCTATAGCGAATCGGTCTGACACTCCAAGTCGCGAATCCTCGACGAGAAACGTCCGCACCTCGACCGCGAGGACCATCGGCGAGCGGACGTTGCGCGGCGTTGGTCTTCGATGATCTTGCGCACTGCGAGTCTCGGCCCGTCGAGGGCCTCGGGGCCGCGTGTTCTCCGCTGACGACACGCGCCCTCGGGGATCTAGGACAGGTGCTGCTGCGTGAGGTCGCCGTAGAAGTCGGTGAGCAGCGAGAACAGCGCGCGGTGTTCGTAGGCGAGATCGAGCGGGCGCGTGAAGTACGTCTCGGTCGCGACGGCGAAGAACTCGGCCTCGTTGGTGGCGCCGTAGGCATCCATCAGGGTCGGCCAGCCGGCGTCGACCATCGCACGGTGGCGCGTGTACGACTCGGTGCACACGCGCGCCCAGCGATCGCGCTCGGCGCGGGTCGCGAGCGGCGGGGTGCCGTCGATGCGACCGGTGGCCATGTCGAGCTTGTGCGCGAACTCGTGGAGCACGACGTTGCCGAGGGTCTCCTCGCGGCCACCGGCGAGGACGGAGTCCCACGCGAGCACGACGGGGCCGCCGAGCATCGCCTCGCCGATCACGGTGCGGCCATGGCCAACCGGCGTGCGGGGTTGCTCGAAGAACGCGAGCGGGCGCGGCGGCGTGATCAGCGTGGACGGGTAGACCAGGATCGAGGCGACATCGGTGAACCGATCGTCGGCGTGGCCGAGGGTGAGGATGCAGGCCTGCGCCGCGATCGTGACCTGCATCTCTTCGGTGAGCTCGAGGCCCCCGCAGCCCTCCCAGGACTTCTCGGAGATGAAGATCGCGACGCGCTCGAGGAGGCGGCGGCGGGTCGCCGGATCGAGGCGGCGGGCGAGGGCGACGTTGTCGTCGAGGATCGCGCCCCAGTGGGCAGGGATGGGCTCCGCGAGGAGCCGTTTGCGCCGCCGATCGCGAAGCCAGCCAAGCATGGCGCCAACCTAAGGCCGCGGCTGAGGAGGGCGACTCGCCCGATCGGGGAGGGTCAGGCCTCGAGCACGACGGGGCGGCCCGCGGCGCGGTGGCGCTCGACGATCTGCCGGGCCAGGTAGTCCAGCGTGCGCTGCAGGGTCTCGCCCGGACCGGGCCGCACCAGATTGGAGAGCCGGTCGCGCGTGCCGAGCTCGATCGCGCCGGCGATCGCCGACGGAGGCACCTGGTCGAGCATGAGCTGCGTGTCGGGCGCGCGGCTGCGCTCCGCGAGATCGGCGGTCGCGAAGTCCCGCCACAGGATGCGCGGCACCAGATCGCGCGGTGGCGGATGGCGCGCCTGCAACTGCTCGAGCGAGCCGACCTGCGGATCACCGTGCGCGGCGAGCCAGCGATCGATGACGTCGGCGAACATGCCGAACGTGGTGAGGTCGAGCCGGTCCCACGCGCCGCGCGAGAACGCGATGCCGGGCGCCTCCGGCACGACGATGTCCACGTCGTAGAGCTGGCCCATGCAGCCCATGCAGAACGGATAGTGCGGGTCCTCGAGATACTCCTCGGGAAGGGTCAGGCCGTACGACGCGGCGACGCGCCGCTTGTGCTTCGCGCCCGCGCGGATGAACGCCTGCTCGAACTGCACGAGGGTATCGGCATCGGTGGAGAGGCCGTCCTCCGCGCGCACCACCCGGTAGCGCAGGAGATCGCGCGCGGGCTTCCGCGTGCGGCGCATCACGGCGATCAGCTCGCGCAGATCGCGGCCGTGATGATGAAACGCGCTCGCACCGAACGCGCGCGCCTTCCAGTAGCGCTCGAGCTCGTCATTCGGCACCGCGCCGCGGATGGCCACATCGGCCGGGACATCCAGCACGAGGAGCCACGCCGAGCGCGCGCCCCACGCACCGCGCTGCGCGAACTGGATCGGATCACCGCCCCGCGTGCCGATCGGCGTGGTGCACGCGAACACGTGCGACTCCACCCCGGTGGCCTGGTGCGCCCACGGACGCGGCGAGGGCAACAGGCCCTGCGCGAACACGCTCGCGAGCAGTGCGCGATCACCGCCGGTGCCGTGGAACAGGATCACCGCGGCACCACCTCGAGGATCCGCGCCGCGTCGTGGAAGTCACGCTCGAGCAACGCGGCGACCGCAGCGTGCGCCGGCGTGGTTCGCACGAACGTCGCGAAGAACATCGGATCGACCTGGCCGTGATCCGCCCACAGCGGCGCCTCCACCACCTGGCGCGTGTGGAAGTGCTCGAACGTGCAGTCGGCACCGTGCTCGTTGGTGTCCCAGTCGGGATCCAGCGTCCCTGCGCGGTAGCGCTCCATCAGAGAGCGCCGCGTACCCACGAAGTCGGCGATCGCCGCGCGCACCGCACCCGCGACGGCGAGGATCCGCGCCCGCGCGACCACCGGCAACACCGTGACCCACTGCGGCCCGCTGCGAAACACCGAGCGTTCCGGGAACTGGGTGCGCAGCCGGGCGATCAGCGCCTCGGCGCCCGCGGCATCCGCGAACACGAGGCACACGCCGTCGGCGTAGCCGGTGAGCTCCGGTACCTCCGCGCACGACGCCAGCTCGATCCGCTGCACGCGGAGAGCGTATCAGCCGCGGCCGGCGGAGAAGTACTGGCTCTTCGGGTGCGCGAAGTAGAGGCCCGAGACCGAGGCGGTGGGGTGCATCGCGAAGCTCTCGGTCAGGATCACGGAGTGGAACTCCGCGTTGTCGAGGAGCTCGAACAGCGTGCCCTTCGGCGTGTGGTCGGGGCACGCCGGATAGCCGAACGCCGGGCGGATGCCGCGATAGGTCTCGGCGAGGATCTGGTCCTTCGTGAGGTTCTCGGTCAGCCCGTAGTGCCACTCGCGCCGCACGCGCGCGTGCAGCCACTCGGCGCCGGCCTCGGCGAGCCGGTCCGCGAGCGCCTTGGCCATGATCGCGTTGTAGTCGTCGTGGTCGGCCTCGAACATCGCGGCGATCGCGTCGGTGCCGATGCCGGCGGTGACGATGAACGCGCCGAGGTGATCCTGCGTGGCGTTACCCACCGGCGCGATGAAGTCCGCGAGCGAGTATGCGATCTCCTTGTCCTCGTGCTGGCGCGGCATCGGGAACGCGGCGATCTCCGTGCGCGGCGCGGCGGGATCGTAGACGTGGATGACGTCGTCGGCGGGCGTGGTCGCGGCGGGGAAGAAGCCGTAGGTGGCGCGCGCGACGAGCAGCTTCTCGGCGACGATGCGCTCGAGCAGCGCCTTGCCGTCGGCGAACACCTTGCGGGCAGCGTCGCCCTTCTTCGGATCGTCGAGGATCGCGGGATAGCGGCCCGAGAGCTCCCAGGTGTGAAAGAACGGCGACCAGTCGATCCACGACACGAGCTCGGTCAGCGGGATCTCGACGTTGCGCGTTCCGAGGAACGCCGGCGTGGGGATCTCGGCGGGCGTGAACGGCAGCGCGAGCTTGCGGCGGCGGGCCTCGTCGGCGGAGATGGTCGGGCGCTTCTGCGTGTTCGCGTGGGCGATGCGGACCGAGTCCTGCTTTGCCTGGACCTCGGCGATGTACCTCGGCTTGTCGGCCGAGAGCAGCTTGCCCATCACGCCCACGGCGAGCGACGCATCGGGCACGTGCACGGTGGGGCCGGAGTAGGCCGGCGCGACCTTGACCGCGGTGTGCTTGCCCGAGGTGGTGGCGCCTCCGATCAGGAGCGGCATGGTCATCCCGCGGCGGGTCATCTCGGTGGCGACGGAGATCATCTCGTCGAGCGACGGGGTGATGAGGCCGGAGAGGCCGACCATGTCGACGCCGAGCTCGACGGCGGTGTCGAGGATCTTGTGCTGCGGGACCATCACGCCGAGGTCGGTGACCTCGTAGCCGTTGCAGCGGAGCACCACCGCGACGATGTTCTTGCCGATGTCGTGGACGTCGCCCTTCACCGTGGCGATGACCATCTTGCCCTTGGCGGTGGTGACGCCCGACGCGCGTTTCTCCGCGTCCATCAGCGGTTCGAGGATCGCGACGGCCTTCTTCATCACGCGCGCGGACTTCACGACCTGTGGCAGGAACATCTTGCCGGCGCCGAACAGCTCGCCGACGACGTTCATGCCGTCCATCAGTGGGCCCTCGATGATGTCGAGCGGCTTGGGATACGTGGCGAGCGCCTCGGCGACATCCTCGTCGATGAAGTCGGTGATGCCGTTGACGAGCGCGTGCGCCATGCGCTTGCCGAGCGGCTCCTTGCGCCACAGCAGCTCGTCTTCCTTGCGCACGGACTCGCCGGAGTACGACGCGGCGAGCACGAGCATGCGTTCCGTGGCATCCGGCCGGCGGTTGAGGACGAGATCCTCGACGTGCTCGCGCAGGATCGGATCGATATCGTCGTAGACCGCGAGCTGACCGGCGTTGACGATCGCCATGTCGAGGCCGGCCTTGATCGCGTGATAGAGGAACACCG
>JBBRED010000043.1:0-33468 GCA_038203335.1 Haliangiales bacterium | reverse complement strand
AAGGTCCCCGCGGGCCAGCGCGACGTGGCGATCCGGCTGGTCGAGCTGGGTGGCATCGACGGCACGCTCGAGGGTTTCACGGCCACCGAGGTCACGGCGATGAACGATCGCGGGAATGGCTCCCGCGCGGGGATCACCGGTGGGGCGTTCTCCTTTCGCAACCTGCCGGCAGGCGACTATCGGATCGTCGCCGGCACGCCGCGGGCTCCCGAGTACGAGAGCGTGACCGTGACGCCGGGCGAGATCGTGAAGGTCACGCTTCTCCACCGGGAGACCGGGACGATCGAGGGCACGATCATCGACAGCAAGACGCGGGCGCCGGTGGCCAGGATGTGGTGCATGAGCGCCCTCGACGACACCACCCGGCGCGGCGCGCAATCCGGTGGAGCGATGAGCGATGCGCGCGGTGCGTTTCGCCTCCAGCGCGCGCCGGTCGGCGCGAACACCGTGATCTGCGGTGGCCGCAGCACCGCGGTCACCGTCGTTGCCTCCGGCCAGGTCACCCGGGTCGAGATCACGACCGAGGAGAACGGAGCCGGCAACGCACGCAGCGCGGACTCGGGGATCGAGCTCGAACAACAGCTCGGCGAGGTGGTCGTAGACGCGGTCAAGCCGGGCAGCGCGGCCGCGCGTGCGGGCGTCGAGCGGGGCGACGTCCTGGTCAAGGTGAACGACGTCGCCGTGAAGCGGTTCGGCGTCTACGCCAGCCAGGTGCTCGACGACCTCCCGCCCAGCACGCCGATCAAGCTGTCGCTCGAGCGCGCCGACAAGCCGCTCGTCGTGACCATCACGCTCGATCCTGCCGACTAGGCGGCGGTGCGCCGCGAGATCATCTGCTCGATCACGTAGTCGCGGAGCATCTTGCGCTCGCGCTGCGAGGAATCGGCGATCCGCAGGCCGGCGCGACACCAGAACCGCGGCTGCCCATCCGCTCGACGGCCCGGCATCGGGGTCAGGATCGCGCGGGTCACGATCGCGCTGGCCCACACCACCTCGTCGAGGCCCGGCAGGTCGATCTCGAGCTGCACGATGGGCTTCGAGTTTGCGGGGTCGAATGGCCGTTCGAGCCGGAGCCCCATCGTCGAGAGGTCGCTCATCGTCGCGTGGTGGAGATCGTCGTTGTCAGTCACCACACCGCAGAACCCCTCGACGGAGATCCGCGGCGCACGTCGCCGAACGTCGAGTAGGTTCACAAAAATAATGGTACCGGCCCCCGCGGAGAGGGCAAGGAATCTGCCCGGATCGCTTAGCGCCGGGTGTAGTCGATCGCCATCATCATCGCGTTCGTCGCCCAGTTGTCGTCCGTGCGCTGCCACTCCCAGTGCAGGGAGGTCGGCGTCACCGCGGAGTAAACCATCCGCATCTGGATCTCCTTGCCCTCGACCATGCGCGACTCGTCGTAGAGCGTCATCGCACTGCCCGCCTCGGGGTTGCCGGTCAGCGCGATGTAGCCGCCGCCATCATCGACCCAGGTCTGTCGCCACTTCTTCTGCGGCGCGGCGTAGGTGGAGAACGACTTCCCGGCGAACTGGTTCGGCGCTTCCGAGGAGAAGTTCTCCTGGACCGCGCAGCCCGACAGGACCGGATGGATGTGCTGCGTGCCCACCGAGTCGGCCCATCGATCCGAGGTCGGGGTGGCGCGCGCATGCACCTTGACGGTCCAGTCCCCGACCCAGAAGTCGAGCTGCCGGTACTCGGCGGCCGAGCACGCCTTCGCGATCGGCTCTGCGACCGGCGTCGCCGGCGTCGAGGGAGGTTTCGAATGCGCGCACGCCGCAAGCATCATGATCACGAGGTAGCGAGTCATGCACTCGACGGTACACATGGGCATGGCATGTCGCAGAGACGTCGCAGCACGGGGTTCAACCGCGGACAGTGATGCGTTGCCACAGCGATCGCGTCGCAGGGAGCTGCGATGGCCACACCGCGGGCAGCTCGTCGAAGCGCGTCGCGCGCGAACCAGGTGTGGAGCGCGCTAGTTCAGGTGCCACATGCAGCGCATGTTCGCTTCCATCTCCAGCTCCGGCCACGAGCCGAGGCCGCAGATCGTCGTCGAGGTGAACTGCATTTGCGACACGCCGTTGAGCTTGCACTCGCAGAGCGAGAACCGCAGCGAGCCGGCCGCCTGGATCTGACAGCTCACCTCGTGATCCGATGCCATGACGCCGGTGCACTGTGACCACTTGAAGTCGCACGTGTAGATCAGCTGCACGACCGGGTCCTTCACCGCGCAGCTCGTCGCGGTCGCGGCATCCGGCGCGGGGTGGGCGTCGCCCATGCCCTTCGCGTCGGGGCCAGTCACGCCCGCATCGATATCGGGACCTTGCGAGCCCTCGGTGGTACAGGCAGCGAGCAGGACGAACGCGATCAGGACCGTGCGCATGCCCTCAAGACGCGAAACGCACGCCGAACGGGAACTATTTATCGCGGCCACAAGGTCGTGACATCAAACGCAGAAACCGTGACATCGCGCGCGCGTCCTCCTCGCATGCGCACCCTCCCGATCGCCGCCGCCCTCCTGCTCGCCACTGCCGCCGCGGAGGCTTCGACCCTTCGTCGCATCGAACAGATCGACGACGACCACGCCACGCTGTCGTTCGTGGTGACCACGAAGGCGCGCGACGCGCAGGAGATCATCTTGCCCGTCCGTATCCCCGCCGACATGGCGGTCACCGGGCTCACGATCCAGATCGGGACCGAGGAGGCGCTCGTCGCGCAGCCGGTGCTCGCGGCCTCCGCGCGCAAGATCTATGACGACGTGGTCGCGCAGATCCGCGATCCGGCGCTGCTCGAGCTCACGACGCGCGACCAGCTGCGGCTCTCCGTGTACCCGATCACGCGCAAGACGCCGGCGCGCATCACGCTGCATCTCACGCAGGTGACCAAGCTCGACGGCCTCGCACGCGTGGAGCGTGGGACGTCACTGGTCGCCGCGCCGATGAGCCGCTCGAGGCTCGAGCCCTACGCCGACTACTGGCCGAGGCACGAGCAGATCATCGTGGCGGTGACCGAGCCCGACTAGCGAACGGTGGTCCACGCGGGGTCGCCGGTCGCCCACTGGGTGACCCAGTCGGAGAGCCGCACGCCGCCCGGACCGACGAGCGTTCCGATCTGCGCGAACATCGTGTGCGCCGTACCGGCGAGCACGAACGCGTGCGTGCTCGGCAGGTCGTACTGGTTCACGAGCAGCGAGTTCGTCGCCGGGATCAGCGAGCCCGCGGTGGCGGAGTAGCCGAAGTACTGCTTGATCACCGCGTCGTCGTCGTACGTGAGGAGCGCGATGCGCGACTTCGGGTGCGCCGAGGTGACCGCATCGATCACGTTCGGCAGGCTGGTGGTGCAGCCCGTGCAGTTCGGCGGGAACTGCAGCGACCACGCGGCCTGCCAGGTCGCGTACGCGGCGAGCACCGGCACGTACGGCGAGCTGTCCTGCAGGACGTGAACGTCGACCGCGGGCCAGGCCGCGGCGAACCGATGCTGGTTGAACGTGGCGCCGAAGCCGCCGGCGCTCGAGCCCGAGAGCCAGATCCGCTCGGAGCCGGGCAGCGTGGCCTTCAGCGCGTCGATGAAGTGCTGCGTGTTGGTGGCGCCGGTGTGATGCACGGTGTGCACGCCGTAGGTCCTGGTCTCGATGCCGGCGTGGAGATCACCCGTGCAGTACGGAACCCACACCAGCGTGGCGCGGCCGAACACGTTGCCCGGCGAGCGATCGGCCTGCGTGCCGTTGATGTCGGTGGCGAACCTCGCGGCGTCGTAGGTGGTCTCGATGTTGATCGCGGACTTCAACGTGAAGCAGGTGGTCTCGTCCCAGCACGCGCCGCCACCCTGGAAGTAGACGAGTAGATCGGTGCTCGGCGTCGGCGGGAAGTTGATGCCGAAGCCCGCCGGCGTGCCGTTCGCGCAGGTCGTGCCAGGCATCGAGATCCACGTCCACACGTTCGGCGGCGCGGTGATCACCGATCCCGCATCGGGAGGCGGCTGGTCGTCCTCCTCCACCGCAGATCCGCCGCAGGCCGCGATCATGAAGAGAAGCGCGGTGCAGAGGCGGATCATCCTGACCAGTCTACAGCGTGTTCCCCCGGTCTACGAACCCATGATGGCGGACGAGGGCGCCTCGTCGCTGTTGTGGGTCCATCAACTCTAGTATGACGCTGCGATGCGCCTGTTCACCCTCTCGTTACTGATCGCGGTGGCCTGTAGCAAGAGCAAGGCGCCGCCCGCGGCCGGCTCCGCGGAGTCGCCGAAGCCCGCCGAGCCGGCGCCGCCGCCGATCGTGCCGCCCGGCCTCGGCGCCCAGGTCGCACCGCCGGCGGCCGTCGATGGCTATCGCACGATCGCGCCGCAGCGCATGCGGCACTCCTCGGTGCGCGGTGACTTTCGCGTGTACCGCACCTCGGCGGGCATCGTATCGTCGTGGAAGTCGCTGCTCTCGGCGCGCTCGCTCGATGGCAAGCAGCTGTGGAAGAAGGAGGACCAGGGTCGCGCCGTCGCGGTCAGCCCGGATGGCTCGAAGATCGTCACGAACAACGATGGTGGCGAGCTGCTGATCCTCGACGCGAAGACCGGCGCGCCGAGTGGTGCGGCGACGGTGCTCGGCGGCCGCGGCGATGCCAAGCACGAGGGCGTCTGGGTCTCGGCGTTCGCGTGGATGCCCGATGGCAAGCGCATCCTCGCGCTCGACTCGACGCACATCTACGTGGTCGGCGCGGATGGCGCCGTCCAGAAGGAGCTGCCCGTGAAGTGCAACGGCGATTGCTTCTTCACGTCCGCGGTCGCGCTGTCGAACGACGAGGTCCTCATCTGCAACGGCTCGGGCTCCTCGGGCCAGGTGCTCAAGGTCAAGATCGCGGACGGATCGGCGGTGGCTTCGCTCGAGTACGACGCGCACGATCTCGATCTCTCGGCCGACCACTCGGTGGTGCTCGTCGATGGCTCGAACGAGGTCACGCTGATCGACGTCGCGACGCTCAAACCGCGCTGGACCGCGCCGCTGCCCGGCTTCAAGGGCGTCAAGATGAAGGCCGACGCCGAGGGCTACACGCAGTGGAAGACCATGCCGAAGCTCGGCCCCGACGGGAAATACGTCGCGGTCAACGATGCCGCCGGTCGCCTCTGGCTTCTCGATGCGAAGGACGGATCGCCCGTGATCGCGTACCCGACCGAGGTCGTGGACTTCGTGGAGGACGTGATGTGGCTCGATGGTGGGACGCTGGTCGCCCTCGATAACCCCGGCCACGTGGTGAAGATCGCCGGCACGCCGCCGAAGGCCGCGTGGTCCGAGATGGAGGGACCCGAGTCCGTGGAGTGGGACAACCCGTAGGCGGTAAGCTCGGCGCATGTCCAAGGGGCCGGTCGATCTCTACGAACTGCTCCCGCGGATGCGCGCCGCGTTCCTCCTGTTACTCGTCGTCGCTTGTAAAGACACCCCTCCCCCACCAATCCCCGCGGCAACGTCGCCGTCCCACGCCGACGAACGCATCATCTTCCAGGATTCGAGCGGACGCACGCTGAGGACGGCAGACCTCGCGAACGCGACCGGCCAGGTCAACTGGACCGTGGTCGGCGGCGACGGCGTGCTCGAAGCCGCGTCCTCGCTGTTCGAGACGGCGCGCACGATGGCCAGCAAGGGCGCATACGCGAAGGCGATCGAGAGCTTCGGCAAGGCGCACGACGCCGCACCGACGTGGCCGTATCCGCTCTACGAGCTCGCGTACACCTACCAGCTGATGGATCAGCCGGAGAACGCGCTGCCGATCTACGAGCAGGTCATCGCGCTCGCTCCGCGCGGGTTCTTCACCGCGCACGCCACGCTCGACTGCCTTCGCCGCGAGGCCGCGAAGGAGTGGGCGGCCGGGATGTGCAAGCGCTATGCGATGGTCGAGTTCGCAGACCCGACGAGCCGCCACGCCGAGCTCCTGGCGATCACCGCCGCCGCGCCCGGCATCACGCCGGCGTGGAAGGACCTCGCGCTCGAGGCCGAGGACGACGTGCAGCGGACGGCGCTGCTCGACAAGGCGCTCGCGAACAAGCCCGACGTGCAGACCCGTGGCCTCGTGCTCGCGAACCAGGCGCTCGCGCTCGACCGGCTCGGCAAGCGCGCCGAGGCGACCAAGATCCTCGCCCAGCTCGTGCTCGATCCCACATCCGCCCTCGATGTGGTCGAGATCTCGAAGATGGCGCTCGCGCAGATGACGGACCGCTGACGGCAATCGCCGGCACGCTTCAGGCGCATGGGTGACTTCATCCGGCCGCGACCTACGCTGAGGGAATGGCACATCGACTCGTCGTCATGGGGATCCTGCTCGCCGGCTGCGTCGGGGCGAGCACCGCTGGTGACGATGGCCCGGATGCGGGGACCGACCCGGGACGCCAGGCGTTCCAGCGCTGCACCGGGCGCGCATACACACCGGCCGCCGGCGAGAGCTGGCGCCACGACATCGCCTCGCCGATCACCACCGCGGCTGGCGATCCGAACCACGCCGGCAAGGACATCCTCGCGCGCTACGGCGCCACGGCCACGCTGAGCGCGAAGCTCGCGTATGGCCTGGTGAGCAAGGATCTCGAGGACGAGGATGTCCTCGTGTTCCTCGATGACTGCGCCGGCTGGCGCTCGCTCGGTCGCGTCCGCACGAACGACGATGGCCGCGTGCAGATCGCGGCCCCGATGCTTCCTGTCGGTGCCTACGAGGTCCGGTTTCAGGTCGCCGGCGATCGAAGTGTCACGACATCGGTGCTGTGGGTGCTGCCGGCCGGCACGCGATTCGTGGTCTCCGATATCGATGCGACGCTGACCACCAGCGACGGCGAGCTGTTCGAGCAGATCCTCGCGGGGCTGGTGCCGCCGGCCTATCCCGACGGCGCGGCGTTGATGACGGCCCACGCGGAGCGCGGTCACGTGGTGCTGTACCTGACGGGCCGTCCGTACTGGCTCTCGGAGATGACGCGCACGTGGCTCGCCGACAAGCAGTTCACGCCCGGGCCGCTGCGGGTCACGGACTCGAACGGCGACATCCTGCCGACCGAGGGCAGCGTGGGCGCGTTCAAGCGCGCACAGCTCGCGGAGCTCGTCGCGGCCGGCTTCGTGATCGACGCCGCGTATGGCAATGCCACGACGGACATCTCCGCGTACCTCGGGGTCGTGGACCCGGCGCGCGTGTGGATCATCGGCGCGCACGCGGGCGAGCGCGGCACGCAGGCGGTCGGCGAGAGCTGGAGCGCACGCGCGGCCGAGGTCTCCGCATCGCCCGAGGTCGCGCAGCCGTTCGACTGGTGACGAGCGCGCGGCGAAGACCAACCCCGCGAGCCGCGGTCGAGGCTGCTAGACTCGGCGCGCGTGCACAAGCTGATCATCCTCGCGCTCCTCGGTGCCTGTGCGAAGGCGTCCACGCCGCCACCGCCGGCCACGCCGCCGTCGATCGCGGCACCGGCACTCGTCCCGCCAACACCCGCCGAGGAGATCGCCGCCCCTAACCGCCCGCTGACCGCCGGCGAGATCGCGCTGCTGAAGCCGATCTTCCGCGACGGCATCGACTACGCGAAGGTCCACGTCATCAACAACTCGTTCCCGCTGCAGCCGCAGAACGTCTACATGACGCCGCGCGGCCACGTCTACGCGCCCGGCGATCTGTGGCAGAGCGACTTCTCCACGCTGCGCAGCGGCGCTCGCGCCGTGTTCGTCCACGAGATGACGCACGTGTGGCAGTACGCAAATGGCATGGACCTGATCGGCCAGGGTGTCGTCGAGTTCACGAAGTACCGCGGGGCGTACGAGAAGGCGTATCCGTACGAGCTCGCGACCGAGCGCGATCTCGTCGACTACGGTATGGAGCAGCAGGCCTCGATCATCGAGGACTACTACGTGATCACGATCGACCACGGCTGGCCGCACCGCATGACGAACAACGGCGTCACGGATCAGCAGCGCGACGAGCTGTACGCCACGGTGCTGAAGAAGTTCCTCGGCAACGCGCGCTACGCCCGCGAGCTCGACGCGAGCGCGGTGGCCGCGCAGCACGCGAAGTCGTCCGAGCAAAAGCAGCCCGGTCCCGATGCGTGCAAGGAGTCCGAGGAGGAGCACGGAACCGCGCACATGTGCAGCTGGCGCTACCAGCCGGCGACCAAGCCCTGAGATGAGCTATCCTGTGGGGATGCTCCGCACGCTCCTCGTCCTGACGATGCTATCCACGGCCGCCGCCGCCGAGACTCCGAAGTTCGAGCTCGAGAACGGCGTTTTGAAGGTGCCGTTTCCGATCACGTTCGAGACGTCCAAGGCCACGCTCAAGCCGGAGTCCGCCGAGGCGATCGCGTACGTCGCCGCGTACATGGAAGCGAAGTCGTCGATCAGCACGCTCCGCGTCGAGACCCACACCGACGCGCAGGGCGACGACAAGTACAATCAGGCGATGTCCGAGAAGCGCGCGCTCGCGGTGGCGAAGGCGCTGGTCGCGAAGGGTGTGGACTGCAAGCGCCTGCTCCCGGTCGGCTTCGGCGAGACCAAGCCCGTCGGCGACAACGGCACGCCCGAGGGCCGCGCTGCGAATCGCCGGACCTCGTTCGCGAACGCAGCGCTGCGCGGCCGGGCGATCGGTGGCATGCCGCTCGATGGCGGCGGCGCGGTCGCCGGCGACCCCTGCAAGTAAGTCCGAAACTATTGGGCGCGCGGCCCCGGATGTTCGGTAGAGCTAGCGCGTGACCCGTATCCTGCTGAGCGCACTGATCTTCGTCGCCGCGTGCGACTCCTCGGGCGGCACCGGCGATGTCGATGCGAGCGTACCCCCGGGCGATGGCCACACCGCCTCGGGCGATGGCGGGCCAACGGATGGCACCACGAGCAACCAGCTCCACTCGACGCTGACCACGACGTGCGCGGCGACGCTGCAGGGCCGCGCGATCGTCAACGAGAACGGGAACCTCGGCATCGCCTTCACCGAGCACGACTCGCCCTACACGTTCCTCGGATCGGTGCAGTTCGAGCTTCCCGATGGCTACACCGGTGCGGTGCCAGATCCCGAGATGTGGGATGGCTCGAGCGCGCGCCGCGTGGTCGCGATGACCACGAAGAGCTACGATCTGCATGGCAATCACTGCTGGTTCAACGGGGCCACGCCGAGCGGCGGGAGCATCTCGATCACGTCGTATCACCCGCTCCAGGGCATCGTGAAGGCCACGTTCAATGCGCTGCAGCTCCGGAGCTGCGCGGGGGCCGAGGTGTGCACGGTCAGCGGCTCGATCGAGACCACCGGCGAAGGCGTGTTCGAATAGTCAGCGGCCGAGCGCCGACGCGATCGCCTTCGCGAGATCGCTCCGCTCGCGCTGCCTCGCCGCAGCGGCGACGAACGCGCGCGCCTCGTCGACCGTCGCCGCCTGCATCGTCACGCCGGACTTCTGCAGCGCCGCGAGACCTCGGTCGCTCTCCTTGCGCCAGCTCGCGCGCAGCTTCGGCTCCCACCCGGAGAACGCGGCCTCCACCTTGCGCTGATCCGTAGCGCCGACCCTCGCCCACGCCTTCGCCGAGAGCACGAGGCCGCCGGCGACGTAGTGATGCCGCAGGTTCGAGACCGCGCGGGCCTTCGCGCCGGCCATCGCGAGCATGTACAGCGGTGGTACGGCCCACGCACGCGCGCGACCGCTCGTGATCGCCTCGGTCAGCTTCCCGTCGAGAGGAGATGCGAGCTGCGGCGCGGCGATGCTCAACACCTCGGCGAGGCTCGTGATCGGCTGCGCGGCGAACACGTGGGCGAAGCCAAGGTCCGCCCACATCGCGAACGAGAGGCCGCGGGCGGCGAACAGCTCGCGCACCGCCGGGGTCACGGTCCCCGTCGCTCGATCGACCTCGTCGGCGCTGTTGAACAGGCCCGGGCTCGAGAACGCGGCCATGTCGGGCACCAGCGCGACCAGCCCGGTCGCGGAGAACGCTCCGCCGTCGAGCTTGTCGACCAGCACGAGCGCCGCCATCGCGGCCTCGTCGCCGAGCTGCCCGCCAACGACCCAGTCGAGCACCACGCCTCCCCGGGTGCGGCGCTCCACGTCTGCGCCGAGCGCGACCATGTCCCTCATGTACCGGCTGCCGTCGATCGCGAGCGTGCCGATGCGCAGGTGCACGGGCTCGCGATCCTCGGCGACGGCGGGTGACGCGAGGGCCACGAGCACGCCGATCGCCGCGAGGGTCCTCATGCCTTCGGGATAGCGCGGCCCGGGTCCCACGCACCGGCAAGGAGCGGCAGGCTTGGCGCGTGGATCAGCCCAGGTCGGCGGCGAGCGCGATCGGCTGGCCGCGCTTGCCGATCATCCGGTACCGCGTGGCGACGGAGCGGTAGTCGCGAGGCGCCGATGGATCATCATCGACCTCGCGCGTCAGCGTGCCGACCACGTGCACGGTAGCGCCCGGAGGAACGAACCGGATCCGCGAGGTGTTCCCGTAGCCCGCACCGGTGCGCACATCGGTCGTCGCGTCGTAGACCGGGCCGGAGACGAGATAGATGTCGTGCGCGTTGACGCGAACGATGGTGTTCCCGACCGCGATCTCCATATCGACCGCGACGACCTCGCTGTGAATCATTCGCCAGCCCTGGCCGGCCTGACGATCACTGTTCGCCTCGTGGACGACCAGCTCGTAGACCAGGCACGGCAGCTCGAGGCCCGGCGCCGTCGGGAGCTTCTTGGTCGAGCTCGCGATGCCGGTGATCTTGCCGTACGCGCCCTCGGTGAACGCGGACTCGGCGAGCACGGGCGCGCGCTTGAACGCCTTCTCCACGGTGCCGCCGAGGCGGTTCATCGTCGCGAACAGCGACACGCCGGCCACGCCCAGCATGCCGAGCGCCGTGATCATCCAGAACATCGCCGAGCAGTCTACCGTCGTTCGATGCGCAGGTTCACTGGACCGGTACGCTTCGGCGGCTTCTTGACCGGCTTGCCACTACCGCCGAGCCAGTCCACGCATGGCGCGTGCTGCCGGAGCAGCTTCTCGCCACCGACCCTCGCAACGCGCTTCCACACGGCCGTGACCTTCGCCGCCACCGTCGGGTCTGCGTGGCCGATCTCGCACAGGACCGCAGGCTGCCCGAACAGGAACTCGAACACGGTCGCGCGGTCCTCCCTCTGGTTCGTCGTCGCGTAGTAGTTCACGAAGCCACGAGGGCGAGACTCCGTGTGGATCGCAGGATCGTGATACTCGAAGCCGCGCGGGTTCAGCGCGTGCCATGTGCTGTCGATCGTGGTGTAGAGGTCCGGTGATGTCGCTTCGTCGAACAGGTGGAACACCTCGTGGTGCACGACCTGCTGGACGCTGAAGTCCCGGTACGCCGGCGCCCCGTCGGCGAACTGCTCGATGCTGATCATCAGGCGATGCTGGTCGGCGATCGCGACGCCCGCGGGTTGCTCCCGGTCCCCCTCACCGAGGACGCGAATCGTGCGGCACAGCGCGACGTGTTGCAGCTTTGCGGTCTGGATCAGCACCGGCGGATACGCGCCGAAAGCGATCGACACGCCATCGATCAGATCCGGATCGACACCGCCCGTGTTCGCACGGGTGGCGAGCTCGCAGCGAACGCATCCCGTCTCGCTGCCGTGATAGCCGGCGGCCGCGCAGCTGTCGATCACCGGCGGTGCGATGTCGATCTCGACCCCGTGGCGCCCCAGCGTGGCGCGCAGCCCGGCGACCTTGGCGCTGAACACCGAATCGTCGACCAGGGTGGCCGGCACGGGCGGAGGAGGAGGCATCGCCGGCGCGCAGCCGAGCGCGGTCGAGAACGCTGCGAGCCACCAACGCATCCGTGGATCGATACGCACGCGTCGTGCCACCCACGCCGTGGCTCCGTTCGCGCGGTTAGCACGGCGCGTGTGACGCACACGCGCCACACGCGGCGTCAGAACGCAACGGTCGCGCCGAGCGCCGTCACGAGCGCGAGGTCGGTGTCGCTGCCGATCAACCCGGTCGCGCGCACGCTCGCATCGAGCACCACGTACTTCGCCTTGAACAGCTCGACGCCCGCCTCGCCCTGCAGCACGAACCGATGGGAGTCGATGTGCGCATACCCGAGCCGGAGTCCGAGGTACGGGTTCATCGTGCGACGGCGGCCGGCACCGAGAAAGTCGGAATAACCCGCCCCACCGAGCGTCGCGATGACACCCGTCGACGACTCGTCGTGCGCCTCGTTCTGCTCCTTCTGGAGCACGTCCACCTCGAGCGACACCGTGCGCAGCACCGTGTGAAGCACGAAGCCGGCCCCGAACCGCGTGCGCTTGCGCTGGCCCGGATCGAACAGCGTCAGCATCACGCCGCGCACGCCCGGGTAGACCTTCGCCTTCGCCACGGTGACCGCGCCTTCACGCCGCGAGATCGTGACGTCGAGCGTGGCGAACGCGACGCGATCCTTCAGGAACCGCTGGTCGCCCTCGAGCTGGTCGATCTGTCCGCGGATGCGGGTCATCTCGGTCTCGACCTGAAGGATCTGCTGCACCTGTAGACCGCTCTGGCCCATCAGCGCGGTCAGCCGGTCGAGCGTGGTGCGGAGGTTCTTGATCGCGAGGTCCTGGTCGAACAACTGCTTCGACACATCGGTCGCCGAGATGTGCTTCGACGCGATCTCGCCGCGCGATGCGAGGAACGCGACCACCTGTTCGACCTTGTCGGGCGGAAGCCGCAGCTTGATGTTCGCGGACCACGAGGTCTCGGCGCCGCTGACGTTCTCGAGGATGATCCGCCCGCCCACGGCCTCCACCTGCGCGCGCAGCGCCGGCACGACATCCTTGATCTCCTCGACCTCGAGGGCCAGCGAGCCCTCGATCACGATCGCCTCGGGAATCTGCATCGCTCCCGCGGCCCCCGGCGGACCGGCGGCCGTGATCTGCATGGCTCCCGGCGCAGCGCCGTACGCGACCGATGGCCTCCCGGCCATGCCGCACGCCATCGTGAACAGGACGAACACCAGGAGAAGAAGACGAGGCATGCGCCGAACAACGTCGCCCGCGCCCGCGCCTTACATGGCCCTGATCGAGGAGTGCCAGCGGCTCCAGAATGTGCGTGTTACGCTGAATCAATGATGAGAGCCCTCGCGGTGGTGATCGCCCTCGGTGCGTGCACGAAGGCAGGCGGTGGCGGCGAGACGTCCACACCGCCGCCCACCACCGGCATCGCGCCGGTGACCACGACCACGCCTCCGCCCGCTCCTCCACCGGCGACCGTCGGCAAGGTCACCGTGGTGATGACCGCGGCCACGCTGGCCGACGACTGCGGTGGATCCGCACCGTGGGGCCCGCCGGCGGCCGGCGTGCCCGCCCCGAAGCAGGAGAAGGCTGCCGTGACGCGCACGAAGACCGACAGGGACTACGCGGCCGACATCGACGAATCGAAGTCGAAGTCGAAGTCGATGGCCCGCCGCCGCTGCGAGCAGACCTCGATGCAGCTCTCGGTGACCACGGCTGCCAATGGCTCGCCGTCGACGGTCCAGATCAAGAAGGTCGAGCTGTTCGATGCGAGCGGCAAGTCGCTCGGCATGCTCACGCCGAGCAAGCCCACGCGGTGGACCGACAAGAGCATGTACGAGCCGTGGGACGAGCAGGTCGCGCCCGATCAGACGCTGGCGGTCAGCTACGTACTCTCGCAGCCCGCGTGGGACGGCATCCCCGATCGCTTCAACAAGACGTACACGGTGAAGGCCACCGTCACCGTCGCCGGCGGCGATCAGACGGTGTCGAAGGACGTCGAGGTTCGCGCACCCACGATCCTGCCGCCCGGCGTGAAGACCTAGAGCGTCGCGAGATACGCGAGTAGTGCCGCGCGCTCGGCGGCGGCGAGCGACGTCCCCGCCGGGTGACCGGGGGTCTTCGCGAGCCGCTCCGGCGAGAGCAGCTCGGCGAGCGATCCGACCGCACCGTCGTGGAGGTACGGCGCGCCATCGCGCACCGCGAGCAGCGGCGGCACACGATACCTGCCGGTGCCCCGGCCGCGGCCGTTCGCGAGGCGAGGATCGGTGCCGATCGTCGTGGCGGAGATCGGCGCACCACCGTACGCGGCGTTGGAATGACACCGCTTGCAGTGCGCGTCGAACACGACCTTTCCCTGCGGCGCGGCCGGCGCGGTGCTCGGCGCTGGGGACAGCGAGTACACGAACATCGCGAGCGCCCACGCGAGCTCGCGCGGCGGGCGGATCTTCTGGTGGTTCGAATCGATGAGCTGCGTCTCCTGGCGGATCGCGAGCGCCATCGGCGACTCCATGTGAATGGTGCCGGCCTGGGTCAACCATCGCTGCGCGCGCAGGCCCCACAGATCAGGAATCGTCACCGGATCCTCGTCATCGTCCTCGGTGACATCGGCCCGGCCGGGGCCCCAGCGCGACATCCGCTTCTGCAGCGCGGGGTCCACCGGGGTGCCGTGGATCTGATCGTAGGTCACGCGCAGCCGGCCGTAGTCGAAGCTGCGATGCGCGGCGCCGATCACCACCTCGCCGTTTCTCACCGAGGAGTGGCAGATCGCGCAGGTGATGCCGACGCGGGTCTCGCCGTCGATGTTCGCGAACACCACGAGGCCGGGCACGCCGCCATCGGCGGTGTGGTCCACGCCCACCGCCGCGGCGAGCGCCGGATCGGTGAGGCCGTACTCCATGAATACCTCCGCGCGCATCGGATATTCGAGGAACACGCGGCGTCCGAGCGCGACCCAGCCGTCCATCGTCGTCGGCGCGATGCCGTCCCACAGCGGCGACTGTCCCGCCGGCAGCTCCGGGATGTCACCATGCGCGAGGCTCGCGGCGATCGGTCCGGTCACGCGGATCGAGCGCGGGTTCCACGCCGGCAGCAGGTCCCAGCCGCGATCACCGAGGGCATACGAGTTGAGACGCTGGCGCGAGTAGAGGTTGTCGTGGTTCGTCAGCGAGGCCTCGAGCGCCGCACGCCGCACTGCCGTGTCGCCGAGAAAGCGCTGGCCTTCGCGCAACATCCACGCATCGCTCCACGCCGCGGGCTCCGCGACCACCGGTGCCGCCGGCTCGGAGCGACAGCTCGCGAGCATCAGGGCGAGGAGCCACTTCATTGCGTCACGGCGCGCAGCGACGTCAGCAGCTTCGGCGGCAGCGCGTTCGAGCGCGGGAGCTTCTCGTCGACCACGCCCTTGCACACGATGCGCCGCGCGTCGTGGCTGTACAGGTAGAGATTGGTCTTCTCGCCGTCGACCTCGAACAAGACGTCGAGCGGCAGGGCACGAGCCGCCGCCGCGCGCTTGATCTCGGCCGCGTAGCCCTCGGCCGCCACGGTGGCGAACCCGGCCTCGAGCGGCTCGATCGCCGCCAGCTGCGACGTGGTGCGAGGGCTCTGCGGCGGCAGCGCCCCGTTGCGCTCGACCACCGCGACCGGGAGGTAGTCGTCGGCCGCGAGCGTCGCCAGCGGTGCGCAGTCGGCGGTCGTCGCCATCACGTTGTCGCGGTCCTCGAGCGCGGTCCGCCACGCATCATCGGAGCGATACGCGGCCACGCGCTCGGACTGCGTGATCTCGCGGAGCGCCGCGAGCTGCTCCGGTGTCACGACCGCCGGCGGCGAGCCCTTCATGGCGCGCATGATCGCGGGCACGCCGACCACCACGGTGACGCCGAGCGCGATCGCGCCGAACACCGCCATCACCGCGACCTTCTTCTTGTTCTTGAGCTTCGCCTCGTACTCGTCGAGCGGCACCAGGCTCATCTCCGGGGCGACCACGGTGCGTCCCTGCCAGCGCTCGCGCGGCTCGAGATCCGTGGGCACCGCCTGGGGCCCCTGCTTCATCAGCTTCTTGTCATCGGTGATCAGCAGCTCGAGCTCGCTGCCATCGAGCACGACCCAGGTCGCCTGGGGATCGCGGTAGCTCGTCTCGCCATGCACGCCCGCGCGTTGCGCGCGACGTCCCGATCCGACCACGACGACGCTCTGCCCGACGCCGACGATGGTCTCCTCGAAGCGCCACACCTCGCGGCGGATCTCGTCGATCGAGACCTGCTGATCCGTCAGCATCACGGCCATCGCCGACGGCATGATGTGCCCGCGCGGCACGTCGACCCGCTTCGGAGCTCCGACCGCCGCGGTGCCGAGGTTCGGATCCACCGCACACTGCCCGGTGCCATCGGCCAGCACGAACGGCACACCCTCCGAGTGATCGATGGTGTCCTGCCAGTACGCCTGCCGCGTGCGAGTGCGACCGCGTGGCTCGGTCCAGCGCTGCACCGAGACCTGCACGCGCCAGTACACGCACGGTCGCCCGGAGAGCGGGCCTTTCAGCTCGCGTTCGAGTTGCTTGACCTCGCCGCGCACGCGCACGACCGCGGCCTCCTGGATGTCGGAGACCGGCACGCCATCGATGTGCTTCGCGCGGCCGATCAGCATCCGACCGTGGCGGTGCTTCGCGGCGCGCTGCGAGTGCCGGAGCCACGCGTAGTAGACGATCGGCCCGAGCGAGCCCGAGAGCCCGACCACGATCCACAGGAACGTCCACCACGGCATGTCGCTATTCTCCTACGGAAAGCACGCGGCAAGCTCGGCGGTGCCGACGTACGGGCCGCCATGCTGCGATCGTGCGCAGTTGCGAGCTCCGCGGTCCCGCGCTGGTGACCTGCCATCCCGCGCACGCTCCGCACAGCGTCCCGGTCGCGGCCGGCAGTGGCTCGGTGGTCACCGCGCCGGAGGTGATGCGATACCGTGCCTTCGGATCATCGCTCACCGCGATGAGATCGGTGCCGTCGAGCGCGAGGCGCGCGAGCGGGTGGCCGATCACCGTGACCTCGAGCGCGCCGCCATCGGCCGCACGCCAGCGACGAAGATCGCCATCGGCGCCGGCGCTGATGATCGTGCCATCGGGCCCGAGCAAGGCGTCGGCCACGCCGCCCACGTGCGCCTGCACCTTCCATCGCACGCCACTCGCACCCGTGCGCGCGATCGATCCGTCGTTGCTCGCGTAGTCAGGGAACCACGGCGGGCAGCGCCGCCGCGAACGGATCGCGATGCACCGTGCGCAGCTCGACGTGCCCGGGATGCGGTGCGCGCTTGTCGCGACGAAGTTGCTGATCGATCCGCGCACCGATCGCGAACTTGGCATCGAGGAACTGCGCGAGCTCGGGCCGCGACACCGTGCGCGACGCGACGAGGTGACGGATGCCGGTGACGCTTCCGTCCGCCATGTCCCACACGCGGCGCGCGGCGTCCTCGGCCCACACCACGGAACGCGCCTCGTCGGCGACCACCGTCATCGGCAGGCCACGGCCGTGGCGATAGCGCAGCCAGTCGAGGTGGCCGGTCTTGCCGCTCGCGGACGGACCGATCCACGGTCCGCTCCGCACGATCACGGTGTTCGGGCGCGCGAGCATCATCTGCTCGGCCGCCACCCGCGTGCGGCCGTACACGCTCAGCGGATCGGTGGGCGAGTGCTCGTCGTACGGGCCGGTGTCACCGCTGAACACGTGATCGCTCGAGCAGTAGACGATGCGGGCCTCGGGAGGCGCGTGCGCGAGGAGGATCCGCATCGCCTCCACGTTGACCGCCCACGCGAACTCCGGCGAGGCCTCGCAACCCTCCACGTCGCACACGCCCGCGCACTGGACGATCAGCGCTGGTCGCACGCGCGAGAACAGCTCGGCGACCGCCGGCTCGTCGTCGAGATCGATGCCGCCCGCGACGCCCGGCGGAGGGCGACGCGTGGCGCTGTTGCAGTACGCGGTCACCGATCCCCGCGCGCGGAACAGCGACCAGCCGAGCATCGAGCTCGCACCGAACAGGAGCGTATCGGGTTCGGTTCCGGGCAGCACGCCATCATGGGCGCAGTCGCGAGCGCCGCGCAACCCGAGGCCGAGCACGAGCAGCAGCGCCGCCGGAGCGAGCACGGTCGATGATTGCGGCTCGAACCGCCATCCGTTCCGCCTACACTCTGCCGCCATGCTCGCGCTGATCCTCGATCGCACCCACGCGGTACTCCTCGAGGGTGACCGCCTCCCCGACGTCCCGCTCGGTGACGCGCGACCGATGCCCGCGGTCGAGGCGGCGTTCGCCGCGCGCGGCCTCGCCCTGCCCGCCCCGTCCGGATCGCGCGCGCGCACCGACGGCGGCCGCGACTTCGTGTTCGTGATCGATCGAGTCGACGCGCCCGCCGGGATGACCTGGCGCCCGCTGCGTGACGTCGCCACCGACGATGCGCTGTGGCTCCTCTACGTGGAGATCGTGCTCGGAGGTTACGTCCCGCCGACGCGCGCCCTCGACGTGTGGTCGTTCGGCAACACGCCCGAGATGGCCGCGAATCTCGTGCACCTCGTCGCCTGCGGAGCGAAGCGCGTGACGATGGGCTGGGTCGATGCCTCCCACAAGGACGGCACGCCGCTCGCGTACGAGGGCGGCGTCAGCATCGTCACCGACGCCCATGGCTACCCGCGCGTGTGCCTGCGCACCGCCGCCGTCCGCGAGGTGCGGTTCGACGAGGTCACGCCCGCCGATGCCGCGGGTGAGGGCGAAGGCGACCTCAGCTACGAGGACTGGCGCGAGGGCCACACCGCGTACTTCTCGCGGGAGGCGAAACGTCACGATCTTGTCTTCGACGACAGCGCGCGGATCTCCGTCGAGAGATTCGAGGTGTTGCACGTGATCGGCCGCGCGGATCGCTGAGGCAACCGCGCGTCCTCCTGGCGTGCGCCGTGCTCCGCTGGCTTCCCTAGCTCGCGGCGACCGCAAGCGTGATCGGCATCGACCGCTGCAGGCACGAGGTTGCCTTGCAGATGCCGAAGTTGATCGTGCCGTTCAGCGTGTGCTCGCCCACGGAGGTCGGCGTGACCGTGATCGGGATCTCGAGCTCCTGCTCCGCGAGCGTCTCGGCGTCACCGACCGTGCCGCGCTTGCCGCCTTCGAACCGGAGCTTCTCGAGCTTGAGGCCCGGCGAGTCCGCGAGCTGGACCACGAATGGATACTGCGTGTTGATATGAAACCCGGCGCCCGGGACGATCCGGATCCGCGCCACCTGCGCGCGCCCGACGCTCGCGTTGCGAAGCGGCGTGATCGAGAACACGCCCTCGTTCGAGGCGAGGCCGTCCTGGCTGGGAGCGACGGATCGCTCGGCACCTTTGGTGGGTAGCCGCACCGTCTCCGCTCGCTCCTCTGGACGCGGGTCCGGAGCGTGTTTGGAGCACGCCGAGGACAGTCCAACAGCCAGCAGCAGGATCGGGCGCATTGCGGGGATAACCGGCGCCACCCGCGGATCCTTCCCGCGACATGGCAAACGCCGGCATCCTGACGAGAGCGCCGCGGGTGTGAATCCGCGCGACGCATGGCGCGCGACGCACGGGCTGCTTCGACGGGTGCGCACCCGCGGCTATTCATCCGCCGGCTGCGAGATCACCGCGCACGACGCGTGGCAGGGCGTGGCCGATCCGTTGCACATCCACCACGGCATGGTCGTCCCCCTGCTCTTGCTTGGAACATTCGCAAAGCTCGCCATCGCCGCCACCGTGGCGCATCGCACCCGGATGTGGTGGCTGCCCGGCGCGACCGCGATCGCCGTCGGCGCCGGTTCAGTCGCGGTGCTTCACAGCGACACGCTGCGCGCCGCGGGTGCCGGCTCGATCATCCTCGGCACGCTTGCTCTGGTGATCGGCGCGGCGCTTCGTCGTGCCTAGCGGTGCTCGCGAACCACGGGGCCCTTCGGCTCCTCGCGGCGCGGCGGAGGCGGAGGCGGAGGCGAGTTGCCACCACCGTGCTCGCGAACGACCGGACCCTGCGGCTGCTGCTGCGGAGGCGGCGGCGCATTGCCACCACCGTGCTCGCGAACGACCGGACCCTGCGGGGGCGGGTTGTAGACGGGCTGCGGCTGGTTGTCGCCGCGGTGGTCGCGCACCGTCGGGCCCTGCGGCGGCGGGTTGTAGTTGTTGTTCCGGTTGTCGTTGTAGCCGCGGTTGTCGCGGTGATCGCGAACGCCCGGCTGATAGCCGGCGGGACGGTAGTGACGATAGCGACCGGGCGAGTTGATCCGCGCCACGTACGTCGGCGGCGAGGCCGAGATCCAGCCGCGGTTGTAGTAGCTCGACCGGTACCAGGTGCCGCCGTCATTCCGCCAGTAGTAGTTGTCGGAGTAGAAGATCGGCTCGTCGTAATCGACGATCACCTGGACGCCCGGCTCGACTTCGACGAGATCGGGTTGAGCGTCGTAGTAACCACCGCCGCCTCCGCTCACGGTCGCGGTGCCGAGGCAACCCGTGGCAGCGCTCAACAGGCCCGCAAGAATCATCGTTCGCAACATGGCAAATCCTCCACCGGGAAGTTCACCACGAGCAGGGCCCCGATGCGATGAACTACACACCCCGAAACGCGGGCGTGCGCTCTCGCACAGCGGGGTTACGCCCGCGTGTCGCACACCTTGCGAAAGGTCGCATACCACCCCTGCCATCCTGGGGCCTCCGCGCGGTGCGTGTCGTGCGCCACGCGCGGGCAGGTCGCGCATTCCTCAGTGCGCGAGCTGGCTCTCCACCGCGTCGCGCGCGCCGAACAACAGGCGCCCGTTCTGCAGCGTCGTATCGCGGAGCGTGACCGCGAGTGCCTCGGCGAGCGTATCCACCGGCACCACCGTCAATCGATCGCGCACCTCGGTCGGCAGGTCGGAGAGGTCGCCCTCGTTGTCACGCGGGATCACGATGTGCGTGATGCCTGCGCGCACCGCGCCGAGCACCTTCTCCTTGAGCCCGCCGATCGGGAGCACGCGTCCCGACAGCGTGATCTCCCCGGTCACCGCCACGTCGTGGCGCGCGGGCCGACCCGAGAGCGCCGACACCATCGCCGTCGCCATCGCGATGCCCGCCGACGGACCATCCTTCGGAATCGCGCCCGCCGGGACGTGCACGTGGACGTCACGAGCGAACACGCCGTCGTCGATCCCGAGCCAGTCTGCGTTCGCTCGTGCGAACGTCCACGCCGCGCGCGCCGACTCCTTCATCACGTCACCGAGCTGGCCCGTGAGGATCAGGTCGCCCTTGCCGCGCATCGGTGCGGCCTCGACGAACATGATGTCGCCACCGGCGGGCGTGTAGTACATGCCCGTCGCCATGCCGATCTGGTCCTCGCGGTTCGCCTTCTCCGGGTGAACGCGCGGACGCCCCAGCAGCGGGCGCACATCCGCGCGATCGAGCGTCGCGCGCTCGATCTCCTTGCCCGCGATTCGCCGCGTCACCTTGCGAGCGAGCCGCCCGAGCTCGCGCTCGAGCTGACGCACGCCGGCTTCCCGCGTGTAGTTCGAGATCACCTCCTTGATCGCGTCATCCGTGAGCTCGAGCTGCTCGGGCGTGAGGCCGTTGTCTTCGAGCTGCCGGCGAACCAGATAGTTCTTCGAGATGTTCAGCTTCTCGAGCTCCGTGTAGCCCGCGAAGTCCACGACCTCCATGCGGTCCAGCAGCGGTCCCGGGATGTTCTGGATGAAGTTCGCGGTGGCGACGAACATCACCTCCGAGAGATCGAACGGCACCGACAGGTAGTGATCGGTGAACGAATCGTTCTGTGCCGGGTCGAGCACCTCGAGCAGCGCGCTCGCGGGATCTCCCTGGTACGAGCTGCCGAGCTTGTCGACCTCGTCGAGCAGGAACACCGGGTTCTTTGTGCCGGCCTGCTTCATGCCCTGCAGGATGCGCCCCGGCAGCGCACCGATGTACGTGCGCCGATGGCCGCGGATATCCGCCTCGTCGCGCGCGCCGCCGAGCGAGATGCGGACGTACTTGCGCCCCATCGCCCGAGCGATCGACTTCGCGATCGACGTCTTGCCGACGCCCGGCGGTCCCGAGAACAGGAGGATGCGGCCCTTCTTCTCCTTGCTCTTCGACATCTGATAGACGCTGAGGAACTCGAGGACGCGGTCTTTCACGTCGCCGAGGCCGAAGTGATCCTCGTCGAGGATCTTCGCCGCCTGCGCCACGTCGAGGTGCTCCTCGGTGCGCACGCCCCACGGCAGCTCTGCGATGGTCTCGAGGTACGTGCGAATGACCTGCGACTCCATCGATTCGCGGCCGATCCGCGAGAGCCGCGTCCACTCGCGCGTCACTTCCTTGCGCGCGTCATCGGGCAGCGGCAGCTTGTCGAGCTTCGCCTTGAGCTCCTTCAGCGACTCGTCGGCGTTGTCATCGCCCTCACCGAGCTCCTTCTCGATGGCGCGCTTCTGCTCGCGCAGATACGCCTCGCGCTGGCGCCCACCGAGCTCCTCCTTGACCTTGGACTGGATGTCCTCCTGTGCGGACAGCACGTCGATCTGCCGCTGGACCAGGATCAGCACCCGGCGCAGGCGGTCCTCGATCGACAGCGCCTCGAGCAGCGCCTGCCTCTCGGAGACCGGCGCGTCGAGATACGCCGCGATCAGGTCCACGAGCCGGCCGGGCTCGTCGATCTGCGCGAGCATCTGC
This sequence comes from Haliangiales bacterium, assembly GCA_038203335.1. Lineage (GTDB taxonomy): Bacteria > Myxococcota_A > Polyangia > Haliangiales > Haliangiaceae > JABFXX01. Next base: position 11,095 of record JBBRED010000043.1, on the reverse strand, counting down.
TCGACCGACTCTTCAGGCACGCCGCGCTTCGTCGCCAGCTCGGCGGCGCGCTCGCGCACCTCGCGGTACAGCGCCACGTAGTTCGGATCCTTCGCGTCGAGCGGCGGCAGCTCGGTGGCCGGCTGCACCGTCGCCATCAGATAGCCATCGGTCAGCGCCACGCGCACGGCGATGCCGCGCTCGTGCCCTTCCAGCACGAGGCGAACGCCGCCGAGACCGCGCTGCACCGAGGCCACCGTCGCGACCGTTCCGATCGTGAACAGGCCATCGGGCGAGACCTCCTCCGTGTCCTCGCGCTGGGACAGGACGAGCACCTTGTGCTCCGGGGTCCGCATCGCGGCCTCGATCGCACGCAGCGTCTGAGGGCGAGCTGCCGAGATGGGCAGGCTCACTCCGGGAAACAGCACACCGTTCCGCATCGCGATGACGGGCAGGTTCTTCGACATGGGGATCAGTGGTGCGCATTGCAATCCAGACCAGCAACCCGCCCGAAAGGCTCGCTCGTGCGATGATCCTCGGTGATGCGATCCGCGGCGCTCCTCCTGACCGTGGTCTGCGCGTGCAGCGACGGCTCGGGGTTCGCCGGCGACTACGAGACCGTGAGCGCATCGCGCGGCGCATGCGACGCCAACCCGGCCGACGAGCCGGTGGCGCCGCAGGACGCGCTCTTCCGCCTCGATGACGTCGAGGTCACCGGCGGGCTCCTCGTCGCGTACTACGCGTGCGCGGATCTCACGCGCTGCGAGGACCTCTACGACCTCGCGCGCTCGTTCGGCCGTGCGAAGGACGATGACTCGCACTGGGCCGGCTACGTGTCCTCCGCGATCCCGTCGATGGGCTGCATTCTCACCCACCGCATCCGGCGCCTGACCACCTCGCTGAACGGCGTGACGATCACCACCGAGGTCTACCGGATGACGGACGGCACGCTGATGGGCGCGGACTGCGATCAGGCCGTGGCCTCCGAGCGCGGCACCACGATGCCGTGCATCGAGACCAGCACGCTCGTCGCCGAGGATCGATGAAGCGCGCGCTGCTCGTACTCCTCGGTGCGTGCGGCGTGGAGACCGGCACCACGCAGCAGTCGATCATCGGCGGCACGCTCTCGAACGAGCCGGCGGTGGTGGCCCTGCTGCGCCGGCCGGTCTCGTGTCAGCCCGAGGGGAGCCCCCTCGAGTGCACCGGAACCCTGGTGGCCCCGCGCGTGGTGATCACCGCCGCGCACTGCGTGGGCGACGCGCCGGTCAACGCCATCGACGTGTTCTTCGGCTCCGACATCGACGGGCCCGGCATGCGGATCCCGGTCAGTGGTGGACGCGCGCATCCCGACTGGGATCCCGAGACGCACGCGAACGATGTCGCTGCGCTGATCCTCGCGACCGATGCGCCGGTCGCGCCGATCGCACTCTCGGCCGCGCTCCCGGATCTCACGGCCATGGACGTTCGCCTCGTCGGCTACGGCGTCGCCGCCGGTGCCAGCACCGATGTCGGGGAACAGCGCGAGGGCACGGCGCGGGTCACCGAGATGAGCGCGGCGGAGATCCGCATGGTGCCCGGCCCGTCGATGTCGTGTCGCGGCGACTCCGGCGGTCCGGTGCTGAGCGGCGGCCAGCTCGTGGGTGTGACCTCGTACGGAGATCCGGCGTGCACGCAGCTCGGCGTCGCGATGCGCACCGATGCGTACGCGGCGTTGTTCCAGTCGGTGCTGCTCGAGGCCGCCGCCGCCGCACCGCGCGCCGCCTTCGATCCCGCCGAGCATCTCTGCGATCGCGTCTGCGGAGCGGACGCCGACTGTCCCGACGAGACGGTGTGCGTCCGCGAGCGCTGCTCGTACCACGGGCTACCCGCCGGCGAATTCGGCGCCGCGTGCACCGGCGATGGACCGTGCCCGTGTGTCGCGATGCCCGACGGCGCGTGCCGTGAATTCCTGGCGTGCGTCGCCGAGGGCAGCGCAACGTGCGTCGTGCACGACCCCGGCTGCGACTGTCACTCGTCGGGGCCGAGCTCGTTCGGCCTCGCCCTCATCGTGCTGGGGTTGCTGCGCCGTCCTTCCGCGCGGCGAGGATGAACTGCAGCACCTCGTCGCCCTGCGCGGGCGTCAGGTCGGCCTTGCCGGCCATCTTCTTGACGATCTTCGGCCACCGCTCGTCGGCGATCACCGAGACATCCGGATAGCCATGGCAACCGTTGCACTTCGCCGTGAACGTCGCGCGGCCGGCGGCGATCGCCGGTGCCGGATCGCTTGGCTGCGGTGGCACCGGACCACTCTTCGGATAGCCGCACGAGCCGACGACGAGCGAGATCAGGATCCAGCGCTTCATCGCCGCGTCATACCGCGTCACGGCAGCGGGCGCGACGGCGCGAAGAACGCGTCGAACTGCTGCTCGCTGAGGCCCGTGCCCTTCACGTACGCCGCGCGGTAGGTGTCCTCCGCGACGCGGGTCGCTCGGATCGCGGCGTCCTCCCCGAGCCAGCCCTCGCGCGCTTGCACCTGGATGTTTGCGGTCGCGTCGTGCAGCTGGCTCGCCTGCTGGTTGATCACGGCGAGCTGGTTGCCAGTTGGCGGTCCGCCGATGATCTCGGCGAGCACGTTCGGATCCGACGTTCGATCCTGCAGCAGCGTGCTGCGTCGCTGCTCGAGCGCCACGCCGAGCGACAGCTTCGCCTCGCTCGCGAACGCTTCGATCTCGCCGGGCCACGTGCCCTCGCGCCCCGTCCACGCCGCGAAGCCACCGTCGGGGATCGCGGTGCGCTTCGCGGGATCGGTGCCGAACGGCTTCGCCTCCTTGCCCGGGAGGTTCGGAAACTTCTTGTAGCCGCCCGGCGGCATGGGCGCGGCCACCGGCGCTTCGGAGCCGCGCGCGAGCGAGGGCCGGGGCGTCGGTCCCGCCGGTGAGGCGACGTTCGCGGTCGCGCGCGGCGCGGGCTCATCCGCCGGCGTGCGAACCGCGATCGCGAGCCCCACGCCGCCCGCGAGCAGCACGACCGAGAGCACGGCGATCACCTGCACGCGCCGGGTCACGGCGAGCGCGGGTCCTGCGTCTCCCACCGGTAGTGCTGCTTCAGCGAACCGCCGCGCCCGTCGGGGAACCGCACGGTGACCTCGACCTCCTCGCCATTCTTGCCCGGCGGAGACTCGAGCTGGATGCGGTCCTTCGCGACCACGATCGCCCGCGCGACCTTGGTCCCGAACGTCACCTCCACGGTGGAGTGCGGATCGAAACCAGTGCCAACGATCTGAACGACCTTGCCGCCCTCGGGATCCCCGGAGGCCGGCTGTAGCTCGCCGAGGGTCAGAGGCGGCGGCGCGGGCTGGTTGCCCTTGCTACAGCCGAGGGCGAGCACGATCAGGGTACAACCGGCGCGCATTCCAGGAGAGTAGCGCGCTAGTAGGCGCAGTTGCCGGCAAACGTGAAGTCGTCGCTGGCAGAGCCGAACTCGTCGGCGCAGTTGCTCGACGTGTGGAGCTGCTCGCAGCGGTCGTGATTTCCGCAGTCCTTCGTCCACGCGCTGGTGCCCACGCCGCTGCAGCCCGGGCCGCAGCGATCGCGGCACGGGTTCGCGGTCTCGTAGCGACCCGCCGAGAGGTACTCGGACTGCAGCCCGTGCGACGACGCGTCGTGGCTGAACGTGTACGCGGTGACGTTGCAAAGCTTCGTCCAGCCGCGCTCCGCATCGCCGACGATGTGGCGGTTCAGCAGCGCGCCCTCGGGGTGGTGGCCCCAGAGCGTGGCCTGTCGGATCAGGTTGTCGCTCGCCGGTGCGGCCTTGTCGAGGTCCGCCTCGAGCGTGCTCGCGAGCGCCTTCAGAATGAACCGGTCATCGGTGGTGACGGCGAAGTCATCCGCCGCGACGAGATCGTTGGTCAGGTTCGTCCAGTCCACCCGGGAGCCGAACTCGCCGGCGCCGCGATCGAACGTCACGTCGACCACGCCGTCGGAGGTAACGACGCTCGTGAACTCGACGGAGCCGTACGCGGTGACGAACGTGCCGGAGACCAGCCCATCCTCGACCGTGCGGTACGTGATGCCCACGTCATTGGTGGACGGCGTCTCGGTGGTGCAGCCCGCAGCGAACAGAAGAGCGATGGTGAGCTTGTACAAAATTCCTCCGAGCTCCCCTAGTAGCAACCAGCGGACCACTCCTAACCAGCTGGAGTTCTTGCGATCCGCGAACCGCGTTGCGCAGTCGTTGGGCAACTTGCCCAAGCCTCGTTCGAACGGCGCGTTCGGCGCTCAGGGCTTGCGGGGCCGAGGCAGGCCGTACGCGTCGAGCCGGGCGAGCAGCGTGTTGCGAGAGATCCCGAGAGCACGCGCCGCGCGGGTCTGGTTGCCGCCGCACTGGTTCAGGGTCTCGAGGATCCGCTGGCGCTCGAGCTCGGCGACGGCGGTGGCCAGCGTCTGCGGATCCTGTGAGGGCCGCACCGGGATGTCACCCAGATCGGACGCCGAGATCCGCTGGATCGGGGTGGTGACGTGGAGGTCGCGGCGCGTGGTGCGCCCCGCGGACGGCGCCTCGAGTGCGAGATGCGAGGCGCGCACGCTGCCGCCCGACGAGAGCAGCACCGCGCGCTCGACCGTGTTCTTCAGCTCGCGGATGTTGCCCGGCCACGGATGGCTCTCGAGCGCGGCGATCACCTCGGGTCCAAGCACGATCGGCGACGCGCCGCCGCGCGATCGTCGTGCGAATGCGCGCGCGAGGCCCGCGATCTCAGAGCGCCGCTCGCGCAGCGCGGGGATCGAGATCGTGACGCCGTTGATCCGGTAGTAGAGATCGCGACGGAACCGACCGTCGTCGACCTCGTCCGCGAGCACGCGGTTGGTGGCGCAGATGAACCGAACGTCGAGCGTCTTGCCGGTCGTCGCACCGACGCGGCGGACCACGCGCTCCTCGAGCACGCGCAGCAGCTTCGATTGCACCGCGAGCGGCAGCTCGCCGATCTCGTCGAGGAACACGGTGCCACCATCGCCGGCCTCGAACAGGCCGGGCCGCGACGAGGTCGCGCCGGTGAACGCCCCGCGCTCGTGGCCGAACAGTTCGCTCTCGATCAGCGACTCCACGATCGCCGAGCAGTTGAGCTTCACGAACGGCTTGCCGGCGCGCGCCGAGAGCCGGTGGATCATCTCGGCGCACAGCTCCTTGCCCACGCCGGTCTCACCCGTGATCAGCACGGAGAGCTCGCCCGCGGCGCTCTGCTGGATCAGCTCGCGGACGTCGTCCATCGCGGTGGGTGGATCATTCGGCGAGCGGCCGAGCTGCTCCCACGCGTGTGCGGCGAGCTGATCCGGCGACACTCCGTCGTCGGGATAGCGCGAGATGCCGAGCTTCGCGGTGATGCCGTGCTGGCCGAGGAGCTGCGTCATTCGCGAGACCGCGAGCGCCGCCTGCCCGGGCGCGGTGTCGAGGAGCATGATCTGGTAGTTGCCTGGCGCCTCGATGCCGATCGCATCGGACGTGCGGAGCATCGCGCGCAGCAGGCCGTGCACGTCGCCGCCACGACCGTCGCGAACGTCGAGCCGCACGAACGCGAACGGCGAGCGACTTCGCGCCGAGCGCGCGCACTCCATCTCGAGCAACCGGCCGATCGAATCCACGGCCGGATCCGGCAGCTCGGAATCAAGCGGCAGCACGAGCGACGACGGCTGGATCAGCACCGCGGCTTGACCGATCTGAAACGCCTCGCCGATGGTCAGCGGCGTGGCCACGCTCGCCTGGAGCGCGACGCCGCGCACGCGCGTTCCGTTGCGGCTGCCGACGTCGATGATCTCGAGCGGCTCCATGCGCAGCGTCGCGTGATGACGCGAGACCGACGCGTGCGGGATCACGAGCCCGTTCCCCGAGCCGCGGCCGATCGTGATCTCACCCGTGTCGGGAAGCGGTGACCACGTCACGACGCCGTCGATCGAAAGCATCGCGCACAGCCGAGGCGCCGGCAGCGGCTCCTGGGACGCGTCAGTCTCGATGTCGTCGTAATCTTCTACTGCGCGGGACAACCGCGACCATTCTAACTGGATCAGCATGTGGGTTTTGAGGCGCGCAACATCGGTGCGACTCCAGCCCACATCCATCCGTCCGAGCCCTGAACGGCGGGAGGCCGTCACAAGGCCTGTGAGCCTCGCCATCGTGCCGGTCGGACCATCCGAGCATGGCCGGAGGCGACGCCCCGCGAAGTTGTCGGATGAGCCTTCGCTCGCTGGTACAGGAGTAAGCTGCGCGGGTGACGCAGCAGATCGTCGTCGAGACTCGCGCGGGAACGGTTCGCGGCGAGCTCCGGCCGGGCGCAGCCGCTGGGCTCCCGTCGGTCGCGATCTGGAAGGGCATCCCGTACGCGGCACCGCCGATCGGCGACCTGCGGTTCCGCCCCCCGCAGCCCGCCACGCCGTGGACCGGCGAGCGCGATGCCACGAAGTTCGGCACCGTGGCCGCGCAGTCACGCGATCCGGCGATCGCGATGATGAGCGGCATCGGTGACAAGATCGTCTCGGGCGAGGACTGCCTGACGCTCAACGTGTTCTCGCCCGGCGCCGAAGGTGCGAAGGGCCCGGTGGTTGTGTGGATCCACGGCGGCGCGTTCATCATGGGCTCGGGCTCCACGCCGCTCTATCACGGCGTGTCGTTCGCATCGCGCCACGACCTCGTGGTCGTCACGATCAACTACCGGCTCGGCCTGTTCGGCCTGATGTACCTCGGAGATCTCGCGCCCGGTCGCGAGGCCGGTAATTACGCGCTGCTCGATCAGGTCGCGGCGCTCGCCTGGGTGCGCGACAACATCGCCGGGTTCGGCGGTGATCCCGACCAGGTCACCGTGATGGGCGAGTCCGCCGGTGCGATCTCGATCGGCTCGCTGCTCGCGATGCCCGCGGCGCGCGGGCTGTTCCACAAGGCCATCCTGCAGAGCGGCGCCGCGGTCCTCTCGCCGCCGACGCGCGAAGACATGACCACCGCTGCACGGTACGTGCTCGCCGAGCTCGGCGTCACCGTCGACGAGCTGGCCGGCGTGCCCGAGGCAAAGCTCCTCGCCGTGCAGGAGAAGCTGAGCCGCGAGAAGGGGCTCGGTGCCTTCGCGCCCTACGTCGATGGCGTCACCGTGCCCGAGTCGCCGATCGCGGCGGTTCGCGCAGGCACGATCGCCGGCGTGCCGCTGCTGCTCGGTAGTAACCGCGACGAGTGGACGCTGTTCGAGGTGTTCCTCGGCGATCGCACGATCACCCCGTTCGAGGCACCGCTCCGCGAGCGGTTTGGCTCCACGCTCGACGAGCTGCTCGCGGTCTACGCGCGCGAGCGTCCCGGGCGCACGCCGAAGCAGGCGTGGATCGATCTGATCGGCGACGTCGCGTTCCGGATCCCGGCGATCCGGCTCGCCGAGGAGCAGAGCGAGCACCAGCGCGCCGTGTTCATGTACCGCTTCGACTGGGCCTCGCCCGCGCTCGACGGCCGGCTCGGCGCCGCGCACGGCCTCGACCTGCCGTTCGTGTGGAACCGCGTCGACCTGCCCGCCTCGAAGATCCTGCTCGGTGAAGCCGCCGAGGCCGCAGCGCCGCTGGCGCTCGCGATCCACGCCACGTGGGCCGCGTTCATCCGCACCGGCGATCCGAACGGCGGCGGCCTGCCCGCGTGGCCCGCATACGATCGCGCACGCCGCCAGACGATGTTGATCGATCGCACATCGAGCGTCGTCGAGGATCCGGGCGGCGTCGCCCGGGCGCTGTTCCCCGCGTTCTAGGCTGACACCGTTGGGGTTCGATGTTCGACACCGACGAACGCAGAGCTGATCACCGCTCGAACCGCGCATCCTGCGCGATGTACGGGATGTGCCGAAAGTCGCGGATCCCGGCGATCTGGTCGCCGCGCCACTCGATCTCCACGAAGTACGTGGGCTCCGCGCGATCGTCCTGATAGACGGCGAGCACCTCGCGGCCATCGAGCCACGCCGGCGCGACCCTCCAGCCGGTGAAGCGCGCGTAGTTCGAGAAGTAGTTGCCGACCTCCGCCTTGCCGGCGCGCCGCGCGATATCCACGACGTGCAGCTTCACGTCGTCCGCGAGCAGAGAGCGCACGCCGTCCCAGTCGCGCGCGTTGAACATCGCCGCGTAGCGCGCGGTCGCGGCCGATCCTGTGCGCACCGGCGCTGGCTCCGCGGCCGCGCGACGCTGGACCGCGCGCAGGCGAATTCGACCGCGATGGACCGCCGCCTTTGCCGCGCTCACGCTGAGCGAGGTCAGCTCGGCGATCTCGTCGATCGAGTGACCGAGCACGTCCTTCAAGATCACGCAGCTACGCTGAGCGGGCGGTAGCTCCACGAACCATGCGACCGCGGCACGGACCGCCTCCGCGCGCGCGAGCGCATCCTCGGGATCGTCGGTCGCGCTCGGTTCATCGGCGTCGTCGAGGGGATCGCGCATGCGTTGGTCGTAGCTCCTCAGGTGATCGATCGCGCGGTTCCTCGCGATCCGGAACAACCACGGGCGCAGCGGCGGGACCTCGGCGAGCTCGCGAAGCGCATCGAACGCACGAAGCAGCGTGTCCTGCACCACGTCCTCGCCGTCCGCGACCGAGCCGGTCATGCGCGCGCAGAACCGGTGCAGCGCGGGCCGCACGCCGGCGACGAGCGCGAGGAATTCGTCGTGGTTCACATCCTCAGGACGATCGACGACGAGCAAAGGATGCGGTGATCACGACGAGCGCAACAACACACGCGATCACGAGGCCTTGGCGCAGCACCGCGGCCGCCGTCACCGACAGACCCACGCCCGCCCACGCCGCATACGCCACGAGGCACATCGGGCACTTCGGCACGAGCGCGAGGAGCACGCCCGGGACAAGCAGGCGCACGAGCGATGGGGTCCGGCAGCACGCCGGCGAGGCTTGGCGATTCGGAGCAGTCACGGCCGGTCCTTTCGACACGGAGTCGAGGGAATCCGGGGCAGCGCCGCACGTGCGACGCGTTCACCGGAGGGTCGTGCACTGTGCCCGAACCATCGGCGTGCGCAAGCGCGAACTCGTAAGCGCGTGATCAGTCGTGAACGTTGCTGCCGATCAGCGCCCAGATCAAACCGAACAGGAGCCCCGACCCGCCGAGCGCGACCGACTTCGCGGCGCGGTTGCTCTCGCAATACGCGATGCACAGCCCCATGCCGGCGAAGCTCGTCAGGCTGAGCGTCCCGCTGATGATCTTCAGCTCGCGCGAGCTATCCATCGGCTTGGCCTTCACCGGGTCCGGATCCGGCTTGCCGTCGCGGAACCGGAACGCGCGCAGGTACACGATGTCGCTCTTGTCGACGAGCGCGCACGGCGTGCTCCCCGCGAACGGCGCGCAGCCCTGGAGCACGAGCAGCAGTGTGGTCGACGCGCCGTGGAACATCACCGGCTGGTCGAGCGTCACGTTGACCCGATCCGACGGGCGCGTGTCCTCGCCCTTGACGATGATGGTGGCGAGGCTCGCGGTCCCCTCGCGGCCGAGCTCGGCGCCGTGCGCGAGCACCTCACCCGCGCGCACGGCGACACGGGGCCTGGCGGCGCACGCCGACAGCACGATGTAGAGCACGAGCGAGGTCCGGCGCATCCCCCCGAGCGTATCGGATATCGTGGCCGCGTGACGCGAACCCTCCACACGCTGCACGTTCCGGTGATCGGTCAGGACTCGAGCTTCTCGTGCGGCAACACCTGCCTGGCTTCGGTGGTGCAGTACCTCGGGCGTCCCTACTCGCCGACCGAGCTCGGGGTGCTGGCGAAGACCGGGAAGGACGGCACCGATCACGCCACGCTGGTCGCCGCCGCGGTCGCGACCGGAGCCACCGTGTTCGAGAAAGCAACGGGCACCCTCGCCGAGCTGGCCGGCTTCGTGTCGCGCGGCCTCCCCGTGATCGTCGGCTGGTGGTCGATGAGCCCGGGCGACCAGCCGTGGAAGCGCGGTCAACCCAGGAGCGCTGACTGCGGTCACTTCTCGGTCCTCCGCGGCACCACCCCCACCGGATTTCTCTTCATGGATCCACAGAATGGCGACGACGACCGCACCATCGGCTACTGCGAGATGACCGCCGACGCGTTCGCGGCCGTCTGGTACGACACCGACGGTCCCGCGTACGAGAAGGTCACCCGCTGGTACATGGTCTGCAACTACGCGGGCCGGCTGTTCTCCGGCGAGGTTCCGGGCGGAGTGGACCATCGGCCGAAGCGCAGCGCCGGCAAAATGCGCTAGGTTCCGCCCGTCATGGGACGCGCCTTCGAAAAACGCAAGCACACCATCTTCGCGCGCATGGACCGCGTCGCGAAGCAGTTCACCAAGATCGGCAAGGACATCGCGATCGCGGTGAAGTCCGGTGGTGCGAGCCCCGATTCGAACCCGTCCCTCCGCCGGTCGCTCGTGAACGCGCGCGCCGTGAACATGCCGAAGGAGAAGATCGAGGCCGCGATCAAGAAGGCGAGCGGTCAAGGCGCCACCGACTACGACATCATCATCTACGAGGGCTACGCGCCCCACGGGATCGCGATGATGGTCGAGGCCGCGACCGACAACGTCACGCGCACCGTCGCGAACGTCCGCCATCACTTCAAGGCCAACAGCGGCAACATGGGCACCACCGGCAGCGTGTCGTTCATGTTCCAGCGCCAGGGCGTGTTCCGCCTCAACCCCGAGGGCATCGATCGCGACACCCTCGAGCTCGACCTCATCGATCACGGCCTCGTCGGACTCGAGGACGGCGAGAGCGACAAGGGTGCGAAGCAGCTCCTGGTGCGCGTCGCGTTCACCGACTTCGGCACGATGCAGAACGCGCTCGAGGGCCGAAAGCTCAACGTGATCTCGACCGAGTCCGAGTACGTCGCGGAGACCCTGACCGAGCTCCCCGAGGACAAGGCCAACGAGGTCATGGAGCTCGTGGCCGCGCTCGAGGGCGACGACGACGTGCAGAACGTTTATACGAACCTCGGCTGAGGGTTCGAAGCCCTCCTCCGAAGCCAACGTTCTCGTCAGTTAGCTTTCGTTTTCGCCTCTGCTGCCATTCCGCTGCCACGATTTCCGCCGTCGAGCAGCCGAACCGCATCGCGGCCCACCTCGGGCGCGAGATGCGCGTACCGCATCGTCATCACGATCGTC
>JBBRED010000042.1:0-33475 GCA_038203335.1 Haliangiales bacterium | reverse complement strand
TCGCCGATGTTCGGCTCGAACACGATGCCGATGAACGCGCGCAGATCCGGGTTCGCGCCCTTGTCCTTGACGAGACCTCGGCCTGCACCGAGCGACAGGAACGAGTTGCGTGCGAGGTACAGCTTGACGCCCGCGATCGCTTCGAGTGGTTGGTAGTTCTCTTTATCGCCGAGCGGCAGGCTGCCGAACACCTCGCCGACGATGTCGAACTTCTGCTTGCTGATCGCGTACGCGACGCCGAAGCCGAAGGGCACCTCGGCCGACACGGTGATGTTCTCGCCGGTGGTCGGGATCGCGACGCCCGGTGCGGGCTCGGGCTCGTTGGCCGCGTTGTCGGTGAACGTGGTGGTGCTGCGAATGCGGAAGCCGCCGTTGAGCGCCATCCGGAGCCGGCCGGTGCGGCCGAACTCCTTGTCGAGGATGCCCATGATCTGGGGCACGGCCTTCGACTCGCCGAGCCACGAATCCTTCGGGCTCGTCGACGGCAGGAACACGCTGGCGATCACGCCGATGCCGACGTGCGGAGGACGCGACGTCTTGAGGAACCGCGTCTTCAGGTGGAGGCCGATCGAGCCGATCCCCTGCGCCGAGATCTTGAAGTTCTCGTCGTCGTTGGCGTTGGTCGGGCTACCGAGGTTATCGGGGCCGCGGTCACCGTTCATGATCCGCAGCGGAACCGAGGCGCCGAACTCGAGCTCGAGAGGGCCGGCCTTGACGCCGAACGCCGCGATCAGCGTCGCGGTGACGACGTTGGTGATGTTGTAGCAATTCCCGCCCGACGGCTCGTTGCACGTATTGGGGTCGCCAAAGCGGAGCAGGTTGCGGCCCCAGTCGAGCGAGCCGAGTCCGAACGACAGCTCCTTGTGGCCGAGTACCTGCGAGGCGTTGACCGTCAGGTAGCCGCGCGAATCGATCGCGGGCCGAAACACACTGAGGTCGACGTTGCCGCCAACCTCGGCCGCTGCGCGTTTTGGAGTGGCGATCAGTGCGGCGAAGGTGACAAGCGAGAGCGCACCGGCTAGGCGGAAAGACATGGGTTCTCCGTAGTTTGACCCTCGTACACCAGTTTCGGCGATGCGGTCAAACTACTGGCGGTCTAACAGCTCACGGCAGGCGCGGGTCGTAGCCTTCTTTGAGGCAGATCTGGGAGAGGCTGTCCTGGCCCGCGTACTTGAAGTACAGCTTGGCCTTCGGGAAATTGCGAGCCTTGCAGGCTGCCAGGTAGGCCTTCCGCGCCACGGCCGGCTTGCACTTGAAGACGATCTCGAAGCTGCCCAGCGCAGCGGCGTAGCTGCCCGACCCCATCGAGTCGTCACCCTTCTTCTCGGCGTCCGCGGTCAAGCTCTGATCGGCGCAGGGGTTGGTCGGAGGAGTCACGACCGTGCCCTCCTTCTTCACGCACGTCGTGTTCTTGCAGACCATGCCTTCACCGCACGACGGATCACAGGTCTTCGGTGGCGCGATCACCACCGTGTCGTTACAACGACCGACCTTCTTGGCCGCCTCGTCGACGATCTGCCTGCCGTACTTGTCGCTGATGGTCTTCGCCTTCGATTCGTACTTCTTGCAGTCCTTGAGGAACACGCGGAGGTCGGCGACCGTGCTGTCGAAGATCGCGCGCTTCGCTGCCTCGTAGTTCTTGTTCGCGTCCTTGAGGTAGACCGACCCGGCCGTGATCCCGTTGAGGAGCTCGTAGGCCTTCTTGAGATCGGGATCGCCCTTGACGGCGGCCACGATCTCGCGCGCCTTCACTTCGTTGCGGGACTCGTCGTTGCCGCGCGTCACGAACTCGGCACCTTCAGGGCTGCCGGCCTTCTCGAGCTCCGTGCCGCAATCGGCGAGCTCGCCCCACTTCCGATCGTTCGCGTGCTCGGTGCAGCGCGCCTTGATCCGCTTGATGTCGTCGGTGGCGACCGTGGTCGAGCCGCTATCGAGCGGCGGTGGCGTCACGACACCCACCTCGGCGTCGGCGGGCGGCGGGTTGACCGCGACCTCCGGAGCATCCGGCTTCGGGCCTCCGACCATGCCGTTCGTCCCGGTGCCGTCACCCTTGCCGCCGCCAGAGTCGCTCGGGCCGCGGGTGAGCACAAACACCAGCACGCCGCCGAGTACCAGGACGCCGAGGAGGATCGCGACCAGCAGGCCCTTCTTGCTGCCGGTCTCGGGGACATCGGTGATCACCGCGTCGCGCGAGAACACGAAGTCTTCGCCGGGCTCGACGAAGCGCAGCCGAACGTGGCCGAGATCGACGACATCGCCGCGGCGGAGCTCGACCTTGCTGTAGTCGTTGCCGTTGACGCGGACACCGTTGCTCGACTGCAGATCACTGATCGTGTAGCGACCGCTATCGGGCTCGCGCACGACCTTCGCGTGATTGCGCGAGATCGATCGGTGATTGACGACGAGATCGTTCTCGTCGGTGCGCCCGATGATCATCTGCGGGCGCGCGAGCTCGTACTCCTTGCCCGCGAAGTTCGATGACAGCACCACCAGCTTGCCGAACCCGGTCTGCTGCGGGATCGCGGCGGCGATCAGCGCGGGGCTGGCGAGCGGGCGACCGGTGGTCGGGTCGGTATCCGCCATCGCGACCAGCGTGCGATTGGGATTGCCGGTGACCTGGACCGCCGGCTGCGTCCCGGTGCCGGAGGCGATTGCTCCGTTGGTGGGCGTGGCGGGAATCGCGATCGGCGCGGTCGGTGCCGACACGGCGGGGAGGATGTCCGTCGGAGCGGCGTCGACGCGCTCGATCGGCATCGTGCGCGCATCGTCGACCTGCTCGACACCCTCTGCCTTGAGGTAGAGCTTGTAGTCGCCGATCTGGACCTGATCGCTGACGCGAAGATTGACGCGCTCGGCGATCCGCGCGTTGTTGACGCGGATGCCGTTGTAGCTGCCGAGGTCTTCGATCTGGACCTCGCCATTGGCGCGCAGGATGCGAGCGTGGCGCCGCGACACGTTCCGCTCGGTGAGCCGGATCGTGTTGCCTTCCTTGCGCCCGATCGTGATCTCGTCGCGGATCAGGGGGACGACTGTCGTCTTCCCCTCGTCATCCTGGATCACCAGCTTGAACATCGTCGGTTGAGTCCCCGCGTGTAGGCATCAGTCTCGGATTCGAGACCAACGTTCCATTGGTTGTACCAGTCCAAGCTTTGCGAAAACAACCGTGGGGCCGACTACTTGCTTCCGCCTCGAAGAGCTTGCCGCGCAAGCTTCACTGCAGCGGTGAGCTGTGGATCGTCCGTCCCCGATTCAATGATTGTGGCACCGTTACCCCGGGCCGCGCCACTACCGCTTCCACTGCCGGCGACGATCTCGTCCGGAGTGAAGGCCTCGACCTTCTGGTCCGGAATCAAGCCCTTTGATTCCAGCGAGTTGCCCTTCGGCGTGAAGTACCGCGCCGTGGTCAGCTTGAGGCCGGCGCCGTCCTCGAGATCGAAGAACGTCTGCACGGTGCCTTTGCCGTAGGTCGGCCAGCCCACGAGCTTCGCGCGTCCATTATCGCGGAGCGCCGCGGCGAGAATCTCCGCGGCCGACGCGGTCCCCTGGTCGACGAGCACGATCACGGGCACGCCGACCGCGAGCCCGCCCTTGTGCGCGGTCTGGTTCTCCGTACCCGAGCGGCCGCGGATCGAGACGATCGTCCCCGAGTCGAGGAACTGATCCGCGACCATGATCGATTGATCGACGAGCCCGCCCGGATCGTTGCGTAGATCGAGGACGAGCACCTCGAGGCCGCCCTGCTGGCGCAGCGCTGCGAGCGCGGCCGCCGCATCCGACGACGTGGCCTCGGAGAACCGCGTGATCGCGAGGTAGCCCATGCCCTTCTCGAGGAGCTTGTGCTTCACGCTCGGCTGCTTGACCTGCGCGCGGATCAGCGTGAACGGCTTCGGATCCTTCCAGCCGGTCCGCAGGATCCCGACGACCACGCGCGTTCCGGAGGCGCCGCGCAGCTTGGTCTCCCACGCGCCCGCTTCCTTGATCTCGTGACCGATCTCCGCGGTCGCCTGGTTGTCGATCGAGACCACGGCGTCGTCGAGCTGCAGTCCGGCGACCTCCGCGGGCGAGCCCTCGAGGACCTCGTCGATCGTCGGGTACGGCGGCACGCGCGGCCGAGCGTCGTCGAGCTCCCCGGGGAGCAGGGTGACGCCGACCCCGCCGAACTCGCCCTCGGTGTCCTGGCGCAGGTGCTGGTAGCGCTGCGGCGGCAGGAACGTGGAGTGCGGATCGAGGTTGTGCAGCATCCCGCGCGCGGCGTCGTACAGCAGCTTCTTCTCGTCGACAGGATCGACGTAGCTGGTCTGGACCGTCGACAGGGCCTGCGCGAACGCGTCGAGCGCCTTGAACCGCGCCACGTCGCGCGGCACGGCGGTCGCGCTGACCGACACGGCGATCAACGCGCCGGCGGCAAAGGCGGCGAGGTGGGAAGGCAACGAACGGGACGCGCGCGACACGAGGAAAGTCTAGCGCGGTTTCTTCTTCGGCTTCTCGAACAGCGGCTCGGGATCGATCGGCAGGCCGCCGGGCCCGAGCTTGACGCGAACCTCGACGTACACGCGATAGCGCGCCGCGTGCCCGATGCGATCGCCCTTGTGGATCGGCGCGCCGACGGGCACGACCAGATCGTCGAGCTTCGCGATCACCGTGTAGAAGTCGCCGTGATCGACGATCACGCCCTGATCGAGGCCGCGGATCGGACCCGCGTAGCGCACGGTGCCATCCGCCATCGCCGCCACGTTCGCGCGGGTCTCGACCTCGAGGTCGATGCCGCGGCGAGACAGCAGCGCCTTCGAGCGCTCGTGCTCGAGCGTGCCGAACTTCCGTGCGACCGAGCCCTTCACCGGCCGCGAGAGATCCTCGGGCAGGGTGATCGTGGCGACCTTCTGCACGTCGAGCGCGGTGCGCGCCTGCGCATCCGTGAGGTGCTGGGTCTCGTCGGTGAGCAGGCCGCGCTCGGCGGCGTCGCGATCCACGAGCAAGCGCGCGGCCGCACGCCGGCGTGCCGCGGCCATTCGCTCGGGGGCGGTCGCGCTCGAGCGCAGCGGTGCGCGGAGCAGACGATACGCCGCGCGCAGCCGCTCGAGCCGCACGCGATCCGCCTCGCCGAGCTTGCCGGCGACGGTGGCGATCGTCTTGTCGATGGTCTTCGCCTCGTCGCCGAGCTGGCCCGCGAGCTGCGCGCGCGGATCGATCGTCCCGAGCACGGGCGTCACCATCGGCGCGGCGATCGGCTGCTCGGTCATCGGCTCGCGATCCTCGGCGCGCGCGCTCCCCGCGAGCGCGATCAGGATCGCCAGCGAGCTACCGCGAGACACGCGAGGCTCCCGCCAGGCCACCGCCGACGAGCCCGAGCGCGGCCCCCGCGCCGATGAACAGCAGCACCTCGACGCCGGCCGGGACGATCAGCTCGACGGAGCCGAGCGTGCTGGCGAGCGCATCGGTGATCGCGTCGCCGTAGACCTGGGCGCCGACCCACACGGCGATCGCGGCGAGCAGCGCGGCGATCGCGCCCTGCAGCGCGCCCGCGAGCGCGGTGGGAATCACGTGGAAGCTCGGGCCCGCGCCGAGAAGCTGCGCGACCGCCAGCTCGTGCTGCGAGCGATCGAGCCGCACGCGGATCGCGGCGAGCACGATGATCAGCGCGAGCCCGGCGAACAGTGCAGCGCCCCCCCACGCGACGTAGCGGATCGTGCTCAGCGCGCTCGCCATCCGATCATCGCCTCCGTCCTCGACGATCACGCCATCCACGCCCTGGGCACCGCGCAGCGCGCGCACCGTGGGGCTGATCGCGACGACATCGCGCACGCCCGGAGCGAGCGTGACCTCGACCGATGCGGGCAAGCTGCCGAGCTCCACGCCCTCGAGCAACGAGTTATCGGCGCCGAGCGCCTGCTGCAGCCGCCGTGCGGACTCGGCGGGAGGCACCAGCTCCGCGTGCTCCACCCCGGGCAGCGCGCGCAGCTCGGCGATCAGCTCGGCCGCGCGGGCATCGGCCACGCCCTCGCCGAGATAGACCACCATGCTCGCGCCATCGCCCGGGCGCTGCGCCCAGCGATCGACGTTATCGGCAGCGACCGCCGCGACGCCCACCGCGAACAGCGCGCAGGTCAGCGCGAGCATCGTCCACAGTGCAGCGCGGGGTCGCTCTGCCACGATCCCACCGGTTCGTCGCAGCGCCGACAGGAAGCGTGGGATCACGTCTCCTCGTCCACCGCGCCGGGGCCGCAGCTCGAGTAGCCGCGGCGATGCTCGTACGGACCGGTGACGCGATCGAACACCGCCTCCGGCGGAGGGCCCGGATCGGGCTCCATCGTGGCGTCGCTGAGATCGAAGTCGCGGCGGCGCAACGTGCGCGGCGCGAGCGCGCGGAGCTTGCGGAGCGTGCGCATCTTCATCGGGCACCGGCCGTGCGCGCCGTGATCGGGAACTGCACGAGGTTCGGGATCTCGGGCTGATCGTCGACGGCGTGAAGCGGCGTGGGTACGCTCTCGATCCCGACGAGGACCTCCTCGATCGAGCGGCCCGCGAGCTCGACGTCGCCGAGCGGCATCAGCTGGCCATCGATCAGCGCGAGCTGGCGCCAGCCGTTGCGCTCGGCGATCGCGCGCAGCGCGGGATCGCGCGAGAACACCACCACGCTCTTGCCGCGGCTCGTGGCCTCGTAGAACGCTTCGCACACGCGCTCGGCGCCCTCGGCGTCCTGCGCGCTGGTCGGGTGATCCGCGAGGATCAGCTCGGGATCGCGCACGAGGGCGCGGGCCACCGCGACGCGCTGGCGCGCCGACGACGACAGACAATCGACGGGGAGCGATGCCTCGTCCTCGAGGCCCATCTGCGCGAGACACTCGGCGGCGCGCGCGACCGAGACCGAGCGCGGGATGCCGTCGATCTCGAGCGGCAGCACCACGTTGAGCTGCGCGCTCCGATCCTCGAGCAAGCACAGATCCTGCGGCACGATGCCGATCCGGCGGCGTAGCAGGCGCAGCGACGACCGACGGAGCTTGCCGACATCGCGGCCGAGCACCTCGATGCGTCCCTCCGCGATGGCCACTTCTCCGAGCGCCGCGGCGACGATGCGGGACGTTCCCACACCGGCGGCCCCGACGATCACCACCACCTGTCCACCCTCGACGGCCACGTTGGCATTCGTCACCAGCGGTGGCGAGCCACCGCGGGGGTGGTCGAGTCGTACACCGACCAGCTCGATGATCATCGCCTTCGGTCGTACTCCTCCCGATCGACGAGCGCAAAAAACCGGCCTTCTGTAGGATGCGGAGGTGCGCATTCTCGCGGTGTTGATCGCACTTGGCGCATGCCGCGCCGCTGACACGGAGAAGCGCCTCGATCAGACCGTGGCGCGGATCGATGACCACGACGTCCGCGTCAGCGCGCTCGAGAGCAAGGGCGTCGTGGATGCGAAGAAGGTGAGCGACGAGCTCCTGACCCGCGGCAAGGCTGCTGGAATCTTTGGTCCCTCGGGTCCCGTCGGCCCGATGGGCCCGCCCGGTCCCACGGGTCCCGCGGGTCCGTTCGGGCTCGGCCCCGCTGGCCCCGAGGGCGCGCGCGGTCCGATCGGCAACCCCGGCCCGCAGGGCGCCGAGGGTAGCCAGGGCATCCAGGGCCTGCAGGGTATCCAGGGGCTGCAAGGTTCTCAGGGCCCACAGGGACCGAAGGGTCCGCCGGGCCCCGCCGCGGCCTATGGCACCAAGAGCGATATCCAGCGCAAGGAGGCGCGGATCTCGGTCGGTGCCGGCCTCGTCGCGACCGCGGTCGTGACCTGCGAGCGGTCCGTCGACCTGCTCGTCACCGGAGGTTGCTACGCCGATCCGCAATGGATGGCGCAGCTCGTCGCCGCGCGCCCGCTCGCGATGGCCGATCCGGCGCAGGCGTCGGGCTGGCGCTGCGATTATCGCAACACGTCTCCGTCGTCGACGATCGAGGTCGTCGCCGAGGTCTACTGCGTTCGCCCGCGCTCGGAGTAGCGCAGGTACATCGTACGCGCCGAAAATACGACCAGCACCGTCCGATGGGCATCGGGACCGGTGCTAGCCGAGGAGTACGTTCAAACAGACCTGGGCATGGTGCTGGGTTGGTCTCCTCCTACGCAGTTGCGAGGAGTGCTTGTTCACACGGAGTGCCACGCGCGTTGCACGATCGGCGCACCGACGTCATGTCAGCGCCGGAGAGCGGGAGCTGCGCACCGTTGTCCGCGAACATCGCCGTCACTCGGTGGGCGAGCCCACGTTCGCGGTCGTGCGATCGGCGGCGCTGTCCCACACGGGCGGTACACGCACCGATGTCGAGTGATGCCCGCGGTTGCCGATCATCGATCAGGGCTCGCCGCGTTCACGCGTGACGACGTGGCGCAGCGCCGTCCCGATTTGCCTCATCAATAACAGACGAGGCCGTGTGACGAGGCGGGCTTGAGGCCGACCGCGAGCGGGGCCGTGGTCTTCTCGACCGTGCCGGCGTAGATCCGGATGCCGGCCGCCGCGGTGCTCGGCGGGAACGGGTTGTCCACGATCACGATCTCGCCGTTGTCGCACGCGGCGATATCGCCCACGACCTGCGCCGCGGCGGTCAGCACGTCGGGCGCCATCGTGCCGGTCGACAGATCGACCTTGCGCACGAAGCCCATCGGATAGCTCGACACGCCGACGTACATGGTCGGCGACCCGCCGAACGATGCGCGACCGGAGAACGCGAAGGCCGCCGGGTTCTGCACGAGGCAGCCCGCGCCCGACTGGGTCGTCGTCGAGATCCGTTCGATGCAGCCCGCGCCGGTTCCGAAATCGATCGTCGGGAGCACCAGGTCGCCGCCGTGCGGGGACGTCGCCGGAATCTGCTCGAGCAGCGCGATCGGGTTGCTCGTGGTCAGCGTGATCGCGGACTCGACGGCGAGCGTGGTCGGGTTCACGACGTAGACCATGCCGGGGCCGCGCGCCGGCAGGTTGACGTTCGTGTCGTCGAGCAGGCCGCACGAGAAGTACAGCTTGTTGAACGCGAAGTAGACCGAGTTGCAGTTCGGCTTCCCGTCCGGATCATCGGCCGAGAGATCGATCTCGGTGACGGCCGTGGAGCCGCGGGTCAACACGACCGCGCCCTTGTTGCCGAGCGTGGCGACGAACACCTTCTCGCCGATCACCGCGACGTCCTGCGGGTTCGAGCCCGCGCCGGTGCCGATCTGCTCGACGAGCCCGTAGGTGTTCGCGTCGAGGATCGTCACGTTGTTGCCGCTCGCGCGGTTCACCACGAGCAGCTCGTCGCCGATCTTGCGAAGGATCGGATCGTTGCCGATCGCACCGGCGGGGGCGACGTTCGTCGTGATCGTCCGGGCGGCGACATCGACGACCGACATCACACCGGGGTGACCGGCGACGAAGTCACCGGCGACCACGACGGCGCGCAGCGGCTGTGGTCCGGCGTCGACGGTGGACGACGCATCGGGGAGATCCGCCACCTGGCGGTTATCGCCACAGGCGGCGGTGGCGAGCAGGATCAGGGCAAGCGACTTGGTCATGACATCCTCGTTCTCTCAGTGGGTCCAATCGACAGACAGATAGAAGCTGCGGCCGGGTAGCGGAAACCCGGAGACATCGGTGAGCGGCGTCGGCGATGCCCGCGCGCCGGAATCGAGCGGCAGGTACGCGATGCGCCGATCGGCGACGTTCGCGACCGCGAGCGCGAGCCCGAGGTGCGGAATGATCTCGAGTCGACCGCCGGTGCCCACGAGCAGCCGGCGCGGAGTGCGGCCGAGGCTCGCCGGATCGAGGAAGCTCTCGGCCTGATACGCGGCGTCGACCCACAGCGAGCACGTGCGATCGAGGAGCCGGCGCTCGACATCGGCGCGCGTGTACAGCACGTGCCCGGGGCGCCGCGGCACCGGCTTGCCATCGACGCTGACGTCGCGCGACATCTGCTCGGTCACGAGCCGCGTGTAGCTCGCGGTCACGCTCAGCGTCTGCTCGAGCCGCGCGGATGCGATCAGCTCGGCGCCGTACGCCTGCGTGTCTCCGATGTTCGCGGCCTTCGTGACGTAGCCCGCGTACGTGACCAGCGCGATCGTGTCGTGCGCGCGATTCGCGAACACGTCCGCCTGCACGAGGATGCGATCGATCTTTCCTTCTGCCTGCGCGCGCGCCGGTGCCCACACGAGGCCGAGATCGCTCGAGGGTCCGCGCTCGGCCTTCAGCTCGGGATTGCCGAGGATGAAGCCGCGATTGCCGAACACCTCGAGCAGGGTCGGAAGTCGGGCGTAGAGACCGGCGCTGCCCTTGATCGCGAGGTCCGGCGTCACCGAGAACAGCGCGGTCAGGCGCGGGCTCGGCACCACGTCCCACCGCGACGGCACCGCGACGCCGGCCATCGGCCCGACGCTGACCGGCGTGGGCTCCGACCTCAGCGCCTCGAACCGCATCGCCGGGGTGACCACGAGCTGGGGCGCGAGCACGAGATCGATCGCCGCGGTGACCGCACCACCCGCGCGCGTACCGGTGACCGCTTCGGCGCCGGTGCGGTCATCGTGATCGGTGAACGTGTCGCCGCGGACCTCCGCGCCGAGCGCGAGGCGATGCGCGCGGATCGGGCGATGCCAGGTCGAGGACACGCCGAGCGAGAACGTGGTGTACGAGCGCTCGGCATCGCCGAGGCCGAGCTCGCCCATGCGATCGGTGAGGTTCTGCAGCTCGAGCAGCGCGTAGCCGAGCTGGTGCCCGGTCCAGTCGCCGGCCGAGGTCTCACCGGCGACGTCGAAGATGCCGTCGAAGGTGCGGAGCTTCGCGGTGGGCGCAGGCGCGGCCGTGCTCCCCGGCAGCCCCTCGCGCTTGTACGCGACGCGCAGCCCGGCGGTGAGTGGCCGCGTGCGCGTGGCCCAGCGCGTGGCGGCATCGGCCTGATCGAAGCCGTTGTTCGCGCGCGTGCGATAGCCATCGTCGCGCGGGTTGAGCAGCGTGCCGTTGTCGTCGAAGTACGAGTAGTCGCCGGTCGCGCCCTGGTAGCCGACGGTGGTCGACGACAGCAGCTCGCCGTGCTGATCGCCGTAGTGCGCGCGGAAGTGCCGCGCGGCGTACGAGCCCATGCCGAGGGACGCAGAGATCCGCTCGCCGTGCGGTCCGCGGCCGAGGCGCGTCACGAGGTTCACGGCACCGCCGACGCCCGCACCGCCGAGCTCGATCGGAACCGCGCCGCGGTAGAACCGGACCTCGTCGAACGCATCGAGCGGAAACCGTCCGAGATCGACGGTGACCGCGGCGAGCTTCGCGAGTGGCACGCCATCGATCAGCACGGCCGTGTGACCCGGCGACGCGCCGCGTACGCTCACGCTCTGATAGGCGCCGAGGCCCCCGAGGCTCGAGGTCACCGCGCCCGCGCTCGTCGCGACCGCATCCGCGACCGATGCCGTCGCCGGATGATCGCCGGGATGCAGCACGGTCACGAACGGCGCCTCGCCGAGCGCGCGCTTGCGATCGACCGCGCCCTCGTCGGGCGGCGAATCGATCACGAAGATGGTCTCGTCGGGGACCGACCTCGCCGGTTCGTCCGCACGCACGTCCGCGCCGGCGAATGCCAGTACGAACACCATGCAGAGAGAGCGGACTCGTCGGTTCATTGGTCACCCCACGTGACGGGGCGTGACCAACGCGCGACCTACGCGTTCTTCACACCCGAAGTTCCGTCGGAGAGGTGTCCTGACTTCCGGTTCGTCCTAAGCGGCGCCTTCCCAGTTTCCCAGTGGCATCGTGCCGCGTCGTCCCCGGTCACAGTAGCGGGGGCTGTGCCAGTGTTTCACTGGCTTCCCTGCATCCGTCGGTGGTGGTCGCTGTCGTCGTTACTCGATAGAGCCTCTAGCGCGCGTAGTACGTGATCCACGGCCCGCGTGCAACGGGTTGAGCTACGGTCACGCCGTGCCCAAAGAGACACCGTGGTGGAAGAAGACCCCGGAGGCGGCGCCGGATGCGCAGCGGGCGATCCGGCCCCCGCCCGGCGAGCCGGAGGACGACCAGTCCGACGACGACGACGACGACGACGTCGTCGCGACCTCCGACGCCAACGACATCCCCGATGGGGGATCGGTCGAGGTGCAGGGCTCGGGCGCCCAGCCGTACATCCTCCGCAACGTCGCCGGCGTGTACTCGTGCTCGTGCCCCGCGTGGCGGAATCAGGGCGCCGCGATCGAACGCCGCTCGTGCAAGCACCTGCGCAAGCTCCGGGGCGATGCCGTCGAGACCGCGCGGGTCGGCACCGCCGCATCGACCCCGGCGCGCAGATCCACGGGTTCCGCAGCGCGCGCCCCGGGTCCGTCGGCCTCCGGCGTGGCCACCGCTCCGCCGATCCTGCTCGCGCATCCGTGGGACCACGTCGTGGATCTGACCGGCTGGTGGATGAGCGAGAAGCTCGATGGCGTGCGCGCCTACTGGGACGGCACGCGGTTCCTGTCGCGCCTCGGCAACCAGTACCACGCGCCCGACTGGTTCACGGCTGCGCTCCCCGCGGGCGTGATCCTCGACGGCGAGCTGTGGGCCGGCCGCAAGAAGTTCCAGCGCGGCGTCAGCATCGCGCGCCGCCAGGACCGGGGCGATGACTGGAAGGAGCTGACCTACGTGATCTTCGATGCGCCCGCGTTCGACGGTCCGTTCGAGCAGCGGCTCGCGTTCGTGCGCCAGCTCGTCGAATCGAGCGGCTCGCAGCACGCGGTGTGGCACCCGCACGAGGAATGCACCGGGCTCGAGCACCTGCGCGGAGAGCTCGCGCGCGTCGAGGGGCTCGGCGGTGAAGGCCTGATGATGAGGCAGCCGAGCTCGCGGTACGAGGTCGGTCGCTCGTGGACCCTGCGCAAGGTCAAGACGTTCCACGATGCCGAGGCGCGCGTGATCGCGCACGTGCGCGGCGCCGGGCGGCACGGCGGTCGACTCGGGTCGCTGCAGTGCGAGCTACCCGATGGCACGGTGTTCAATGTCGGCACCGGGCTCTCGGATGCCGAGCGCAACGATCCGCCGCCGATCGGCACGATCGTGACGTTCCGCTATCAGGAGCTGAGCAACGATGGCGTGCCGCGGTTCCCCTCGTACGTCGGCGTGCGCGACGACGTCGCGTGGCCGCCGGCGGGCGCACCGACGACACGCACACCGGCGACCCGCGCACCGGCGGCACGCGCCCGTGCCGCCGCACCCGCCGCCGTGACCTCGATGGCGTCGAATCGCCGGTCGTTCGCGCGCGGCGATGCGACGTGGGCGATCGAGCTCGAGGGACGATCGGTCACGATCACGGCGAGCGCTCCGGATTCGGAGCCCGACTCCACCACTCGTCACTGCCCGGACTTCGTCGCGGCCTGGCGCGATGCGGATCGATTGATCGCGGAGAAGCTCCGCGATGGGTACGTCGAAATCGTTGCGTGATAGCCTCGCGAGCGCCATGGGTGAAGAGCGCACGTATCTCGAGTTATCCGAAGGCGACGCCGGTTCCCACAAGTTCTACGAGGTCATCGTCGATGACAAGACGCTGACCATCCGCTTCGGTCGGATCGGGGACAAGGGGCAGACCCAGGTCAAGCCGTTCGCGAACGCTGCGGCCGCGAAGGCCGAGGCGAGCAAGAAGCTCGGAGAGAAGCGCAAGAAGGGCTATGCCGAGGCGGTGATCGGCGAGCGCAAGAAGCGCACGGTCACGCGCCGCGAGGGCAGCTCGCAGGTCGCGGCGAAGAACGTGACGAAGGCGCCGGTGATCTGGAAGTTCACGCCCGGCAGCCGCGCGTTCGGCATCTTCATCGACGAGGCGCGCTGCTGGATGGGCAACGAAGCCGGAGCGATCTATTCGCTCGATCACGATGGCAAGGTGCTCGATCAGTTCAAGCTCCCCGATGGCGTGAAGTGCATCGTCGCCGACGACGAGTGGCTGTACGCCGGCTGCGATAACGGCAAGGTCTATGACCTCGGCGGCAAGGTGCCGCGCGTCGCGTACGAGATCGCGGACGATATCGACATCTTCTGGCTCGACATCAAGGACGGCGTGCTCGGCGTCTCCGACGAGTCCGGCAACGTCGCCGTGTTCAACCACGAGGACGAATCCCAGTGGAAGAAGAAGTCGAGCGGTAGCGCGGGCTGGATGATCCGCTGCGACGAGCTCGGCGTCTATCACGGCCACTCCGATGGCGTGACGATGTACGACTGGGAGGACGGCAAGCAGCTGTGGCACGCGAAGACCGATGGCTCGGTGCTGTTCGGCTGGCAGGAAGAGTCCACGGTCTACGCCGCCACGACGCAGAACATCGTGCAGCGGTTCACCAAGCGCGGTGCCTCGCCGAAGAAGTTCCAGTGCGACGCCACGGTGTACTCGTGCGCCGCTGCCGAGGACGGCAAGTACGTGTTCGCCGGCGATAACTCCTCCTCGGTGTACTGCTTCAACGAGGACGGCGAGCGGCTGTGGAAGCTCAACACCGGCTGCGGCTCGGCGTTCTCGATGCAGTTCTTCAAGGACCGCCTCTACATCGTCACCACCGATGGCGCGTTCGCCGCGATCGATGCGAGCGAGACCGCGATCGCCGCCGCGAAGGCCGGCACCGTGCCGGAGGCGATGGCGGTCAAGGCGCCGAAGGGCAAGGCCGCCGAGCCGAGCGCCGAGGTCGAGACCACGCGGACCGCCGGCGATGGCGTGATCGTCGAGTGCTACAAGGAGGGCAGCAGCCTCCGCGTCCGCCCGGTCTCCACCGGCTACAAGAAGACCTGGAACGTGCAGTTCCCGAAGGAGCTGCGCGAGCTCGGCGCGAAGTACGTCGTCGACGAGCTACGCGAGAGCGCGTCCGGCGGCTTCTATCGCGCGCACGGAGCGATCCGGAAGCTCGCCGGCGGATGAAGCTCGTCAAGCAAACGAAGCTCGTCTTCCGCGAGGGGTCGAGCGACAAGGTCTACGAGGTCGATCTCTGCGAGGTCGGGACGAACCAGTTCGTCGTCAACTTCCGCTACGGCAAGCTCGGCGCCGCGCTGAAGGATGGGTCGAAGACGGTCGCGCCCGTGAAGCGCGCCGACGCCGACAAGGTGTTCGACAAGCTCGTGCAGTCGAAGATCGACTCCGGCTACGTCGACGCGAGCACGCCGGCACCGGTGGCCCCGGCGCCCCGCGCGTCGGCCGCACCGCCGCCCGCTCCCGGCACCGTGCCGATCAGCCGCGATGCGCGCGCGCAGAAGATCCTCGAACGACTGGCGGCGACCGGCTCCGAGCGGCGCTGGTTCCGCGGCACCACGGCTACGCCGAGCTGGCCGCTCGAGCGCGCGATCTGGCGCGCCGGCGAGCTCGGGATCCGCGAGGCCGAGCCTCGGCTCATCGCGCTGATCGGCACCGCGACCTCGACGGAGGTCAGCGGCGGCGGCAAGGGCATGCGCGACTACTGCATCGCGTGGTCCCTCGGGCGGATCGGCAGCGAGGCGGGAGCGCGCGCGCTCGCCGCGCTCTACGGTGATCGCCGAACGCTCGCGCACGTGAAGCGGATCGCTGCGGAGTCCCTGCTCCTGCTCGGGGACGTCGCCTCGAACGACGAGTTCAAGACCCATCACATCGACCAGCTCCCCGCACCGCTCGAGGCGGCCGCGCGCGCCGGCACGCCGGATGGGTTCGCGGTGGCGCTCGATGCGTTCCCGCTGCACCAGCACGCCGAGGTGCTCCACGAGCTCTACCTCGTCGACAACGCGACCACGCGCCCCGCGTTCCTCGACGCGCTCGGCAAGGCGCCGCTGCGCGCGCCGCTGTTCCAGTCGATCCGCTACATCTTCAAGGCCGCCGAGCTGCGCCGCGACGCGCGCGTGTTCGGCATCCTCGGCTACCGGTTCGAGACCACGCAGGCGAACTACAACCGCGGCTACCAGCGGCGCCAGGAAGCGTACGGGTCGGCGACCCGCCTCTACCTGCGGCGCCGGATCTGGCGCGTGCTTCGCCGCCTCGGCCAGGCCGGCGATCCCGCATACGCGAAGCTCGCCGCCGGGGTGCTCCTGCCGTTCACCGACGCCGATGCCGTGGAGCCGCGCGAGACCAGCAGCCACCGCGGCCGCGCGGTGCACTGGGATCGGTTCGCGCCGTTCCACGCGTTCAACCACATCCTCTACGGCAACAGCCAGCGCTACCAGCTCGCGCGCAACGGCAGGGCGTGGCGTATGAAGTCCCCGCACCGGCCCGGCGCGACCGCGCCGCCGGAGCGCGAGGAAGCGTTCCCCGGGCTGTGGGAGCAGAACCCCGCGGCGCTCATGCAGCTCTGCGCGGAGAGCGCGTGCACCGTCGTCCACGAGTTCGCCGGCAAGGCGCTGCTCGCGTGCCCGGCGTTCCTCGCCGAGCTCGAGCTCGACGACGTGCTGCTCCTCCTCGGCCGTCCGTACGACGCCACCGCGCGCGTTGGCTTCGTGGTCGCGAAGCAGCGCTACAACCCCTCGCGCCCCGACATGCAGCTGCTCGCCGCGCTCGCCGCGTGCGCGCACGCACCGGGTCGCGCCCAGGCGTTCACCTGGATCGACGAGCAGCGCGCCCTCGCGCTCGCCGACAGCTCGTTGCTCGCCGCGCTCGTGATCGGCCGCTCCGCCGATACCCGGCAGTTCGGTCGACGCCTGCTCCGCTCGTCGACGCTGACCCCGCAGGTCGGCCAGCTGCTGGTCGGCCGCCTGGTCGCGGCGCTGCTCGCGCTGCGCGAGCCCGATAACGACCTCGCGATCGATGCCGTGCAGACGATGGTGTCCTCGCTCTCATCGCACCTCGCGACCGTGGGTGTCACGGTGATCCGCGATCTGCTCGCGCACCCGCTCTCGGGTGTGCAGGAGCTCGGCGCCGAGCTCCTGCTTCGTCACGACTCTCGGACCGGGATCATCCCCGCGGATCTGATCCTCGCGATCCTCCACTCGCCGCACGAGAACGTCCGCGCGGTCGGCATGCGCCTCCTCGGCGAGATGCCCGAAGCGGCGCTCGCGCAGATGGACCAGCTGCTGATCCGGCTGTGCACCGATGCGAACGCCGATATCCGGAACGCATCGCGGCCGCTGGTGGCGCGCGTCGCCGCCGCGTACCCGGCCACGCGCGACAAGATCGTCGCGGGACTTGTCGAGGCGCTCCTCCGTCGCAAGCTCGCCGAGGATGTGCCGAGCCACGTACTTCGCGTCCTCACGGATGACCTGGTCGCGGGCCACGCCAAGATCGACAAGGACACCGTGTGGCGCCTCCTCGGGTCGGGCTCGCCGCACGCGCAAGAGCTCGGCGGCATCCTGCTCGCCACGAACCTCAAGCCCGGCGATCTCGAGCTCGATCAGATCGTGAAGCTCGCGAGCCACGAGATCCTCAGCGTCCGCACCGCGGCGTGGTCGATGTACGAGCACGACCTCGTGCGCGTGAAGGCGAACATGGCCTCGGCCGTGCGGATCCTCGACGCGAAGTGGGACGACTCGCGCGCGTGGGCGTTCGGCTTCTTCCGCCGCCCCGAGTTCGGCCGCGAGCAGTTCACCGGCGACGTGCTGGTCGGCGTGATCGATAGCGTGCGCGATGACGTTCAGGCGTTCGCACGCGAGCTGCTGCAGCAGCACTTCGACGAGGCGGATGGCCCCACGGTGCTGCTGCGCCTTGCGGAACACCCGACCCACGCGGTCCAGATGTTCGCGACGAACTACCTGGATCGCTTCGCCGCCGGCAAGCCCGACACGCTCGAGGCACTGATGCCGTACTTCACGAGCGTGCTGTCGCGCGTGAATCAGGGACGGATCGCGAAGCACCGGGTGCTCGAGTTCCTCAAGGCCGAGGGAGCGCGCGACGTGCCTTCGGCGAGCATCGTCATCCCGCTGCTGTTCCGCCTCGCGGCCACGATCTCGATCGAGTATCGCGCCGCCGCGCTCGAGGTGATGATGGCGATCCATCGCGCCCGGCCCGAGGTCTCGCTGCCCGTGCAGATCAAGCCGGTCCGCGTCGTCGCTCCGGCACGCACCGCAGGAGAGCGCTGATGGAGTTCGACTACGCGTTCAAGGGAAGCTCCACCGTCACGAACAAGGCCGATAGCACCGCGCTGTCGTTCTCGCCGGATACCAAGCGCGAGCCCACGTACTTCTCGGGCGAGCTGCGCAAGGGCATCGCGTTTCGCGAGGCGATGAGCGCACTGCACGACGTGGTGGTCTCGGACCTGCGGTTCAAGCCGAAGGACAAGACCGCGTACAAGGAGTGGGCGGCGAAGCAGGAGGCGATCGACTGGGATCAGGTCGCCGCCCAGCGCACCGGGGTCGCGAAGCAGATCCGCGAGATGCAGGAGCGCCTGACCGCGATCCACCGCCGCTCGAGCGAGCGCCGCGCGCCGTTCGACAAGGCGAAGCAGGCCTACTTCAACTACCTCTGGGAGAAGGACCGCGACGCGTGGTTCGTGCTCGATCCGGTGATCACCGTCCATCCCGACGAGGTGTTCTTCGAGTGCTTCAGCCAGGACGAGTCGTCGTACGGGCGGCTCGGGACCGGCTACGAGGTGTTCAAGAACATCGGCGATCTCGCGTGCGGCACCACGAACATCGATTACTCGTCGGCGCTCTACGACGAGTTCCAGAAGATCCGCAGCTACAAGATCACGAAGTTCGAGGTCGACCCGTCGGGCTTCGATGTCCGCACGCAGGGCGAGCAGGACTACAAGGAGGTCAAGATCGACCTGCCCGACTCGTGGGTTCGCGGCTTCCTCCAGGTCAACAGTGCGATGGGCCTCCCGGCGCGCACGTTCGATCTGCACCCGATGGACGTCCACAACCTGTGCTTCATCCTGCGCCGCCACAAGGAGAAGAAAGGGCCGCGCTCGCTGCGGTTCATCCTCACGCCCGGCGCTCCGGTGCGCGTGGTGTTCGACCCGTGGGGCATCGAGGTGGTGTGTCGCCGCACCGAGTATCACGGCACCACCGCCGAGGAGATCCGGATCTGGGGCCGTCGCCGGCTGCACATCCTCGAGCGGCTGATCCCGGTCGCGAAGAAGTTCACCGTGCACCTGCTCGGCCAGGGCCTCCCATCGTTCTACGTCGCCGATCTCGGCGACATGACGTTCACGCTCGGTCTCTCCGGCTGGACCGCGAATGACTGGTCCACCGCCGGTAACTTCGATCTCCTCGCGCCGCGCGCCGAGGTCGACGAGTTCACGAAGAAGCGCGTGTTCGACGGGCTCAAGGAGAAGTGGTTCGACACTCCCGATGACCTCGCGAAGCGGCTCGGGCTGTCGCGCCCAGCGATCCTCGGTGCGCTCGGCGCCTGGACCCAGGCCGGCCGTGCGATGTTCGACCTCGCGAAGGGTGTCTACCGCGTGCGCGAGCTCGCGCGCGATCCACTGCCGATGGACAAGCTCCGATTCTCGAACGAGCGCGAAGCCGCGGCGACTCGGCTGCTGACCGCGAATTCCGTGCAGTCACAGGCCCGCGCGAGCAGCGACGGTGGTGTAGAGCTGTCGGGTACGGTGAAGGATCGCAGCCACACCTATCGCGCGACGCTCGTGATCGATCCCGATGCCCGGATCACGCGCGCCGAGTGCGAGTGCAACTTCTTCCAGCAGAACAAGCTGTTCAAGGGACCCTGCGAGCACATGCTCGCCGTTCGCATGCACGACGCCCGCCGGCGTCCGGTAGTGTTCTCGTGACGACGAAAGGAATGGTTTTTCACGCGCGGAGTGCTCAGCAGGAAACATCTTGCAACCTGGACGGTGGATCGCCGCCCATGCAACCTGGCCTGTCATGCATCACTGGCCCGCTCTTGACTGTGCGCCGTCGCCCTCTAGTAGGGGGTACCGGGGTCAATCCAGCGCATTCTACGCCCCCACTAGAGGGGACGGCGCTGGAGTTGAGCGAGCCAGTCCTGTGAGTGTTCGAAGGTCCTACCTGACACTCCGCGCGTGATTTTTTTCTGCGATGTCGAACAAGCGCCAAGACCTCTACGACCGGATTCGAGCCTCCTCGAAGGACTCTGTCGTCCTCGAGGAGATGATCCGGCTCGGGTTCTGGCCTGCACGTGGCCTGGTCGCGAACGATCCGGCGGAGGAGATCCACGAGCGCGCCGAGCTCGAGCGCCAGCTCGCGGCGATGCGCACCGAGCAGTCGCGACTGCACAACATCGAGGCGTTGAAGAAGGCGCTGCGCCAGCAGCGGCTCGCGGCCTCGAAGCAGAAGCAGAAGGAGACCAAGGAGCGGCGCGAACGCGAGCGGATCGCGCGCGCGGCGGCGTGGAAGGAGAAGACCGGTCGCGAGATCGTCTATCTCGGCCGCGGCGTCTCCGGTGGGCTCCAGCACACGACGAGCAACGCGGAAGCGCTCGCGCGGTTCGGCCTTCCGAAGCTGGAGACGCCGATGCAGATCGCGCAGGCGCTCGGCATCACCGTCTCCGATCTGCGGTTCCTCGCGTTCTCGCGCACCACGTCCACGGTCAGCCACTACGTGCGCTTCGATATCCCGAAGAAGACGGGGGGCATGCGCCGGATCTCGGCCCCGATGCCGCGGCTCAAGGCCGTGCAGCACTGGATCCTCACGAACATCCTCGACAAGGTGCCGCTCCACGACGCGGCCCACGGGTTTCGCAAGCAGCGCTCGATCGTCACCAACGCGCGGCCACACGTCGGCGCCGAGATCGTGCTCAACGTCGATCTCAAGGACTTCTTCCCCACCCTCGCGTTCAACCGGATCCGCGGGATGTTCCGCGGGCTCGGCTACGGCGAGGCCGCCGCCACGATCTTCGCGCTGCTGACCAGCGAGCCCGAGGTCGAGGAGCTACTTCTCGACGGGCAGACGTTCTTCGTCGCGAGCGGCGTGCGTCGGCTGCCCCAGGGCGCGCCGACCAGCCCCGCGATCACCAACATCGTCTGCCGCCGCATGGATGCCCGCCTGCGTGGCGCCGCGGCCAAGCTCGGCTTCACGTACACGCGGTACGCGGATGACCTGACGTTCAGCGGTCCCAGCGCGTGCGAGCCCGGACGGATGCTCCACCAGCTGCGGTTCATCACCGGCGCGGAGGGCTTCGTCGAGCACCCGACCAAGACCCGCGTGCTGCGCAAGGGCCGCCGTCAGGAGGTCACCGGCGTCGTCGTCAACCAGCAGCTCGGCGTGGACCGCGTGACCCTGCGGAAGTTCCGTGCGCTGCTGTTCCAGATCGGCAAGGACGGCCCGGCCGGCAAGTCGTGGGGCGCGTCGCCCGATCTGTTCGCATCGGCGATCGGGTACGCGAACTTCGTGCGGATGGTCGATCCCGCGAAGGGCGCGGAGCTGCTCGCGCGCGCGAAGGAGCTCGCGGCCAGGCACGGCTGGAAGCCGACGAAGCGGCCGCCGCCGAAGCCAGGTGGTGGCGGTGGAGGTGGAGGTGGGCCGATTCCTCCGGGCCCGCCCGCCCCCGAGACGCTGCCCGCGGCGCCGGAGCCGAGTGCCCCGCCGCCTGCGAAGAAGAAGAAGTGGTGGCAGGTCTTCTAGTATCCTGGTGCCATGCAGAAGTGGGTCTTGCTGCTGAGTCTGTCCGCGTGTGGCGATGACGGTGGCTCCGCGCTGACCGACGCACCGCCCGGTGGTGGAACCACGGACGCAGCGCCGGTGGTCGGCGAGCCCGCGAACCTCGTGGGCATCACCGCGGCGCACAACCAGGTACGCGCGATGGTCCAGACCGCGACGCCGCTGCCCGCGCTGACCTGGAATCCCGCGCTCGCGGCGACCGCGGCGGCCTGGGTCGCGCAGTGCAAGGACGTGGACCAACCGATCGGCCTCGTCGATCACAACGCGGGTCGCTCGACCGGGCACGCCTACTACGTCGGCGAGAACATCTTCGCGTCGAGCGGTACGGCCTCCGGCCAGCAGGCCGTGACGTCATGGGCGAGCGAAGGCGCGAACTACACGTACGCGACGAACACGTGCGCGGCCGGCAAGACCTGCGGCCACTACACGCAGGTCGTGTGGCGTGACACGCACGAGATCGGCTGCGCGCTCGGAGACTGCCCGTCGCTGCAGTTCAGAAGCACGATCGTCTGCGACTACGGCCCCGGAGGAAACTCGGGCAGCCAGAAGCCGTATTGAGCACGTTCGTGGGGCTTGCGCTCACTTCGCGGTGACGATGTCGCCCTTCATGCCGCCGAGCGCGCCGAGCAGCTCGCCCTTCTCCTTCTCGCCGACCTTGAACTTGTCGAGCGAGATCACGAGATCCTCGACCATGGCGTTGAAGTCGGACTCCTTGACGTTCATGCCGTTGTGCGAGGTCTTCATGTCCTTGCCCGAGTACTTGCACGGGCCGCCGGTCGCCTCGCAGATCTGCTCCACGAGCATCTGCTTGAGGTGCGGGATGTCGGCGTTCGCGAAGAACGCGTTGATGCGCTTGTCGCCAGCGACGTTGCCGACGAAGTCCTCGACCACCGCCGTGATCGCGTCCTTGCCGCCGAGCCGGTCGTAGAGCGACTTCTCGGCCACGGCCGAACCGCCTCCGGCGCCGTCGGTGCTGCCGCCCTTGCCCTTGCCACCGCCGCACGCCACCAACGAAACCGCCGTCAGGGCGGCCATCACGAACATACGAGTACGCATTGTCTGATCCTCGGAAAGAGTAAGCGACGGACCCATTACGAGCGGGCCCCGACGATGGATCGGGTGGTACCGCGAAAACTTACGCTCTGGGAGCCTTGGGCTTCACCTTGTAGCCCTGGAGGAACTTGATGGCCTTCAGGCCACGGAGCGCCCAGAACAGGACCACGAAGCCGACCACCAGGAACGCCGGGCCTGCCATCAGCATCTTGCCCCACGAGATCGACTCGGCGTTGAGCTCGCCGCCCATCACGCGGTCGTTGATCGCGGCGAGGATCTTGGCGGCGACGGCCACGAAGATCCACGGATAGACCTGGACCAGCAGCACCGACGGGATGCCCCAGGTGAAGAAGCGCTGGTGGGTCGAGAGCGGCGTGCCCTCGTTGAACCGCTGCTGGAAGATCTTCTGCGTCTTCCCGAGGAAGAACGACATCGAGAGGATCAGCGTCGCGAGGTTGAGGACGAGGAACAGGATCACCGCGAACAGCGTCATGAACACGAGGCCCGACGACGCGCCCTGGGCGAACTGCAGATACGTGACCGTCAGGCTGAAGTAGGTGAGGAAGGCATCGAGCGCGGGCTTCACGACCTGGCTCAGCACCCAGCCCGAGAGCAGCGTGAGCACCACGAGCACGCCGATCAGGCACACCGACGCGAGCATCTCGCCGCGCACGCGCCTCATGCTCTTCGCGACCACGTCCTTGCCGACGCCCGCTTGCCCCGAGGCCGCGGTCGCGGGGAGCTTGATGATCTCGGTCAACGTCGGCCGGATCGCGAGCACGAACAGCACGAGCGTGAGCAGGGTCAGGATGATCGGGAGGATCCTGAAGACGAAGTCGACCTTCTTGAACATCTTCGCGATGCTGAGGAACACCTTCGCGTCCTGGACGATCTTGAGGCCGTTGCCGAGCAGCGACACGCTCGGCTGCTCGTCGGGCGAGTTGCGCATCTGCTCGAGGGTGGGGAGGAACAGCTCCTTGCCCATGACGATGTAGCGCTCGGCGTTGTCGTCGAGCGTGTCGAACGTGCCGGCGGCGATCGCGATGCTCGGGTTCGTGAACTTCGACATCGCGCCCTGCACGGTGCGTAGCCCGAACAGCACGCCGCCGAACAGGTTGACCGTGACGATGAACGTGACCGCCGCGAGCGCGGAGTACGTGAACAGCGTCTTGCCCTGGCCCGGGTACTTCTTGGCGAGGAACAGCGGCATCAGCAGGAGCAGCAGACCGAGCGCGGAGACGCCGAAGATGATCAGCGAGAACGTCCGCATCTTCTTGTCGGAGCTCTTCGCGATCTTCTTCTCCATCTTGCCGAGGACGATCTTCTTCACCAGCCGCACGCCGGTGCGGAACATGTCCACGGTGACGCTCGGCGTCAGCTCGCTGTCGTTCGGGCGGGCTTCGAGCGCCTTGTCGTCGGGCTCGTTCGGGATGTCGTCGAAGTATTCGCTGAACTCCTTGCGATCCGCGATCTCCTCGGCGCTCATCACGCCATCGCCGTCCTCGTCGAACGGGGACGTCGGTGGATCTTCCTGCTCGGAGTCGGGCACCCCGTCGTTGTCGATGTCGCCGTCCTCCTGCGCATCGGGCACGCCGTCGCCGTCCGCATCGGGAGCGTTGATGTCGACGTCGGCCTCCATCGTCTTCTCGTCGAGATCCGAGATGCCGTCGCCGTCGGAGTCCTCCTTCGCATCGGGCACGCCGTCGTGATCCGAGTCCTCCGCTGCGTCGGGTACGCCATCGCCGTCGGCGTCGCCGAGCTTCGCGGCGCCCGCGTGAACCTCGGCGGGCGCCGCCGAGCCCGAGCCCGCGTCGACCGCCGAGCCCGCGTCGGCCGCCGAGCCCGCGTGGTCGTCGGAACCGGCCGCGGCTGGCTCTGCTGAGCCCGCTTCGTCCTTGTCGGGGGCGGGAGCGGCGGATCCGGGCTCGTCGGCGGGCTCGTCTTCCGCTCGTGACCGCGAGGCGAACAAAACCACTCCCAGGACCACCACGAGCGCGACCAGACCGGTGCGAAGACGCATGTTGTGCCGCTCGCGTAGCCCAGGCTCACATTCGCGGTCAACTGATCTTCGTGCACCCCCTTGCGCCGTCGAGGATCCGGCCTGACGGTGCCCGCCATGACGCAAGAGCTCGCAGGCAAGACGTTCATCATCACCGGCGCGAATACCGGGATCGGAAAGATCTCTGCCAAGGAGCTCGCGCGGCAGGGCGCGCGCGTCTTCCTCGCCTGTCGCTCGGAGACCAAGACGCTGCCCGTGATCACCGAGATCAAGGCCGAGACCGGCAACGACAAGGTCGAGTTCATCGCGCTCGACCTCAGCGATCAGTCATCGATCCGGGCCTGCGCCGAGACCTTGCTCGCGAAGGCGCCGGAGATCCACGGCCTGATCAACAACGCCGGCGTGGTCGCGAAGCGCGGCAGCTCGACCAAGGACGGCTACGAGATGACGTTCGGGACGAACCATCTCGGCCACTATCTGTTCACGCGCCTGCTGCTCGATCGCCTGAAGGCGACCCCCGGCTCCCGCATCGTCAACGTCTCGAGCGCGTCGCACTACCGCGCGAAGTCGATCAACTTCGATGCGCTCAAGAAGCCGACCAAGACGATCGTCGGGCTGAAGGAGTACGAGGTCAGCAAGCTCGCGAACGTTCTGTTCACGAAGGAGCTCGCCCGTCGCCTCGAGGGCTCGGATGTCACCGCGTACGCCGTGCACCCCGGAGTGGTCGCGACCGATGCGTGGCGCCGCATCCCGCCGCCGTTCCGCTGGCTGGTCAAGCAGTTCATGATCACGCCCGAGGACGGCGCGAAGTCCACGCTCGTCTGCGCGACGTCTCCGGATCTCGCGAAGCAGACCGGCAGGTATTACACCGCATTCGGCAAGGAGAAGGAGCCGAACAGGGTCGCGGAGGACGTCGACCTGGCAAAGACGCTGTGGACCAAGAGCGCGGAGTGGACCGGCCTCTCGGCGTAGTACGCTCGGGGCATGTTCCTCGCCACCCTCGTCGTGCTGACGCAGATGCACTACGAGGCCGACGTTCCGATCGCGGGCGGTGACTACGTCGACGTCCCGTTCGTGGTCCCCGCGGGGACCGTCGAGATCCAGATCTCGCACACCGATGGCTCCGATGTCGTGATCCTCGACTTCGGCGTGTGGAGCCCCGAGGGGTTTCGCGGCTGGGGCGGCGGCAACACCGAGGACATCATCATCGGCGTCGAGCAATCGGGGCGCAGCTACCTGCCCGGCCCGATCACGCCGGGCACGTGGACGGTGGCGATCGGCAAGGCGAAGATCGATCCGGCGCCGATCGGCCACTACGCGATCGACGTCACGTGCCGCGACAACGCGACCCTCACCGTGCAGCCGAAGGCGGCGTTCGCGCCCACCGTGCTGTCGACGGAGCGCCGCTGGTACAAGGGCGACTTCCACGTTCACTCGGTGCAGAGCGGCGACGCCACCGCCACGTTCATGGAGATCGCGACCCTCGCGAGGAGCCGCGGCCTCGACTTCGTGAACCTCAGCGATCACAACACCAACGCGCAGCACGCGCTGATCGCGGCTCTGCAACCGATGATGCCGGATCTCCTGTTCCTGCGCGGCGCGGAGATCACGACGTACGCGGGCCACGGAAACTCGGTCGGCACGAACGCGTACATCGATCATCGCATCGGCCACGCCGGTCGCACCGTTGGCAACATCCTCGACGAGGTCCAGGCGCAAGGCGGTGTGTTCATCGTCAATCACCCGTCGCTCGATCTGGGCGGCGCGTGCATCGGCTGCGCATGGCGCCACGCCGACACCGACTGGAGCAAGGTCAACGGCATCGAGGTGATCACCGGCAAGTGGGAGTTCGTCGAGCGCGCCTTCACCCCCGCCGCGATCGCGATGTGGGACGCCCAGCTCGACGCCGGAAATCACATCGCGGCGATCGGCGGCAGCGATGATCACCGCGCCGGCATGGGCACCGGCGTCACCGACACGCCGCTCGGCAGCCCGACCACCCTCGTCCTCGCCGACAACCTCTCCGAGGCCGCGATCATCGACGCGATCCGCCACGGCCGCACGATCGTGAAGATGCGTGGCCCCGACGACCCGATGGTCGAGCTGACCCTCGGCGGCGAAGGCGTGAGCGACGTCGTGCGCGACGCGGGCGGCCCCGCCGAGCTCGAGGTCCACGTCACCGGCGGCGCCGGCATGTTCGCGCAGGTCTTCCGCGACGGCGTCAAGGTCCACCAGGCCGACGTGACCGGCGATGACGACGTCGTGCGCTACACCGACAGCACCCCCGGCGAGCACCGCTTCCGCATCGAGCTCGTCGACGATGGCAACCAGCGCATCGTCGTCACCAGCCACCTCTACGCGCTGATCAGCGAAGACCAGAGCTGCGGCTGCGGCGGCGGTGTGGGCGGCGCGGGCCTCGGCGTCGGTGCCCTCGCGCTCGCGCTCCGCCGGCGCCGACGGCGTTGACGGGCAGGTCGGGTGCGGTCAGTGACCGATCGGCAACCCGACGCGCCCGCAGGCGCTCACGAGCAAGGCCAGCAGCTCACGCCTTGAACGTCGTCGCCTCGAGGCCGTACTTCTGCAGCAGCCGGCGAAAGTTGGTGCGGTCGAGGCCGGCGAGCCGCGCGGCCTCCGAGACCGAGCCCTTCGCTTTCGCCATCGCCGCGACGAGGTAGCGCTTCTCGAACGCGGCGCTCGCGCGGCGCTTCGCCTCGGTCAGCGGCTCGAGCTCGCCATCGTCGCGCAGCGTGGGCGACCCGACGGGCGCCGAGCGATGGGTGATCGATGCGGGCAGCGACTCGGGCCCGATCACGTCGCCGTGATGAAGCGCCACGGCGTGCAGGATCGCGTTCTCCAGCTCGCGCACGTTGCCCGGCCACGGGTAGGCGGTCATCGCCTCGAGCGCCTCGGGCGACAGGCTCGGCGGCTTGTCCCCACCGTGCTTGTGGAGGAAGTGTGCCGCGAGCAGGGGTAGATCGTCGAGGCGCTCGCGTAGCGGCGGCACCTGGAGGACCACGACGTTGAGCCGGTAGAACAGGTCCTGGCGGAACCGCTGCGCCTCGACCGCCGTGGCGAGATCGACGTGGGTCGCCGCGATCACGCGCACGTCGACCTTCCGCTCGACGTTCGAGCCGACGGGCCGAACCTCGCTCTCTTGAAGCACGCGCAGCAGACGCGCCTGCACCGCGACCGGCATGTCGCCGATCTCGTCGAGGAACAGCGTGCCACCATCAGCCTCGACGAACACACCCGGGCGATCCGCGGTGGCGCCCGTGAACGCGCCCTTCGCGTGTCCGAACAGCTCGCTATCGATCAACGACTCGGGAATCGCGCCGCAGTTGAGCGGCACGAAGCGCTTGGACCTGCGCATGCCGCGCGAGTGAAGCGCACGCGCGACGAGCTCCTTGCCGGTGCCGCTCTCGCCCTGGATCAGGATCGAGACGTCCTGGCTCGCGAGGCGATCGAGCGCGGAGCGCAGGCGGCGCATCGCGGTGGAGATGCCGACCAGATCGCTCGGCGGCTCGCCGCCGTTGATGTGCGGCGCCTTCATGGCGGCGAGCTGGCGGCGCAAGCGCGAGTACCGCGCCGCGGACTCGACCATCGCGCCGAGCTCGTACGGGCGAAACGGCTTGGTCAGGTAGTAGAACGCGCCCGCGCGCATGCAGGTGGTCGCGGTCTGCGCGCTGTTGTCGCCGGTCAGCATGATGACCGACGCCAGCGAGCCGACCTCGCGGAACCGATGGAGAACATCGATGCCACTCATGCCGGGGAGGCCGACATCGAGGATCACGACGTCCCAGCCGTCGTAACCGGCTTCGAGGCGATCGAGGACCGGGCGGGGATCCTCGAGGACCTCGTGATCGTGCCCGTCCAGGTTCAGCTTGCGCGCGAGGAGCTTCCCGACCTCGACATCGTCCTCGACGACCATCACGTTCACGCGAACGACATCCTCAGCCATGCGAGCGGGCACAGGCTGGCACGCTCGGCGCGCGAACGCCAGAGCGCGGCGTTCAGGCGGCGGCGCGGAGCGCCACGACCTGGAGCGGCGCGGCCTCGACACCGAGGTGACCACGCAGGCGCTCGACCGCGCGCCACAGCAGCTGGCACACGCGCGACGGCGTGATGCCGAGGGTCTTCGCGATCTCCTGGTAGGTCAGGTCCTCGATGTAGTGCAGGCCGAGGATCATGACGTCGCGCTGCTCGAGCTTCGCGAGCGCCTCGTTGACGCGCTCGAGCTCCTCGTGATGCGACGCGGCCTCGTCGGGCGCGAGCGTCAGGGAATTCCGCAGCGCGGGCGACTTCTCGTCGAGCGGCTCGACGTCGATGTGCACGAGATGCGCGAGGCCGGTGCGGTAGTGCTCCGGCGTGACGCCGAGCTTCATCGCGACGCGCGCGTCGCTGGCGGTCTCGCCCATGTTCTCGATCTCGCGGATCGCGTTGCTGATCTTGCGCGCCATCTGGCGAACGCGGCGAGGCAGGAGGTCACCACGGCGCAGCTCGTCGAGGATCGCGCCGCGGATGCGGTGCTCCGCGAACGACAGGAACGGCTCCTTGCGAGTGTCGTCGTAGCGCGCGGCCGCTTCGGTCAGGCCGAGCATGCCCGCCGCGACGATGTCCTCGCGGGCGACCCAGTCCGGGCAGCGACGGGCCATCTTGAGGGCGATCCGGCGCGCGATGTCCGCGTGCTCAGAAATAAGCTGGTCCCGAACCTTCGTCGATTGCTGCACGGGGGGAGCTATCGCAACCCTCGGGCCACCGATTTGTGGGCTTAACTACCGGTTATTTTAAGAGATAACCTGGGTATAAATTTACTCACCCGGGTTCGCTTCTACCCTTGGCCAGCTCGATTCGGCCGCTCGCGCCGAGTGTTGAGGGCCCGGGAGTCATTGTGGGGTGACAGCGAACCGCTCGAGCTGCCGATGGTCGATCGCGCCGGCGCGCTGGCGCACCAGGCGGCCGCCGGAGAACACGGCGAAGTTCGGGATGCTCGAGATCTGGTACCGCTGCGCGAGCTCGCTCTGCGCATCGGTATCGACCTTGAGCACGAGCGCCTTGCCCGCGAGGTTGTGCGCCGCCTTCTTCACCTCGGGCGCGACGGTGCGGCAGGGACCGCACCAGGTCGCCCAGAAATCGACGAGGATCGGGACGCGCGCCCCGGCGACGATCTCGTCGAACTGGGTCTCCGAGGTGACCTCGATCGGGGAACCCTGCGGCAACAGCGCATGGCTGCACTTGCCGCACTTCCCGGTATCCGCGAGGTGACGGACGGGGATGCGGTTGACAGCCTTGCACTCGGGACACACGCGGCGCATGCGCAATGTTACCGTGCCGGCCGTGGCGAAGAGCAAGGGTGCCGTGAAGAAGCCGATGAAGACGGCGAAGGCGGGCACCAAGAAGGCCGCGGCGGAACCGCCGAAGCCGAAGCTCCCCTCGGTGGCGGTCAAGCCGAAGAACCCGGGCCGGCCGTCGCTCCCGCTGCCGCCGCCCCCGCCGCCGCCGCCCGCGCATCGCGCCGAGCTGGTCGCGCCGCGCGACATCGGGCGCCTCCTTCGCTACGGCGAGCAGTTCGGTCCGCACAAGATCGACGTGCGCATGCTTCCGATCCAGCTGCCCGTGGCATCGGGTGGGCTCGCGATCGCCGACCCATCGGCGCCGAAGAGCTGGCGCGTCTTCGATCGCCCGGTCTCGCCCGGTCAGTTCCGCGTGATGCTCAGCGTGGCGCGCTCCGGTGACAAGGAGCGGCTCGCCGCGATCGTGATCCACGTCGGCCGCCCGCCCATCGAGCGCTGGACGGTCGCGCACTTCAAGGGTCAGAAGGCGCCGAAGTCCGCCGATCAACTCCCGCGGCTCGAGACGACGAGCGGCTGGATCGTGCTCGTCGATGCCGGCGCCGGATCGCCCGGCGCGATCGCGGTGCCGCCGGCGAACGGGATCCAGCCCATCGAGATTCCACTGAGCGATGGCCGCCGCGCGCTCGCGCTCCCGACCGGGGCGGGCGAGCTCGCCGCGTACTGGGCGGTCGACGCGACCGACAAGCCGGTCTGCCTCGTCGTCGACTTCGAGGTGTTCTCGCAGAAGGACTGGAAGTCCAAGCCGTCTACTTCTTGAGCGTACCGCCGAGGCTCTTGATCGCCGCCTCGGCCTCCAGCTTCAAGCACCTGTTCGTGTTGCTCTGCCGGAAGCCGAGCACGCCACCGCGCATGCGAAACCGCGCGGCCTTGAGCGGACCGATCGCGCGATCGTCGCCGAGATCGACGAGCTTCCCGATCACCGCCTTGCGCTCGGGACAGGTCGCGAGCGTATCGAGATCGTGAAGCAGCGCCTTGAGCTGCGTGTCGACGGTCGCGAGCGTCGGCATCGTCGCGATGGTCGGCTGCTCCTTCGCCGGCGCATCCCCCTTCGGTGCGGTCTTCGCCGGTGCGGCCTTGTTCGACTTCGGCGCGGGCGCCGCCGGCTCGTCGAGAGAGCTGGCCTTCGGCTTCGCACCACCACCGCTCGCGATCAGCGCGACGACCGTGATCGCGGCCAACAGGCCGACGACGATCGCTCCGATCTTGATCCAGTTGCGCGGGATCGCCGGGGCCTCGGCGAGCGAGATCGCGCGCGTCGAGGCGGGTAGCGCCGGCGCGCCCTTGCGATCGACGAGCAGCACCATCGTGCCGTCATGGTTCGGCGCGGGCGTCAGGTGGGACAGCGTGCCGGGCGGCGGCGTGGTCGCGAACATCGCGGTGGGTGCGCTCCCGAGCGCCTCCGGCACGTGCTGCGCGACGATCGGTGCGCTACCGAGGCGCGCGCTCGCGAGCACGGCATCGAGCTGCGCGATGTAGTTCTCGGCCGAGCTGGTGCGATCCGCCGAGGTCTTGATCAGACCGCGCTGGATGACGTCCTCGAGCGTCGCGGGGATCGCGACCTCCGGGGCGATCTCGGCGACGCGGGGCGGCTCGCGGCTGACGTGCGCGCCGAGCATCGCGAGCGGATCCTTGTCCTCGAACGGCGCGCGGCCGGTCAGCATCTCGAACAGGAGAATCGTCGCCGAGTAGAGATCCGACGCCGGCTTGATCTCGCCTCCCACCGCCTGCTCCGGGGACAGGTACGCCGGCGTTCCCACGGTGAGTCCCGCCCGCGTCGACGCCGGATCATCTGCGGTCCCGGCGAACAGCTTCGCGATGCCGAAGTCGAGGATCTTGACGACGAGCGCGCCATCCTTGTGCGTCAGGAACACGTTGTCGGGCTTGATGTCGCGATGAACCACGCCGCGCTCGTGGGCGTGGGCCAGACCCAGCAGCACGCCGCGCATGATCTCGATCGCCTCGCGCCACGGGATCCGATGGTCGCGCTCGAGCCGGGCGCCGAGGGACTCGCCTTCGAGCACCTCCATCACGAGGTAGCAGGGGCCATCATCGACGACCCCGAAATCGCTGACGTTGACGATGTTCGGATGATCGAGCCGGCCCGACGCGATGGCCTCGCGCTGGAACCGCTGCGCGGCCTCGCGGTTGCGATTCAGATCCGCGTGCAGAACTTTGATCGCGACCGGCCGGCCGATACCCGTGTGCTCGGCGCGGTAGACCCGGCCCATGCCGCCGCTGCCGAGGATGGCATCGATCCGGTAGCGCCCATCGAGGACGCTACCGATCGAGATGTCGGCTTCGGGCGATGGAGAGGGCGACAGCGCCATGCGTGAACGGCAACAGTACCGCGACGACTCTCGACCACAAAAGGGTCCGGTGTGTGTGCGGCAGGCGAGCCCCTGCGCACATTTCGTACTATCGCCCGCGGCGCTTCGAGCCCGTCGCGCGCGGCGGGAGTCCGGTGTGCTGCGTGAGCGCGGTGCCTCGTCGCGGCTGCTGCGGGCGACCAC
This sequence comes from Haliangiales bacterium, assembly GCA_038203335.1. GTDB lineage: Bacteria > Myxococcota_A > Polyangia > Haliangiales > Haliangiaceae > JABFXX01. The sequence continues at coordinate 1,110 of JBBRED010000042.1, read as the reverse complement.
CGCGACCGCGGATGCCCTCGTGCGCGAGCCCGGTCCCCGCGGGTTGCCACGGCGGCACGAGGTGGTGCTTGCTACCGCCGATCAGGTCCGCGCGCCCCATCGCCTTCAGCGCCTCGCGGATCATCGGCCAGTTGTTCGCGTCGTGGTACCGGAGCATCGCCTTGTGGAGGCGGCGCTGCTGCATGTCCTTCACCACGTGCACGCGCTCGCGCGCCTTCAGCGACTTCAACGGATTGAAGCCCGAGTGGTACATCGCGGTCGCGCTCGCCATCGGCGACGGAAGGAACGCCTGCACCTGGTCGGGGCGGAAGCCGTTCTTCTTCAGCCACAGCGCGAGGTTCAGCATGTCCTCGTCGGTGGTGCCGGGGTGAGCGGCGATGAAGTACGGGATCAGGTACTGCTCCTTGCCCGCTTCCTTGCCGTAGCGATCGAACAGCTCCTTGAACCGATCGTAGGCACCGATGCCGGGCTTCATCATGTGCCGCAGCGGCGAGTCCTCGGTGTGCTCGGGTGCGATCTTGAGATAGCCGCCGGTGTGATGCTGCGCGAGCTCGCGGATCCACTCCGGCGAACGCACCGCGAGGTCGTAGCGCACACCGGAGGCGATGAAGATCCGCTTCACGCCCTTGAGCGCGCGCGCCTTCTTGTAGAGCGTGACCAGCGGCCCGTGATCGGTGCCGAGGTTGTCGCAGATGTCGGGGAACACGCAGGAGGGCTTCCGGCACGCCGCCTCGATCTCGCGCGTCTTGCACGCCATCCGGTACATGTTCGCCGTCGGGCCGCCGAGGTCGGAGATGTTGCCGGTGAAGCCGGGCGTGCGGTCGCGGATCTTCTCGATCTCGCCGAGGATCGACTTCTCCGAGCGGCTCTGGATGATCCGGCCCTCGTGCTCGGTGATCGAGCAGAAGCTGCAACCACCGAAGCAGCCGCGCAGGATCGTCACGCTGAACTTGATCATCTCGTACGCCGGCAGCTTCGTCGGCTGATGCTTCGGATGCGGCAGGCGCGTGTACGGCAGCTCGTAGAGCGCGTCCATCTCGGGCGTGGTCAGCGGCAGCGGAGGCGGATTGATCCACACGTCGGCCGCCTTCGCGCCCTCGCCATGGCGCT
>JBBRED010000041.1:0-34538 GCA_038203335.1 Haliangiales bacterium | reverse complement strand
CGTTCGCTCTACGACTTCGATGGCCTGCGCGCCTTCAAGGCGAAGTTCAAGCCGTCCGCGTGGGACCCGATCTACCTGTCCTATCCGCCACGCGGAAACGCGTTCGCGGCCGTGTTCGACACCCTCAAGGCGTTCGCGCGCGGCGGCCTGCTGCGGTTCGGTCTCGAGACCTTCCTGCGCGGTCCCGCCGTGGTGGTGCGCGCGCTCGCCGTGCTCCTCGTGGTGTGGACCTGCGTGCTCGCACTCCCGACGAGCGCGTACTACTTCCCCGCTCCCGCCTGTCAGTACGGCTGGGTCGCGTTCGATGTGTGCCTCGGTGTGGGTCTGTTCGCCCTCGCCCGCCGGTGGCGGCAGCCCCTCGCCGACATCGTCGCCACCGCCGTCACCGTCGACGCCGTGGTCACGCTCATCCAGGCCATCGTCTACGACCTGCCGCGCCGCCGAGGCCCGCTCGATGTCGCCGTCGTCGCGATCGCCGTGCTCGCACCAACCGTGGCCGCGATCCTCCTGTGGAACGCGCGCGCGTCTAGAATGGCGGCATGACGAAGCCGAAGGATCCGGCCGCGAGCGTCTATACGGGGCAGGTGGCGGACATCATCGCGAGTACTCCGCGCGACTCGGACTACCAGCCCGAGGTCGAGTACCAGCTGGCGATCACCAACGCGCGCGCCCCGACGAAGCTCGACGAGCTCGAGGCCGAGGAGCGCCGCCAGCTCACCGCGATCCTCGGTAGCCCGGCCGAGCTCGGTCGCGCGCTCGCCGATGAGGAGTATTGCCTCGAGACCGCGCATGTCGTCGATGGCGCCGGCGCCCTTCGCTTCCGCCTCTACGGCTGGAACTACGGCGTGGGCTACCTGATGCCCGCCCTCGGGCTCGATATCGTCGCCTTCGGCTCGCAGCACGACCTCGAGCACTGGCGCCTGACCCAGCGCGATCTGTTCGTCGCCATGGATCGCGCGTTCTCGCGCGCCGACCACGGCTTCTCGCAGCCGCTCTCGTTCTGCTGGTGGCGGCAGGAATGCTGGGACGAGCTCGACGGCACCGTGCCCGGCACCGTCGGCAGCGAGCCCTATCTCCGCAAGCAGCTCGGCCTCAACGACAATTGAGTTGAACGCCGCGCGCCACCGCTTAGACTGGGTGGATGTTCCGGATCGAGTGGCTCGGCCTGGCGATCTTGCTCGCGCTCACCGTGTCGGCGCGCGAGCCCGCGGCGCCGCCGATCGCGGAGCCTACGTGGACGTGCTCGATCCCGGACGTGTCGGAGGTCCCCGACGACCAGGGGATGCGCGCGCGCGCGATCTCCGAGGCCGATGCGCTGTATCGCCGCGGCGATCCCGCGCGTGCGGCGCTGCGGATCACCGTCGTCTCCGACACGCTGCCCGAGGACACCGAGCTGCGCTCGCTCGCCGAGCTGTACACCGTCTTCGCCTACGATCTCGCGACCGCGATGGACGCGGCGTCGCCACCGATCCCCGCGTTCATCGCCGTGCAGCGCGCGCAGTCGCTCGACATCTCGCTCGGCGGCGTGTTCGCCGAGCGCCTGAACCTTCGCGTGCGGTCCCTCGCGCCGGCCGCCGCGGTGGCGTACGACCGCGCGTCAGACAAGACCGGCGCCGCGCTCGCGCGGCACACCGCCGACGTCTTCAAGTAGTCGCTGGCGCGCCCACGGCGCTGGCTGGCCCGGGTGGTGCACCGGATCCGGATATGCCGGATGAGAAGAACCCGAAGCACGCCGAGACGCCGATCGATGACACGCTCGCCGGCCTGCGCGGCGACCAGCTCACCGCGGATGGGCGGAAGCTAGAGAATCAAGAGCGTGTGGGCGCGATGTCCCCCGACGCGGATCCCGAGGACGACCGCGCCGCTCGTACACCTCGATCTCCCCGCCCTCGTTGAGCCGCTGCAGAGCCGAGTGGACCAGGACGATCAACGTCCCCACGGTGACATCCGAGATCGCTCGCGTGAGCCTCATGACCACCTCCCCCGTGAACGGGATGCAAGATCCGCATGCGCGCGCGAGGACGTGAGGGCAGCGACGGAGTGACCACGGGAACGCGAGGTCGCTTACGGCGCTCCGCGACGAAGTGAGATCGGCCGGGCGCGCGCTGCCGTCACGGTGTGACGAACGCGCGACATCGTCAGTGCGCGTGCTTCGCGCGGGTCCTCGCCGCCTGTTCGGCAAGAAGTAGCCAGCTAGTCGTCGAGCGAGCGACGCATCGAGCGCGCATCGGCGAACCCGAGCTGCCGTGCGATGTCGGTCTCCGAAAACCCGCCGCGCTCGAGCTGCGCGCGCCGCCGCGATCGCACGTACGCGACCACGTCGCGATACGTGGTGCCGGCCTCGGTCAGCCGCCGCTGCAAGCTGCGCGACGTGGTCGCCATCGCCCCGGCGACCGCCGCGGTGCCGACGTCGCCGTGCGCGAGCCGGACTTCGATCACGCGCACGACCTGCGCCACCACATCGTGCGTGCCGACATACGCGAGCTGCGCGCGCGCCTGCGCGAGCAGGAACTCGAACAGCTGTGCGTCGGCGGTGCGCGGCACCCGTGCGAGCGTCTCGTGGGTGACCGCGAAGCCGCAGTCCGGTCGCTGAAACGCCACGTCGGTGCGCAGCCGCTGCGCGACCGCATCTCCGCCCGACGGTCGAGCGTGGGAGAACCACGCCCGCGAGAGCGGCATCGGCTCGCCGAGCACCGCGCCGAACTGGGCCGCGATGAATGCGATCGTGTACTCGTTCAGGTGGCGACCGATGGTGTCGCGCTGGCCGTGCACGGCGTAGTGCAGCTCGCAGCCCTCGGGAACCGTCATCAGCCGGAAGTCGCCGATCGGGTTGATCAGCGGTGCGAGCTCGCAGATCACCGAGAGGCAGCGCTCCACCGTGGGCGCGGACCGCACGAGGAACACCGCCACGCCGTACGCACCGCTCGGTACGAGCTGCGCGAGATCGAGACCGAGCAGCGGGTTGTCCATGCGATCGGCGGCGCTCGCGATCAACTTCTGGATCCGCCCGAGCGGCGCCGTGATCTCGCCGGTCAGCCCTTCGAGCGGGACGCCGCACTCGCGCAGCAGCTCCGCCGCATCCACGCCGCGCTGCGCGAGCACACCGGCCAGCAGCGGAATCTGCCGGAACGTGAATAGGCGATCGTGCGTGGCCCCCCCGGCGGTCATTCGACGCGAACGTACAACACGCGGTACGGTGGCGGCACGATGACCTGCCGCCATCTCGCCGCGCACGCCGCGGGCTGCGACACGGCGTTCACCGTCGATGCCTCGCGCGTGACGTTCGGCCGCGGCGCGCTCGCCGAGGTCGGAGCGCGCGCGCGCGCCTTGGGCATGCGCCGGGTCGCGCTGTTCACCGATCCGCGCCTCCGCGCGCTGCCCTGGTTCGACGAGGTCGCACGCTCGCTCGCCGCCGCCGGCCTCGATGCGGTGGTGTTCGACGAGATCGCGATCGAGCCCACCGACGAGAGCTTCGAGGCCGCCGCGCGCTTCGCTCGCGATGCCGCGCCCGATGGCTACGTCTCGCTCGGCGGCGGCTCGGTGATCGATACCTGCAAGGCGGCGAACCTCCTCGCGTCGCATCCCGCACCTCTACGCACGTACGTCAACGCGCCGCTCGGCGATGCCCGCCCGATCCCGGGCGCCCTCGCGCCGCACATCGCCTGCCCCACCACCTCGGGCACCGGCAGCGAGGTCACCGGCATCGCGATCTTCGACTGGCTCGCGCACCACGCGAAGACCGGCATCGCGTCGCCGAAGCTGCGCCCGACCGAGGCGATCGTCGATCCGCGCACCACGGCCACGCTCCCCGCGATGGTGGTCGCGGCGAGCGGCATGGACGTGCTGTGTCACGCGCTGGAATCGTTCACCGCGCGATCGTTCACGCATCGCGCCGCACCCGCCGCGCCGAGCGCGCGACCGATGAGCCAGGGCGCGAATCCGTGGAGCGACCTCGGCTGCCGCGAGGCCATGCGGCTCGCCGCCACGTTCCTCCCGCGCGCGGTCGCCGATGCCGCCGACACCGAGGCGCGCGAGCAGATCATGTGGGCGGCCACGCTCGCGGGCATCGCGTTCGGCAACGCCGGCGTTCATGCACCGCACGCGATGGCGTACGCGGTCGCGGGGCGCGTGCGCGACTACGCGCCGGCCGGCTATCCCGCGGCGCCGATCGTGCCGCACGGCATCGCCGTGGCGGTCAACGCACCGTCGGTGTTCCGCAGCTTCGGCGCGTTCTGCCCCGAGCGCCATCTCGAGGCCGCGAGCCTGCTCGGCGCGGACCTCCGCGGCGCCGCACCGGCGGATGGCGGTGCGCTGCTCGCCGGTCGCGTGATCGAGCTATCGCGTGCGATCGCGCTGCCGAACGGCATCGGAGGCGTTGGCTACACCACCGCCGATCTCGATGCCCTGATCGCCGGCACGCTGCCGCAGCAGCGCCTGCTCGCGAACGCGCCATGCGACGTCGACGCCGATTGCCTCCGCGAGCTGTTCGCGGGCGCCCTGACCTACTGGTGACCATGCCCGCCGATCGCCCGCTCCTCGCCGCCTATCCGTACATCACGCCGCTCACCACGCGGTGGATGGACAACGACATCTACGGCCACATCAACAACGTCGCGTACTACAGCTTCTTCGACTCCGCGGCGAACCGCTTCCTGATCGAGTGCGGCGGCCTCGACATCGCCACCAGCCCGATCATCGGCCTCGTCGTGGAATCGAAGTGCGCGTACCACGCCCCGCTCTCGTACCCGCAGGAGCTGCGCGCCGGCGTGCGCGTCGACAAGCTCGGCAATCGCGCGGTGACCTACGGCATCGCGATCTTCGCCGCAGGCGACGATCAGGCCGCGGCGCACGGCCACTTCGTGCACGTGTTCGTCGATCGCCTCACGCGGACGCCAGCGGCGATCCCAGCGCCGATGCGGGCCGCACTCGAATCACTCCAGGCATGAGGCCGCGGACCACCACGTAGCCGAGGAGGCCGATCGAGCCGAACAGCAGGATCACCGGCACGAACGGCCAGCTCGCCATGCCGCGCCGCTTCGCATCCGCGTGCATCCAGCCGATGCCGAACGAGCACGCGAGCACCAGATCGATCAGCAGCTGCATCGCCCACGGCTCGCGACCCGCGAGGGACAGAAAGCCGGTGTAGCCGAAACCCGCCACGACCCACAGCGAGTAGGCGGTGAACGGCAGGAGCAGCGCGAGGGCAACGAGGCCGGAGCGGGTGGTCTTCATACCTCTCGTGATAGGCCCGCGCCGCGTGACCCACCATTACCTCCCAGGTAACGTCGGGAGCCGCGGCTTCGACGTACGCTGACGTCATATGGAGACGTTCGGAACCCAGCTCCGGTCGTGGCGGACCGCGCGCCGGATCAGCCAGGAGCAGCTCGCCGACCGTGCCGGGGTCTCCACCCGGCACCTCAGCTTTGTCGAGAACGGCCGCGCGAAGCCGAGCCGCGAGGTGGTGCTCGCGCTCGCGGGTGCGCTCGACGTGCCGCTCCGCGAGCGCAACGCGCTCCTCACCGCCGCCGGGTTCGCCTCGGTGTTCCAGGCCTCGCCGCTCGCCGCCGACGAGCTCCGTCATCTGCGCCGCGCGATCGATCACATCCTCGCGCAGCAGGAGCCGTTCGGGGCGGTCGTGGTCGACGGGAGCTGGGACCTGCTCCAGATGAACCAGGGCGCGCAGCGCGTGTTCCAGCACTTCCTGCCGACCTCGGCCGAGGGCGCCGTGGCCGCGAAGAACCTCGTGCTCGGCATCGTGCATCGCGAGGCGCTGCGCCCGCACATCGTCAACTGGGACGAGGTCGCCGGGCACCTGATCGCGCGCCTGCACCGCGAGATCAGCGCACGTCCCGCCGACGAGTCGCTGCCGCGCTTGCTCGCGCGCGTGCTCGCCCAGCCGGATGTGCCGAGCGAGTGGCGGATCCCCGCACCGGGCCGGATCGCCGCGCCGTTCGTCACCGTTCACCTTCGCTCGCCCACGCTCGAGGTCCGCCTGTTCACGATGCTGACCTCGATCGGCACGGCGCTCGACGTCACCGCCGAGGAGGTCCACATCGAGAGCTACTTCCCCGCCGACGACGAGAGCGACGCCCGCCTCCGGACGCTGTAGCGCGCTATCATCTCCAGGTGTGGCGCTGCCTCCTCGTGCTCGTGGCCGCGTGCTCCGGAGACGCCGCCGATCCGGGCTGGATGGCGAACCAGCCGGATGCCACGAGCCTCGCGACGCTCTCGATCCCCGGCACGCATGACTCGGCGGCGCGGTTCGAACCGCAGGCGGGCCTCGCGAGGACGCAGGACCTGACGATCGCCGAGCAGCTCGCCGCCGGCGTGCGCTACCTCGACATTCGCTGCCGCCACGTCGACGACCACTTCCTGCTCTATCACGGTGCGATCGATCAGAATCAGACGTTCGAGGAGCTGCTCGTCACGCTCGACACGTTCCTCGCCGCGCATCCCACCGAGACCATCATCACGAGCGTCAAGGAGGAGGCGACGCCGAGCGGCAACACGCGCCCGTTCGACGCGACGTTCGCAAGCTACCTGACCGATCGCTGGTCGACCGCTCCCACCGTGCCGACGCTCGGCGACGCGCGCGGCACGCTCGTGCTGCTCCGCCGGTTCGCGTCCACGATGGCGCTCGGCATCGATGCCACCGCGTGGCCCGACAACACCACGTTCTCGATCGCGAACGTGCTGCGGGTCCAGGATGCCTACATGGTCACCGACAACAGCGCGAAGTGGGCCGCGATCACCGCCCTTCTCACCGAAGCCCGTGGCGCCTCCGGCACCACCCTCTTCCTCGATTACACCTCGGGCTACCAGACCATGGCGGCGCTGCCGAACATCCCGATCGTCTCCGATGACATCAATGCGCGGCTCGACGCCTACCTTGCCGACCCCGCGACCGCCGATGCCCACCTCGGTGTCCTGGTCATGGACCACGTCACGGCGGAGCGGGTCGCCGCCATCGCCGCGCGCAATTGATACCCGGGAGAATTCGCACGCTGCGGCGCCCGCGCACGGGATCCGCGCGCCCTGGCCACGGAATCCGGGGGTTAGCGGCGGCACGCAGTGTGCGTAAGGGACCCGCCATGAAGCTCGCCTTTGCCCTCGTTATCGCCCTCGCCGCCTGCGGCGGAAAGTCCTCCGACTCCAAGAACCCGGCCTCGCCCGGCGCCACCGCCGAAGCGGATGACGACATGGTCGATCCGACGCTGCCCTCGTGGGCGCCCAAGAGCTGCAAGGCCTATCACACGGCCGTCGTGAAGGCGTACGAGTGCACCGAGATCGAGCAGGCCACGCGAGACGAGATCAAGAACAAGTACGAGGCCGCGAACACCTCGTGGCACGACCTCCAGGACGCGAAGCAGGAGACGATCGATCAGATCCAGCTCCTGTGCGTCGAGGACGTCAAGTACGTGCAGTCGCAGGGTGCCGGCAAGTGCGGCGCGCCCGTCGCCACCAACTAGCCTCCGAACAGCTTCTTGATGCCGCGCACGTTCGCATAGACGAACGAGATGATCGGCACGTAGAGCATGGACAGGTTCGCGAGGCCGGAGCAGAACCGGCTCGACAGCGCCTCGTTGACCTTCCAGCGATCGCGGAACACGAAGATCGCACCCGCGATTCCCACGATGCCGCAGGTGATCGCGATGCCGTACTCCATCGTGTGCGGATGGTCGCTCACGCCCTGGATCAGCTTCCCGACGCCCGCGCCGATCAGCAGTCCGATCGTCCCACCGAGGAACAGCACCTCGAAGATGAACGCGATCACCACATAGGCCCATGCCGAGTACCGGCCGCGGTTCATGTGCAGGAACTCGCCCGCGCGATCGCCCACCGGTCCGTGACTCATCGCCATGATGAATCGGACGGGATCCGTGGGCGATCAGTCGCAGTCTCAGAACGGGATCGCGGCTTCGGCCCGGATCTGGGTCAGGAACGCGTCGAACGGGAGCAGACCGAGGTCCGCCTCCTTGCCGATGCCGTGCTTGCGCGGCGACACCGCCTTGGCCTCGACCTCCTTGTCGCCGATCACCAGCGCATACGGGATCTTGGCGAGCTGGGCGTCGCGGATCATCGCGCCGAGCTTGCCATGCGAGCGATCGATATCCACGCGTAGGTTGGCCGCCAGCATCTGCTTCTGGACCTCCTCCGCCCATGCGTAGTGGCGATCGGAGACCGGGAGGATGCGCGCCTGCTCGGGCGCGAGCCACACCGGGAAGTTGCCGGCGTAGTGCTCGATCAGGATGCCGATGAACCGCTCGAACGAGCCGTAGATCGCGCGGTGAATGACCACCGGCCGGTGCTCGGCGTTATCCGGTCCGATGTAGCCAAGGTTGAACCGCTCCGGCGCGAGGTAGTCGAGCTGGATCGTGCCGAGCTGCCACTTGCGACCGATGCTGTCGGCGACATCGAAGTCGATCTTCGGACCGTAGAACGCGCCGTCGCCCGGCTTGAGCTCGTACGGAAGGCCGGTCTCCTCGAGCGCGGCCTTGAGCGCGCCCTCGGCCTTGTCCCACAGCGAGTCGTCGCCGAGCTTGTTCTCGGGCCGCGTGGCGAACTTCGCCGTGAACTGCAGACCGAACGCGCCGTAGACCTTCGCGATCAGCGCCGTCAAGCGCTTCACCTCGTCGGTGATCTGCGACTCCATCAGATAGATGTGCGCGTCGTCCTGCTGGAACTGACGCACGCGGGTCAGACCGGAGAGCACGCCGGTCGCCTCGTTGCGATGGAGCACGTCCTGCGTGTGGAGGCGAAGGGGCAGCTCGCGGTACGAGCGGCGCTTCATCTCGTAGAACAGGTGATGCGACGGGCAGTTCATCGGCTTCAGCGAGAAGCTCGCGCGCTCGTCCTCGGGCAGGTTCGGATCCGCCTCGGGATCGAGGATGAGGAACATGTTCTCGCGGTACTTGCCCCAGTGACCGCTCTTCTCCCACAGCAGCTTGTTGTAGAGCAGTGGCGTCTTGATCTCGAAGTAGCCATTCGACAGGCACATCTTGCGCATCGCGTACTGCAGCTCGGTGAACAGTAGCGTGCCGTTCGCCGTCCAGAACACCGCGCCGGGCGCCGCCGGGTGGAACGCGAACAGGTCGAGCTCCTTGCCGAGCTTGCGGTGGTCGCGCTTGCGCGCCTCCTCCTGCTGGTTCATCCACGCATCGAGATCCTTCTGCGTGAAGAACGCCGTGCCGTAGATGCGCTGGAGCTGCGCGTTGCGGTGATCGCCGCGCCAGTACGCGCCGGCCACGGAGAGCAGCTTGATCACGCCGACCTTGCCCGTCGACGGGCCGTGCGGCCCGAGGCAGAAGTCGGTCCAGTCGCCATGCGTGTACAGGGTCAAGGTCTTCGCGCCTTTCGCGAAGATGTCCTCCACGATCTCGACCTTGAACTTCTCGCCGAGCTTGCTGAACAGCGCGAGCGCCTCGTCCTTCGAGACCTCGGAGCGCACGAACGTGTGGTCGGCCTTGACCTCCTCGTTCGCCGCCTTCTCGATCACCGCGAGGTCCTCGGGGGTGAACGGCTTGTCGCGCGCGAAGTCGTAGTAGAAGCCGTCGTCGGTCGTCGGGCCGATCGTGACCTGCGTGCCGGGGAACAGCTTCTGCACCACGCTGGCCACGATGTGAGCCGCGTCGTGCCGCACGAGATCGAGGCCCTCAGGGTTCTTGCTCGTGAAGATCGCGAGCTGCGCCGAGCTGTCGATGGTGCGCGACAGATCCACCTCGGCGCCATCGAGCTTCGCGAACAGCGCGGCCTTCGCCAGGCCGGGTCCGATCTGCGTGCGCACGAACTCGGCGATCGTCGTCCCCGCCGGCACCGTCTTGCTGGCGCCATCGGGAAGGGTCACGGTCACGTCTGCTGCGCTCATGGGGCGCGAAGCTTACCCGAACCGGCGTCCCACGGAAGGTGAACGCGCCCCGGAGTCCCCGGAAAACCAGCGAGTTAGCGCGCGCTCGGCTCACGGCTCGATCCACGAGCAAGATCCGACCAGATTTTTCGTGGTGCGCGATCGAGGCATGACGTCTGGAAGAGTCATGCGTCACCTTGCTGTCATCTGTGCGCTCGCCGCTCTTCCAGGCTGTTTCATCCTCTCCGCAGGAGGCGACGATACGGTCGACGAGCGAGGCGGGAAACACACGCTCACCATCAACTATCACCTGAAGGGACCAGGCGGCGTGCCGGTGCCGTGCCCGGCGGGGTTTGCGAACCTTCTCCTGTCCGCGACGACGGACGAAATGGAAGGTCAGCAGCAAACGCTCGTGCCCTGCGACGGCAACGGCACGCAAACGATGGAGCTGTTCACGAGCGGCCGGCGCGACTACCGGGTCGACAATGATCCGTCGCTCTACACCGAGGCATTCTCCGAGAACTACAACTTCATCCTGTACCTGACCGATCCGACGGGGTCGGTCTCGCGTGCGGCCAGTCTCGAACAACACTTCAAGCTCGACGGCGACAAGACGATCGAGGTCGACCTGTACCCGGATGCGGGGTTCTTCCTCGTGAGCTGGGAGCTTTACTCGGACATCACGAGCACGCGCGTCGTCACCTGCCCGGCGGTCGCCGTCGACGAGGTCGAGTTGCGGTACCGGCGGTTCACCCCCGATGGAGATCCGCCGGCCCCGACGTCGACGGTACGGTGGCCTTGTGACGAGGTCCATCCGCCGTTCTATCGGAACGAATTCGCCGTGGGCCAAGGGTTCACCATGGCGCTCGCGCCCGAAGACTATGTCGGCGAGCTCGTGGGCTACCGCAACGGCGCCGAAGTCGCTCGCGATCCAGACATCAACTTCAATATCCGTGGCGGCGATGCTCTGACAGAGCACACCGGAAATCTCAGGGTCCTCGACCGCTAACTCCCGCGCCGTGCGACGCTCGCCCTCCGTAGATGGATTGCGACGACGCCACGCTGCTTCTCACGCGCGATTCGCGGAGCCTGTCCGATGACGAGGCGGAGGCGCTCGACGAGCACGTCGCCGGCTGCGAGACCTGCTTCGAGCTGATGCGCGAGCGGGCCCGTCCCGCGGACCCCGCGAACTTCGAGATCGGCGAGGTCATTGCCACGGGAGGGATGGGCAAGATCAGCCGCGCGTACGATCGGCGGCTCGGCCGCGACGTGGCGCTCAAGGAGGTGCTGTCCCCCGCGCTGCGCGCCCGGTTCGATCGCGAGGCGACGATCACCGCTCGCCTGCAGCACCCGGCGATCGTTCCGATCTACGAGGCCGGCACCTGGCCCGACGGGACGGCGTTCTACACGATGCGACTCGTCCCGGGCGAGACGCTGACCGCGGCGCTCGAGCGGCTCACCACGCTCGCCGAGCGGCTGGCGCTGTTGCCGAACGTGATCGCGGTCACCGAGGCGCTCGCGTATGCCCACTCGCGAGGCGTCATCCATCGCGATCTGAAGCCGCACAACATCCTGATCGGCGAGTTCGGCGAGACCGTCGTCATCGACTGGGGTCTCGCGAAGCAGCGCGGGGTCGCGGACGTCGATGCGCGCGCGCGGACCGAGCCCGGGCAGGCCGAGCTCACGCAGGTGGGCGCGGTCGTCGGCACGCCGTGCTTCATGGCGCCCGAACAGGCGCGCGGCGAGGACATCGACGAGCGCGCCGACGTGTTCGCGCTCGGCGCCCTGCTCTACAACCTCCTCGCCGGCGCACCACCGTACTGGGATCGCTCGCACGACTCGAAGGAGCTGATCGAGGCCGTCCTCTCGCAGTCGCCCACGCCGCTCGCCGAGCTCGTGCCCGCGGTGCCGGCGGATCTGATGGCCGTCGTCGAGCGCGCGATGCAACGCGATCCGGCGAAGCGATACGCGAACGCGAGCGAGATCGCCGCCGAGCTCCATCGGTTTCAGGCCGGGCAGCTCCTCCTCTCGCGCGACTATCGCATCCGCGATCTGCTCGGGCGCTGGGTTCGCAAGCACCGCGCGCTCGTCGCGCTCGGCAGTCTCGCGATCGTCGGGCTCGGCATCGTGGGCATCGTCGCGATCCGCGCGCGGCGCGAGGCCAGCACCGCGCTCGAGGTGGGCGAACGACGCGGGCAGCGTTCGCTGTGCGCGACCAGCACGCCGCTCCTCGCGAACCCCTGGACCGACCAAGCGCGCGCGATCACGCATCGCTCGTTCGAGCTCCAGAAGCTCGCGTACGTTCCCGCGACGCTCGAGCGGGTGGACGCGAACCTGGCGCGCTGGTCCACGGAGCTCGAGACGACGAAGCAGCTGGTGTGCGACGCCGGCGAGCAGCCGCGCGCGAACCTCGCTGCCGAGCTCGATTGCCTCGCCGATCGTACGCGGGAAGCGCGCGCACTGATCGGCCAGTTCCACGACGCAGACAAGAACACCGTGTTGAATTCGATCCAGGCCACCGAGCAGCTGGCGTCGATCGCGCGGTGTACCAGGCCGATCGCACCATCCGGTGCGATACCGAGCACGCCCGAGCGCGCGGCCGTGCGCGAGCTGTTCGCCCGCGCGCACGCCCTCGGAGCGATCGGCAAGTCCCGCGCGGGCATCCCGATCGCCGAGGAGGCCGTGAGCAAAGCCGATGCGCTCGGCGACCCGAGCCTCCGCGCTGCGGCGCGCGTATCGCTCGGGTCTGCACAGGCAAACTCCGGCGACGACGAGCACGCCCTCCCCACGCTGCAGGCCGCGCTCCAGCTCGCCGAGGCCAGCCACGACGACCGGTCCGCCGCCCAGGCGTGGGTCAACCTCATTCACATCGAATACAGGCGCGGTCGCTACGAGCAGGTCGTGTTTCTCCAGCCGGCCGCAGTCGGCGCCGCCCAGCGGCTCGGCGATGTGTTTCTCGAGACCGAGATGATGTTGTTCATCGGCGGCTCGCTCGGGCAGCTCGGCAAGAACGCGGAGGCGGAGGCGCTGTTCGAACGCGCCGTGAGCATGCGCCGCAAGATCTACGGTGACCGAGACCACCGCACGGCGAGCGCACTCTCGGCCCTCGGCAACGCCTTCGCCATGCGGGGCGACCTCGCCCGCGGCATCGCCGCCCACAAGGAGGCGGCGGAGATCACCGAGGCCGCTCTCGGTGGCACGCACCCGAACGTCGGCACCTCGTTCGGAAACCTGGGCAGCGACTACACCTACGGCCTTCGCGCGCCCGAGGCGATCGTCGAGTTCAAGAAAGCGCTCGCGATCGCGGAAGCCGCCTACGGTCCGAAGCATCGCGACGTCGGCGTGACCCTCACGGATCTCGGCACCGCGCAGGCGCAGGCGGGCGACTACGAGGGCGCGCTCGTCACCTTTGCCCGCGCCGAAGCCCTGTGGCGCGAGGTCAACGCAAAGCATCCCGCTCTCGCCGAGGTCCTCGTCGGCCGCTACCTCGCGTCGCAGGCGCTCGGCAAGCCGGTCTCCGTCGCCGATCTGGAGTCCGCGCTCGAGCTCGCGAAGCAGCTCCCGCCGTTCATCCGCGCACGCATCCAGCTCGCGCTCGGCAAGGCCTCGACGGGAAAGCGCGCCGTCGAGCTCGTCACGGCGGCGGCGGCGGGCTTCGCCACGTCTACCCTCCCGCTCTCGCAGCGCGAGCTCGCCGATGCCAAGGGCTGGCTCGCCGAGCACGGAGCGCCATGACCATCGATGATCTGTGGCCGGTGTTCCGTGCCGTCGCCGAGAACGGCGAGGCCGCGTGGCCCGCGCTCGCCGCCGCACTATTCCCCGTGCTCCTGCCGATCGCCGCCCGCCAGCCGATCGGTCGGCTCCGCGCGAACGAGGACACGCCGCACGAGATCGTGACCCGCGTCCTCGAAAACCTCCACGCGCGCGGCTTCGCGGCCGTCGTGAAACTGTGCGCCACCGAGCCTGCGCCGTCACTCGGCGCCTGGCTGCGGGTCGTCGTGCGCCGCGCGGCGATCGATTACATGCGCGCGAGCCCGGAGTACGAGCGCGCCACCGAGCGTCGCGACCCGCGCTGGGTCTCGCTCGCCACGCTCACGTCGTCGGCACCCGATCGCGGTCCCGACTCGCTCGTCGAGAAGCGCACCACGCTGATCTCGTTCCTCCGCGCCGCCGTCGCGCGCGCCGAGACCGAGAGCCGCGACCATGGAGAAGACGCGCTCGCCCGGCTCGCCTCCGAGTGGGACATTCCGAGGATCCACGTGCGCCGCCTCGTGCAGCGCGGCGCGCACTATTTGAAGGTGATCGACGCGGTGCTCGCCGGCCACTCGTATCCCGAGGTCGCCGACGCGCTCGCCATCTCGCGGCGCGAGGTCGAGCTGACCGTGTTCTATATCGAGGAGCTACTCACCGCGCGCAAGTTCGCGCAGTGATCACAGCGCGAGGCGGCAGAGCCAGCTCGATGTTCGTGCGCGCACTCTAGCGCGCGAGCAGGAACAGCAGCACGCCGATCGTGGCAGCCATCAGCACCACGATCGCGATCAGGTACGGCCGCTCGGTTCCGGTCTTCATCGGCGCAGCGAGCGTGCGGTGGCTCGCGCGCTCGAGCACGATGTTGCCGCGGCTCGGTGTCCTGCCGACCTGGAACGCCGAGAGATACGGCGAGCTCGGCGTCAGCCCCGAGCCGCTCGGCCGGCTGCCCGAGCTCTCGTTGTCGCCGACGGAGGTATTCGATCCCCGCGCGAGCTCGGAGGCGTCTACCTTCGCGACCGGCTTCGTGTCCTGCACGTGATCGACGAACGAGAAGTACGTCCCGGTTTCGTCGGCGAGCACCATCGCCTTGCCGCAGTCGTCGCACGTGCACGGCGGCGGGGTGGCGCGCCCGCGCATCTCCGAGACGTTGACGAGAAGGAGCTTGTCGAGCGAGCACGCCGCGCAGTGGTAGGGCGTCTGGAAGCTCTTCACGATCGCGCGCCCCGCGAAGTTCTTCACGAGGTTCAGTTGATTCACCACCGCAGGCGAGCACGCGACCAGCGTGGGCCGCACGCCGCGCGCCTCGAGAGCCGCCAGCCAGTTGACCCAGTCGCGCGTGCCCGTGGAGTTGATCCGCTCGACGCCCGAGAGGTTGATCAGCACCTCGGCGCCGACCACCCTCGCCGTGATCTCGTCGAGGTCGCTGTGCTCGTCGAGGCTCCCCGACAGGCGGACCAGGTTTGCCCCACTGCGTCGCTCCTCGACTGTCGCCACCAGCTTCTCGCTCATCAAGCCCCCCCGTGAAATCGCCGTAAGGTCGAGTACAGCACGACTCGGTAACCACGCGACGTCATTCTCACGGGCGTTACCCCAGACGTCACCGGTTCTGGGTCTGGGGCGATGTGGTCATACGTCGGACCCAGTAGCCGCGTGTCAGGAGCGCTCGATGGCGCGCGAATTCGCTCGCCGTCTCATCGAGTCTCACGGATGTCTCCGAGCCTCGCGAGATTGTTGCGCTCTCGCCTCGGCTACGTTGCTCACCGTGAAAGCTCTTACCGTCGCGCTCGTCCTCATGCTGAGTGCTGGCTCGGTGCACGCCGAGAAGGACTACATCCCCTGGTACAAGGGCAAGTACGGCAAGAACCGTGTCCTCCACATGTCGATCACGGTCGGGCTCGGCGCCGTATGGCTCGCGAACAGTACCGTCCTGAAATCGACGTTCACCTCGAGCAGCTGCCGCTGGTGCGAGCCACCGTCGTTCGACAAGTCCGCGCGCGATGCGGTGGTGTGGAATGACGTCAAGAGCGCCGGCTTCCTGAGCAACATCGACGCGTACGTCCTCGCCCCGGCAGTCGGTTTCACGCTGCTCATCATCTCGGACCGCGACGCGAGCTGGGCCCGGCTGATCGACGACCTGATCCCGGTCGCCGAGACCGTGGCGGTCAGCCAGGTGTTCGTGCAGGCCATCAAGTTCCTGTCGGCTCGAAAGCGACCGTACGTCTATTACAACAATCCCAAGTACAATAGCAGCAGCGAGGATCTGCTCTCCTTTCCGTCGGGCCACGCTTCGCTCGGCTTCGCGATCACCGCTGGCGCCGGGATGGTCTGTCACTGGCGTGGTTACTGGACCGAGCCCTACGTGTGGGGCACGGGCATCGCGCTCTCGCTGTCCACCGAGTACCTGCGCATGGCCGCCGATCGCCACTGGCTGTCGGACGTCGTCCTCGGTGGCGCCGTCGGGCTCGCGAGCGGTCTGCTGATCCCGAGCCTGATGCGCCGCGACATCGTGATCGCGCCGATTCCGGGCGGCGCCGCGGTCGTCGGCCAGTTCTGACGGGTCAGGTCAGCCGCTTGATGGTCGACGCCACGGCCTGCAGGTTGATCGGCTTGACCATGTGCATGTCGAAGCCAGCATCGGCGCTGCGCTGGCGATCCGAGTCCTGCCCGTAGCCGGTGAGCGCGACGAGGCGCAGGCCCGGCGTGGGCAGCTCCTCGCGCATCTTGCGCGCGAGCTCGTAGCCATCCATCGCGGGGAGCCCGATATCGAGGAACGCGATGTCGGGCTCGAAGCCCGCGGCGACATCGAGCCCCGACGGGCCATCGAACGCCACGCGCGTCTCGTGCCCCATCGCCGAGAGCGCCTCTGCGAGCATCTCCGCGGCATCGGAGTTGTCGTCGACGATCAACACCTTGCGGCCCGCGGCCGGCGCCGGCTCCTCGGCGACCGGCGCCACGACATCCGCCGGCGCTTCGATCGCGTGGAGCCGGACCTCGAACTCGCTGCCGCGGCCGACTCCGGCGCTGCGGACGGAGGCGCTTCCACCGTGCAGCGCCACGATGCTCCGCACGATCGACAGGCCGAGGCCGAGGCCGCCGTCGGAGCGATCGATCGTCCGCGAGCCCTGTACGAACCGGTCGAACAGCGTCGGCAGTAGATCGGGCGCGATCCCCATGCCGTTGTCGCGCACGACGACGACGATCTCGTCCCCCACGCGCGACGCGATGACCTCCAGGCGGCCCTCGCGGTTGGTGTACTTCGCAGCGTTCGTGACGAGGTTCGCGAGCACCTGACACAGCCGCGCCTCGTCACCATCGACGTACAGCTCGTGCTCGACCTCGACGTCGAGCCGGTGGCCGCGCTCCTCGAGGATCGGGCTGCACGCCTCGATCGCCTTCGTGATGACGTCGGAGACGCGCACCGGCTTCTTGTGCAGCTCCACCTTGCCCTGCGCGATGCGCGACACGTCGAGCAGATCGCTGACCAGCATCACCACGTGCTTGACCTGGCGTTCGATGACGTCGCGCTCGCGGAGAGAGCTGTCATCCGAGCGCTGCTTCATCAGCTCGATCGCCGTCAGGATCGGAGCGAGTGGATTGCGGAGCTCGTGGCCGAGCATCGCGAGGAACTCGTCCTTCGCACGGTTCGCCGCCTCCGCCTCCGCGCGCGCTTCGTTCGCTCGATCGAGCAGGCGGAGCCGTTCCTCGGCGGCGCGCTTCGTATCGGTGATATCGACGAACGAGATCACGCAACCGAGCGGCTCACCCTCGCTGCCGAGCACCGGCCCGGCCGACAGCAGCAGCACCACGGGCTCGCGGTCCTCGACGAGGAGACCGACCTCGCGGCCGGTCGTGGTCCCACCCGAGAGCGCGAGATCGAGCACCGTCCGCGCGGCGCGCGGATCGTCGAGCGACTGCAGTGGGAACACCTCATCGAACGGCCGGAGCAGCGGGTTCTGGCCCGCGACCCGCTCGGCGGCGGGGCTCGCGCGGATCACCCGGCCCGTGGGGTCGCAGACCACGATGCCCTCGACGGCCTGGTCGACGATGCCCGCGGTCAGCCGCTCGTTCGCGACCATCTCCTGGGTGCGCTTCTGCTCCGACAGATCCGTGGCGATCACACAGGTCAGCTGGTGATCGTCGTCCCAGCTCGCGGTCGCGGACAGATATACGGGCACCACCACGCCGTCCGCCGAGACCATCTCGACCTCGGCCTTCGCCGCACCTTCCACCGGCTCGCCCAGCAGCGCATCGACCATGGCCAGCGATGCCGACGCGATGTACGCGTCGAACGTGGAGCCGAGCAGCCGGCCGTGGGGGACGCCGACGAGCGCCGCGAACCGCGCGTTCGCGTAGACCACGGTGCGATCCCCGGAGAGCAGCAGCGCGCCCTCGTTCATCGTCTCGACGAGCTGGCGATACCGGTGGTCCGCGCCCTTGAGCGTGAACACCTGCTCGCCGGCCGGGCCCTGCACCACGAGGGCATCGACGTCGCCGTTGCGGATGGCGTCGAGCGTCTCCTCCGCCTCTCGCAACCGCTCCACGAGCTTCACGGCTCGACGCGATGCCGCGAGCTTCGCGGTCCTGGCTGGTGAGGAGGTCTTCTTGGTCACGGTGGCCACTTCTTTGGTTTGACGTCCAGGCCGACGAGAACGACCTCCTCGTCGGAGAGATCGCCGATGAACCGACGCAGCGGCAGCGGGAGCTTCTTGATCAGCGTCGGGACGGCGACGATCTGGTCGTCCTTGGCGAGCTTCGGTTGCTGGAAGATGTCGATCACGTCGAGCTCGTAGCGGCCTTCGAGGTGGTCTTCGCAGATGTGCTTCGCGTTCTCGATCGCCCGGGTCGACCGCGCCGACGAGCCGGCGATGTACAGCCGCAGCACGAACGTCTTCTTCGCGGGGTCAGCGGCGATCTCGAACGCCCTCGTCGAGCTCTTTGGCTTCACGCGGACCGGCGTTTCTTGAGCGAGCGCAGGTCGAGGCCCACGAGCACGCGTTCCGCGTTTGAGAAATCGCCGATGATCTTCTTCACCGGCGGAGGTAGCTGCCGCACCACCGCGGGAAGCGCGAGGATCTGGTCACCGCGCGCGAGCGCCGGGTTCTCCATGAGGTCCACCACCTCGATGCGGTAGCGGCCCTTGAGGTGCGTCTCGCAGATCTCCTTGAGGTTCGCGAACGCCTGGATGCTCTTCGGCGTCTGCCCGGCGACGTACAGGCGCAGCAGGTACTCGCTGCTGGCGTCCTTCACGGACTTGCGGGGGGGGCTCACGACTTCCTCGCCTGCTTGGCGCGGCTCTGCGCGAGCTTCGCGCGGGACTCCGCCAGTCGCTGTTCGCGCTCCTCGAGCTCCTTCGCGAGCGAGCGCTGCTCGTCTTCCTCGGCGGCCAGATCGGCGCGCATCGTCTCGATCTGATTGTCGAGCATCTTGCTCCTCCGTCCGAGCGCGCGCTGCTTGCGCTCGATCTCCTGCTGGCGGGCAAGGGTCTGCGCCCGCTGCTCCGACTCCATGTGGATACGGGCGGACCCGGTGAGCACGCCGTTCGGCCCGACCGCGACCGGGATCAGGTCCACGCCGTGCGAGGTGATCAGGAACTCGCGGACCTGGTTCGAGTGGCCCATGCCACGCGACTTCACGAGGTAGAGCCCACGCGTGCGTTCGCCGGCGATCTCGATGTCGCGGACCTGGAACCAGGTGTCGATCAGCGACGAGACGTCGACCTCGGTCTCCTCGTAGGCGTGCGCCGAGGTCAGCGAGGTCACGAGGCAGGTGATCTGCTTCATCTTGAGGAAGTCGAACAGCCGGACCAGCATCGACTTCACTTCGGTCTGGTTGCCGCCGCTGACCAGGCTCGAGATCGGATCGATGACCAGTGCGCGCGGCTGGAGCTCCTCGATCAGCTTGTGAATGGTGACGAGGTGCATCTCGAGGCCAAACATCGTGGGCCGCGCCGCCTGGATCTTCAGCATGCCCTTCTTGATCCAGCCGTCGAGGTCGAGGCCGATGGACCGCATGTTGCGGCACACCTGCGCGCTCGACTCCTCGAGGGCGAAGTACAGCGCCTTCTCCTTTCTGCGACAGCTCGCCTCGACGAACAACCCGGCGATGCTGCTCTTCCCGGTGCCGGCGGTGCCCGAGACCAGCACGCTCGAGCCGCGGAAGTAGCCGCCGCCATCGAGCATGTCGTCGAGCGCAGCCACGCCGGTCGGGACCCGCTCCGAGGACACCTCGTAGTCGAGGCCGAGGCTCGTGACGGGGAGGATCGAGAATCCGCGCTCGTCGATCAGGAACGGGTACTCGTTCGCGCCGTGCGCGGAGCCGCGGTACTTGAGGATCCGGACTCGCCGGGTGGAGACCTGATCGACCACGCGGTTGTCGAGCGAGATCACGCAGTCCGAGACGTACTCCTCGAGCCCGTAACGGGTGAGGCTGCCTTCGCCGCGTTCGCCGGTGATCACGGCGGTCACGCCCTTGTCCTTGAGCCAGCGGAACAGGCGACGCAGCTCCGAGCGCAGCATCGCCTGGTCGTCGAAGCCGGAGAACAGCGCCTCGAGGGTATCGATCACGACCCGGGTCGCCTTCACGGAGCGGATCGCGTGGTCGAGCCGAACGAACAGGCCTTCCAGGTCGTACTCGCCGGCTTCCTCGATCTCGCTGCGATCGATCTTCACGAAGTCGATCGCGAGGAGATTGCGGGCGACCAGGTCCTCGACATCGAAGCCGAGCGAAGCCACGTTCTGCGCGATCTCCTCCGCGGTCTCCTCGAACGCGAGGAAGACCCCGGACTCCTTGTGGTGCCGCGCCCCGTTGACCAGGAACTCCATCGCGAACAGGGTCTTGCCGCAGCCGGCACCACCACACACGAGCGTGGTTCGTCCGCGGGGCAGGCCACCGCCGGTGATCTCGTCCAGGCCCGAGATACCGGATGGCACCTTCTCGATGCCGAGCAGCTCGGGGCCCCGCGACTTCCTGCGGGATGATGATGACGACAGAGCGGGCAAAGCTGCACCTGGGGCGTAGGGTTGGGATCGTGTCGCGCGGCCGGGTATTTCAAGAGCTGCGCCGATTTCGGATCGGAGGTTTCTCGGCACTTACCGCGCGCTGAAGTCACGTGCCCGTGCGGTCGAGCGCACCGTGCGCGCGTGAGACAGGCGCGGCCTGGAGGAGCGGCTTGGCCCGCGAGATCTCTACGAAGTTCATGACCGTCGTTCCCGGCCCCGCCGCGCGCGGCAGCGCACGCCCGCGGAGTTTGCGCTTGTTCCGCCGAGGGGCCTTCGGTAAGTCTTCGCCCGATGCGCCCTCGTTCTGCCACCCAGCCACCCCCGCGGTGGGAGCCGGGGATGCGCGTCGGGCGGTACGTGGTGGGCGAGACCGTCGGCCGCGGCGCGATGGGCGAAGTGTTCCGCGGAGAGGACAGCGAGCTATCCCGGCCGGTGGCGCTCAAGCGACTGCACGCCGGCACCGATGCGGACTCCCGCGACAAGCTGGCGCACGAGGCCCGTGCGGCGGCCCAGCTCCAGCACCCGAACGTGGTGGCGGTCTACGAGATCGTGGATGTCGGCGATCGCGCGGTGCTCGCGACCGAGTGGATCGATGGGGTCACGCTCCGCACCTGGCTTCAGAAGCCGCGCGCCTGGCGCGATGCCGTGCGGGTGGTCGGTGGCGCCGGCCGTGGTCTCGCGGCCGCGCACGCCGCCGGGATCATCCATCGCGACTTCAAGCCCGAGAACGTGCTGGTCGATCACGCCGAGCGAGCGCGCGTCGCGGATTTCGGGCTCGCTTCGAGCGCGGCCGGCGGCGCGCCCGGGCCCTCGCTGCGCGGCTCGGAGGCGCTGTTCCTCTCGATGACCGGCACCTTGTCGGGCACGCCGGCGTACATGGCGCCCGAGCTCGTCGATGGCGTGCGGCCGCATGCGGGGTCCGATCAGTTCGCGTTCGCCGTGACGCTCTTCGAGGCGGTGCACGGCCGCTATCCCTTCGAGGGCAAGACCGCCGAGGCGATCTGGACCGCGATGGGCGACGAGAACATCACGCGGGGCGATCGCCGCGTCCCCGGCTGGCTCGACCGTTGCCTGCGCCGCGCGCTCGCGTGCGATCCGGCGAAGCGGTTCCCCGATCTCGCGACGATGCTCGACGAGATCGATCGGCGCGCCAAGCGCGGCATCGCCGTGCCGCTCGCGATCACCGGCGTGATCGCCGGGGCGGCGGCGGTCGCGGCATCGATGCTCGTGCTCGGCGGCGCGCCTCCGCCGTGCGGCGACGATCTCGTCGATAGCCTGTGGCACCCGGTCGCGCGCGCCGGCATGTCCGCGCGCTTCGCCACCATCGCCCCCGGGCGCGGCGCCACCGCGGCCGCGTTCACCGATGATGCACTCGATCGCTGGACCGGAGCGTGGCGGCTCGGTCGACGCGCCGCGTGCGCCGCCCCAGCTCCCGAGCGCCGCGCGCGCGCGAGCTGCCTCGATCGCCAGCTCGGAACGCTGCAGGCCCAGCTCGCGGTGTGGTCGCACGGCGATGCGTCGGTCGTCGATCGCGCTGCGTTCACCGTCGCCGCCCTGCCCTCGCCCGATGACTGCACGAGCGCCGCCGCCGGCCCCGCTGCACCGAGCGCCGCCACCACCGCGCTCGTCGAGGCGACCGCGCGGGTCGATGCGCTTCGCCGCGCCGGCCAGTTCTCGCAGGCCCACACGCTCACCGACGCTCTCGCGCGTGCCGCTGCCACCGAGCTCGATCCGGCGACCCAGGCCCGCGCGCTGATCTCCGTGGGCTCCGTCGAGTACGAGCTGCGCGATCACGTCGCCGGTCGCGCGCACCTCGCGACCGCCGCGCAGGCGGCACGTGCGGCGCACGACGACGCGCTGCTCGCGCAAGCGCTGGTCCTCGACGCCTCGCTCCGCACCGTCGCGAACCAGTCCTCCGAGGCCCTCGGCCTCGCCGATGCCGTCACCGCGCTCGGATCGCAGGGCGTCGAGGCCGGCAAGCTCGAGACCGTGCGCGCGGAGGCGCTCGCGAACCTGAATCGCTTCGACGAGGCGATCGCCGCCTATCGCCGCGCCGCCGCGTTGATCGAGAGCGCCTCCGGTTCCGACCCCACGCGGCGCGTGGACCTCGCCGCCGCGATCGGTGCGCTCGGCTCCACCCTCGGTCGCGCCGGTCATCGCGCCGAGGCCGCCGTCGAGCTGAACAAGTGCCTCGCGATCGAGGAGCCTCTGCTCGGCCACGACCATCCCGAGGTCGCCCGCACGCTGCACGATCTCGCGGCGCAGGAGCGCGAGCTGGGACAGATCGACCTCTCCGCTGCCCACTATCACCGCGCCCGGAAGATCTTCGCGGCCACGCTCGGCGAGCAGACCCTCGAGGTCGCGTCCGTCGATGCCGCGCTCGCGGACATGGCCGTCACCGCCGGTGACTTCGATCGCGCGCGCACGCTCGCCACCTCCGCCCGCGCCGCCTACCTCCACGACAACGCGCGTCCCCAGCTCCTGTCGTCGATCGAGACCGCGCTCGGCAACATCGAACAGAACTCCGATCACTGCGATGCCGCGATCCCGCACTACGAGGCCGCGCTGGCCTCCTCGAAGACGGCCGGCGAGACCGGCGAGCGGCTCGGCATCTCGTACGCGAACCTCGCGGCGTGCCTCTCGGACGTCCAGCGCGATGCCGAGGCGCGCAACGCGATCGAGGCCGGGCTCGCCGCATGGGACGCCGCCGGTGAAGCCGGCCCGATGCGAGCGCAGGCCGTGGTCACGCTCGCGGATCTCGAGGCGAAGGCCGGCCGCCGCGCCCACGCGATCGAGCTCGGGCAGCAGGTGCTCGCGGCGATCAAGGGCGTGGAGGGTGTGGGGCCGCTGCGCGAGTACGTCGAAGGCCAGCTCTCCGACTGGCGCCACGGCAAGATCTAGATCGAACGTTTCGCCGATTCGATCGAACACCGCGCCCTGCCACTGCGCGCCGGCAGGCGCTACCGTGTCCCGATGAAGCGCTTGGTTGCAGCCTCGATCGTCGCCGGTGCATGCGGTTCCACCCCGGCCCACCCGGAGCACCACCACGACCACGCGATGCACGGCTTCGCGAACGCCGAGGCGTGGACCGGTGTGTTCGACGATCCCGCGCGCGATGCGTGGCAGCGCCCCGATGACGTCGTGCGTGCGCTCGATCTCGCCCCGGCGATGACCGTCGCGGATGTCGGCGCCGGGACCGGATACTTCTCGGTCCGGCTCGCGCGCGCCGTGCCGCAGGGCGAGGTCATCGCGACCGACATCGAGCCCGACATGGTGCGCTACCTCGGCGAGCGCGCGCGTCGCGAGCAGCTGCCCAACCTCCGCGCGGTCCAGGGCACCGCCACGGCCTCGGGCCTGACCGCCCGCAGCGTGGACCGTATCCTCGTCGTGGACGTCTGGCATCACCTCGGGGATCGCATCGCCTTCGCGCGCGACCTCGCCGCGGCGCTGCGCCCGGGTGGCCGGCTGGTCATCGTGGACTTCACGCTCGCGGCGAACCACGGTCCGCCGAAGGAGCACCGCCTGTCCCCGGAGGCGATCATCGCCGACCTCACCGCGGCGGGTCTGAAGGCGGAGGTCTCGCCGGTATCGCTGCCCGATCAGTACGTCGTCGACGGGCGGCTCTAGTATGACGCGCCTCGTCGACCGGCGGCCGATGGCACGTCGCTGGCAGCACTCGGCGTTCTATGGCTACAGCCCAGACCATCCAGACGGCACCACGCCCTTTCCCCGCGATCGAGCCACGGTGCAGGCAGTGCGGTGAGGAACTGGTTTCGCGCCCGCGTCCGGTGGCGCTACCGGCGGCACGCACCTCGCTGGAATTGTGCAGTGACTGTAGCGTTCATGATCTCCCGCACACGGACTGAGCACCGCGTCATTTCTCGGTGGACCACCCGCCGCCGGGTGCGAAGTCTTCCGGGCCCATGATCTGCCGGATCTCCGCCTCGCGCGCGCCGTCCTCGTCGGCGCCGAACGGAGCGCGCCGGGCCCACTCGATCGCCTCTTCGCGCGAAGAGACCTGGATGATGAAATATCCTGCGATCAGCTCCTTCGACTCGGCGAACGGTCCGTCGATCACCGTGCACTTCTTGCCCTCGTAGCGGAGGCGCGCACCCTTGCTGCTCGGCGCCAGCCCCACGAGGTCGAGCAGGACGCCCGCCTTCTGGAGCTCCTCGGTGTACGTCTCCATCGCGACCAGCTCCGCGTGGGTCGGCAGCTGACCCGATTCGCTTGCCTTGGTCGCCTTGCCGATCAACATGAACCTCATTGTCGTCCCCTCGGTCGGTTGTGTACCCGAGCGACGAACGACCCGGCGCTCGATCGACACGCGCCCGACGTTTTTTTTCGACCTGGTTTCAGCTCTCGGCGAGCAGGCGCTCGATCGCGGCCCGCATCTCGGCGTACGCCGGATCGCCTTCGACGTACGTGCCGCCGGGGTGCACCTGCCGAACGACGCCGTGCTTGTCGAGCAGGAACGTCACGCTGGTCCAGCCGGTGTCGACGGGCTGACCGTTCTTGTCGTGGAGCCAGCTCCGCAGCGTGCGCCAGTCGGCGTCGAACGCGATCGGGAACGTGAACTCGTACTTCTTCGCCGTGTCCTCGTAGACCTTCGCGTCGAACGGCGTCTCTTCCTTGTGGTGGTACATCCCGATCACGTGCAGCCCGCGCGCGGCGTACGCCTGATCCAGCTTGCGCAGCGACGGCGCGGTCGCCGAGCAGAACGGGCAGTTCGAGGTCCACCAGCGCACGAGCACGACGGAGCCCTGCAGCTTCGCGAGCTCGAGGGGCGGCGTGTTGATCCACCGATCGGCCTGCCACGCGGCCGGCGTGGTGCCGATCAGCGAGGCGACGGCGGCCTTCGAGCGCGCGGCCTGCTCGGCCTCGGTTTCGGCGGCGGGCGCAGTCGCCGCGGCGGGCCGGGCCGCGGGCGGCGATGGCGTGCTGCAGGCGGCGAGCACCAGGGCGAGCGTTGCGGCGAGGCGGGTCATCACGGAGAGGGTTACCTGATCCCGCTCCATCCTATTCCGATCTCAGCGCTGGCCAGGCTTCTTCAGCGTTGCATCGAGGCCCGCCGCGAGCTCCGCGGTCTCCTCCGCGGTCAGATCGGCCTCCGGGTGGGCCACGCGGTACTTGGTTGGCGGCATGCCACCGGTGCGTACCGAGAGACCGGAGTAGCTCGCGAGATCCGAGGGCGCGTGCCACTCGGAGAAGTTGATCACCTCGCGCGCGGAATCGACATCGCGCTGCACCACCCACGAGAGCGGAGCGATGCTCGCGTACGACGGCCACCTCGTCTCGTTGCTGTGGCAATCGAAGCAGGCGCGCACCGCGAGCTCCCGCGTGCGCGGCGAATCCCACACCGGCTCCTGAACGACCCGCGGGTTGGAGTGTGTGCGCCCGTAGGGGACGAGCTGCATCAGGCCAAACAGACCGCCCAGCACGGCCAGGGTGATCCCAAAGCCTTTGAGAAACCGCAGCATCGAGTGCATGCGAATGTGATGCCCCGGCGGCTCGGTGGGGAGGTGTCACGTTGACGCAGCCTGCCTCGATAGGTTCTGCCGCACTAGGGCAGGTAGCGCGCGCGCAGGTGCCGCTCGAAGTGGCTCGCCGTGAGCGGACCACCGGTCGCGCGCTCGATCAGCTCGGGCGTCTCCCAGCGGCTCGCCTGGCTCCAGATCCGCTCCTCGAGCCAGCGGAAGATCGGCGAGAGATCGCCGGCCGCGATCTTCGCATCGAGATCCGGGGTCTGCGCGCGCAACGCCGCGAAGTACTGCGCGGCGTACATCGCGCCGAGCGTGTAGCTCGGGAAGTAGCCGAACGCGCCATCGGTCCAGTGGATGTCCTGCAGGCACCCATCCGTGTAGTTCCCGCGCGTGTCCTGGCCGAGGTACGTGCGCATCTTCTCGTCCCACAGCGCGGGCACGTCCTCGGGCTCGATCTCGCCCTCGACGATCGCGCGCTCGATCTCGAAGCGCAGGATGATGTGCATCGGGTACGTCAGCTCGTCGGACTCGGTGCGTACGAGGCCGGGGCGGACGCGCGTGTAGATCCGCGCGAGGTTCTCGACCTCGAACGCCGGATGCTCGCCGAGGTGCTTGCGCACCAGCGGCGCGATCATCTCGAGGAACGGGCGGCTGCGGCCGAGCTGCATCTCGAACGACAGGCTCTGGCTCTCGTGGATCCCCATCGACCGCGCCTGGCCGAGCGGCAGATGCACCCAGTGGCGCGGCAGGCGCTGCTCGTACCGTGCGTGACCGGTCTCGTGGACGATGCCCATCAGCGCGCTGACGAAGTCGTCCTCGGTGTACCGCGTGGTGATCCGCACGTCCTCGGCGACGCCGCCGCAGAACGGATGCGTCGAGGTGTCGAGGCGGCCGCCGTCGAAGTCGAAGCCGAGGAGGCCCATGATCTCGAGGCCGAGTGCGCGCTGCGCGGCGATCGGAAACGGGCCCTTCGGGATCGAGACGGTCTCGGTGCGTTGCTTCGCGATCACGTCCTGGATCAAGGTCGGCAGCCAGCGCTTCAGGTCGGAGAACATCGGCTCGATGATCGCGGTGGTCATGCCCGGCTCGAAGCGATCGACGAGCGCGTCGTAGCGCGACAGCCCGGTGGCCTCGGCGAGCAAGGTCGCCTCCTCGCGCACGTAGCGCACGAGCGGCTTCCAGTTCTCGAGGAAGCCGGCCCAGTCGTTCGCCTTGCGCTGCGTGCGCCACGCGTGCTCGCAACGGGTGCCCGCGAGGCTCTTCGCCTCGACGAGCGACGCCGGGATCACGTTCGCCGCCCGCCACTGGCGCGCCATCTCGCGCACGGACGCGGCGTCGACCGGATCCGTGGTCTCGGTCTTCGCGACGGCGAGCGCCGAGGCGAGTTGCGGCGCGGTCAGCGTGTCGTGGAGGAGCACCGCGAGCTCGGCCATCGCGGCGCTGCGCGCGTCGTTACCGTTGCTCGGCATCATCGCGGCCTGATCCCACGCCACGATCTGCGCGAGGTGCTGGTAGCGGTAGAGCTTCGTGAAGCTCTGAACGAGGGACGTGTACGCGGTCGACATGGACCGCATGCTAGCTCACGAAGCGGGTTCGCGCGGCACGACGAGCGAATCGAACTCCACGCCGGTGCCGTCGATCGCGTGGAGGATCAGCTCGTCCACGCCGACCTCCACATAGCTGAAGTGGATGACCGACTCGCTGAACGCCGTGAACGACGAGCTCCCCACGCTATACACCCCGCGCCCGCCGCCGCCGGTGACGACGTAGTTGACCCCGTTCTGCGGCTTCGTGCGCTCGTAGTGGTGGTCGTGACCGGCGAGCACGAGCTGCACGTGGCGCGCTTCGAAGATCGGCGCGAGCACGCGACGAAGCGACGTGTCCGAGCCGTGGTTGCCGGACGAGTACGGCGGGCGATGCAGGTAGACGATCTTCCACGGCAGCGGCGACGCGGCGAGGTCGGCGTCGAGCCACGCGGCCTGCGTCTCGTAGTCGGCCTCGGTATCGAGCGCGACGAAGTGGATCCGGCCCCAGTCGTACGAGTACCACTTCGCGTTCGGATTCCCGGGAAGCGCGAACACGTCGCGGAACGGCGCGCCCTGCATCGTCCCGTAGTCGTGATTTCCGGCGGCCGGGAAGAACGGGATGTTCTTGAAGATGTCGGCGTAGACGCCGAACACGTTGTCCTCGAACTGCTGGATCGAGCCATCGTCGTAGGCGACGTCGCCGGTGTGGATGATCAGCTCGTACGGAACGTCGAGCATCTTCTCCGCGAGCGCGTACTGATCCGTGCCGCCGCCGCCCGAGTCGCCGAACGCGAGGAACCGGATCGGCTTCGTGCTCGTCGGTGACGGCGCCGTTCGCATGCCGGTACGCGCGGACATCGGCGCGTCGGTGGCGAGCGCGTAGCAATAGATGGTGTCGGGCGCGAGGTCGGTGAGCTTCGCCCACACCTGCTTCTCGCCGGCGCTACGGAGCGTACCGAGCTGCGCGACGCCGAGGGCATGCGTCAACGCCGTGCCGTCGACCGCGGTCATCTGGATACCCTCGTTCGGGGGAGCGAGCGAGACCCAGCCGACCATCGCCGAGCCGGCGGTGACCTGCTGGAGGTACGGGCGGCGGACGATCGCTTCGCCGGCCGGCATCAACGCTCCGTCGCCGCACGCGCTCGTCAGCGCCGCGAGCGGAGATCCGCGCTCCGCGGGGTGCGACAGGTCGCCGAAGTGCGTCGCGGCGAGGTGGCCCGATTCGTTTCGGTCGCATCCAACGAGACCGAGTAGTGCCACCACGAGCAGACGTCGTTGCATCGATACCCCCGCGCCATTGAAGCAGCCGAGGTGCATCGTGGCGAGACGAATCGCCTGCGAGGATCGCTCAGTCGGTGTACGGGACACCGTGGACGCTGCAGCAGTGCGCAGTTCTACCGAGGTGCGTTGCGCCGGTAGCGCCACCGCTCGCCGGTGCGAACGAGTGTGCCAGCGATGGGCCATCGCCAGAACCGTCGACGAGGCGCGTCATTTGCTCTCAGCGGTGATCGGGGCTGATGGCGGCGGTCACGCCACCGACGCTAGCCGGAGTAAGGTAGATGGCGGTGACGGATCTCGAACAACTCGCGGGCGTGTGGGAGCAGGTCGGGCTCGAGGCCGACGGCGTGGCGGATCCGGTGGACGCGCACTCGGGGTCGGGCGTGCTCACGACGTTCACCGCGACCGAGTTCTCCGTCTGCGCGCCGGATGGAACCGTGCTGCTCGCCGGCGCCTTCGAGCTCGACGAGGCAACCCGCTCGGTGACGTGGATCGATTCGATCGGTGACGACGCGGGCAGGCGGCTGCCGGCGATCTATCGCCTCGAGGGCGATCACTTCGTGTTCATCGCCGGCGACGAGGGCGCCCCCCGCCCCACAGCGTTCGCCACGACCACCGGTCAGACGATGCGCACGTTCGTTCGCCGGCGCTGATCTACCCGCGCGCCGCGATCATCCCGCGCACGAACAGCGCGAGCAGCGTGACGACGGCCGTCAGATAGACGAGTCCGCCGGAGAACAGGTTGAACATCCCCGGCACGAGGGGACAGGAATACGGCAGCGCCGAGATCGCGAACGCACCGAGGAGCACGAGCATCCGCTCCCAGCCGCGCGCGCGAAACGCGTTGAAGGCGAGAACGAGCGAGACGGCGACCGGCGCGGTGAACACGAGGACGTGCGTCCAGTACCCGCCCTCGGAAAACACCTTGACCGCCCACACCGTCATCACCGTGCCGGCGAGGATCGCGAGCACCGCGATGACGGTCGCCAGGGTGCCGGGGGCGGCGGCGCGGCGCTTCGCGATCACGATCGATGCGGCGAGCAGGCCGGCGCCGATGTTGATGACGAGGAACGGCGACATCTCCTCGATGGGGACCGTGACCGTCATCCACTTCAGCGGGAAGCCGTAGGGCACGAGGACCGCTGCGACCATGCTCGCCGCGATCACCGCGAGCGGAACGACCATCAGCGAGACATGACGGCGCGCGGGATCCATCGCGCGTACCGTACCTCACTACGGCGCGATCGTGACCGCCGGCCGACCCGCGAGGCGCTGCACGATGTGCTTCGCGAGGTCATCGGCGAACGAGTCATCGTCGACGGATCGGTTGAACAGCACGACGACCGCGAAGTCCTTCTCGGGATCGAACATCGCGAACGAGCTGAAGCCGCCGGTCGCACCGTCATGCCAGTAGCTCCCGGAGTCGTCGTTCCGGAACCAGTTGAGCGCGATGTGCATTCCGCCACCGACCTCCGCGCGTACCTCGTGCGAGGCTGCCACAGGCAGCGAGGACGAGGACGAAGGCGGTGCGCAGCATCACGGTGCGGAACACGCTACCATCGCTCGATGCGAACCTGGCAGATCGTCCTCGTCGTCGTCGCCTCCCTGGCAAGCGCCTGTTCGAAGCGCAAGCTGCACTGGATCGACACGCGGGCGACCACCGTCGCCATCGACGGCTTCACGGTCCCGATTCCCGCCGGATGGCGCGACGGTGCCGAAGCCACCGACGACGACATGAAGGAAGTCCTGCGAAAGACACCGGGCGCGCACGTCCTCGTCCGCGACGACTTCGATGGCGCGACGATCGTGATCAAGGGCGCCGCCACGGAGCCGACGACGACCCCGCCGTGCGACGAGATCGCGAAGCTGATCGCGACGCAGGAGGACGCCACGGCGACCGGGGTGAAGAACATCACCATCGAGGGCGACGGCGCATGTCACTGGACGTACACCAAGGGCGACATCGAGGGCGACTACTGGATGCGCTACCACGCCGACAACATCATCGCGATCATGTGCTTCACGCAGCACGACAAGGCGAACCTCGCGACCTGCGAGACGGCCCGTCAGAGCGTGCACCCGACGCGCTGACCTAGCCTGTCGCGGCGCGCTGGTGTTCGCGCAGCGGCGCGAGGTCAGCGACGATCGACGCGGCACTCGCACGGTCTCGCACGTCGAGCGCCAGCATGGTCTCGATCGCCGCGCCGAGCGGATCGTCCGGATCGATCAGGTCGCGCGAGACATCAGGAAACACCCCGGTGAGCGCGCGGTAGGCGATCGCCCCGAGCGCGTAGACGTCGGCGCGGCCATCGATCGCGCTCGCACCGTCATGCTCCGGCGGGCTGAACACACTCGTCGAGATCGGATCGCCGAACGCGGGGATCCCCGACGTTCGCAGCCACGCCCATCCCGAGATGGTCACCTTCGCGCCCTTCGAGAGCGTGAGGTGATGCGGTCGCAGCATGCCGTGCACGACCTGCCGCTGGTGTGCGTGCGCGAGCACCGTCGCCGTGGAGTAGATCAGCGCGAGCGTCTCGCGCGGCAAGAGCCTCCGCTCGGCGAGCACGTCGGAGAGCGCGGTGCCCGGGTGCCGAGCGGAGGCCACCCATGGTCGCCCGTTCGCCAGGACCCCGTGGCCGATCATGCGCGCGACGCACGGATGGTCGACGATCTCGACCTGCGTGCACGCACGAGAGAATCGAACGTCGATCAGCCGGTTGTCGTCTTCGCCCGCGAGCTCGATGCGCACGGGCAACTCGGAGGCGAGGGTCTCCGCGTCGTAACAACTGGGGGCGACCCGGCGGATCACCCGGTACGGTCCGACTCGATCCCCAGAATCGAACTGGAGCTCGCTGGCCGAGCGGCGTCGCGCCGGTACACCCACGCGATCCACTCGTGCAGGCCGCGTACCGCAACCATGGTGGCCCCGAATGCAGTTCTTGCGGGACGGGCCGCTCGGGTCGACAGACCTCGCGGGACCTGGCGCCTCGGCATCGAGACCCCGGCGAGGTCCGCCTACATCCCGAATGCATGTCACATCCCGCGCCCGCCGCTCGTCCTACGGTCATGCAAGCACGAATGAAGAACCCCGCCTTTGTCGTTCCGGAGGCGATGCAGGCCCTGCAGGCTCTCGGTGCGGCCGTCGAGTCCTGCGACCTCCCGAGGCGAACCCTCGAGCTCGTGCACCTGCGCGCGAGCCAGATCAACGGCTGCGGCGTGTGCATCGATGGCCACGTCCGCCTCGCCAAGAAGGCCGGCGAGACCGACGAGCGACTGCACGCCGTCGCGGCGTGGCGTGACACGCCGTACTTCTCGGAGGCCGAACGCGTGGCGCTCGCGTTGACGGAGTCGCTGACGCGCCTGAACGATCGCGCCGATGCGGTGCCCGACGACATCTGGGACGCCGCGGCGAAGCACTACAGCGAGCGCGCGATCGCCGGGCTCGTCCTCACGATCGCCAGCATCAACGTGTGGAACCGCCTGAACGTCGCGACCCGCCAGGTCGCCGGCCAGTGGAAGCCCGTATGATCGGGCGATGAACGCGTTCCGCGTCGTGGCGTGCGGGGTGCTGGTTCTCGCGGCCTGCAAGAAGGAGATCTCGAAAGAGGAAGTGCATCGGCGCGACCTCGCGCCTGCGCTCGCGACGTACGGTGCCACGGTCCGCGCGAAGCTCGCCGCGCTGCATGCGATCGGCAAGACCGCGCTCGCCGCGCCGCCGGTCACCGCACGCGAGCCGCTCACCGGGCCGACGGAGCTCGAGGGCTACAACCGGATCGAGATGACCGACGTCCAGTGGCTCCTCGACAAGCCCGACGTCCCGAACAACCTCCCCACGATGCGCAGCTGGAACCAGGACCAGTGGGACGCGGTGGTCGCGGCGGTGTCGGGGCCACCACCGGCGAACATCGAGAACTCGCAGAGCTCGTGGGAGGACTGGTTCCGGCGGATGGCGACGATCCAGCAGGTCCTCGTGGTCCGGTATCGCTGGGCGGACTCCACGATGCCGAAGGCCTCGGATGCCGACCACTTCACGCCGGGCGTCGCGATCGGCGACGCGATCCTCTACGACGTCGATTCGAAGAAGCGGATCGGCGCGTTCCCGTTCGTCGCGCGTCAGGGTGATCGCGCCAACGGAGACATCACGATCAACTTCCTCCGCGATGTGGAGTCCGCGATCCTTCAGGAGCTCGGCCGGTACCAGGCCGGCAAGCTCGGACCAGCGTCCGTGGATGCGCCGCCCGATCCGCCGCAGGCGGTGTTCCAGCGCCAGGCCGAGCACGTGTTCAAGGACATGTACGGTTATCGCGGCACGGTGACTCACCTCGACGAGACCACCTGCGACGTCCTGGTGATCACCGGCCTCCCCGACGAGATCGCCGGCGAGCAGACCTACGCGAAGTCCGGCAAGGTCGCCGCGAAGTTCGCCACCGAGATCACGAGGATCGCGGGCCGCCCGTGCACCACGCACTGGGAACAGGCCAAGTGAT
Organism: Haliangiales bacterium; assembly: GCA_038203335.1. Classification (GTDB taxonomy): domain Bacteria; phylum Myxococcota_A; class Polyangia; order Haliangiales; family Haliangiaceae; genus JABFXX01. Next base: position 1,172 of record JBBRED010000041.1, on the reverse strand, counting down.
CGTCAGCGCCGGCGGATCGTCAGCGTGGTGGGCAGATCTTGCGAGTCCTGCGTGATGATCCGGCTCGCCGTGCGCCAGGTCCGCGTGCCCTCGCGGTCGATCCGTGGTCGGCCAAACCGCGCCCGCAGGATCGCATTCACGCCGGCGTTCGACTCGGCTTGGATGTCGCCTTCGCGAAGCGCGATCACGACCCCGCTGATGCGTCCGTCTTCCGCCTCCGTCGTGACGCCGAAGCCCGCCGCCTGCTCGGGAGAGCGCAGCACCGGGTACGGCATCTCGACCACACCGCCCTCGCCATCGCTACCGATCAGACCATCGGCGCGATCGAGCATCTCCGGCAGCGAGAGCGCCTGCGTCCACGTGACCTCGACCTGGTTGACGCGCACCTTGCCGCGCATGTGCACGCGGTGGTCCTCGCTCACCACCGCCCAATCATCGAGCCAGGTCCCCTCGCAACCGCAGCAGTTCGCGGTCGACGGCCGGCCCAGGCGCCGCGCGAGCACGTCGGCGCCCTCGTAGCCGCAACAGCCGCCGTACGTCACCGCGAACCGCACGCCCGTGAGCGTGCCGGCGACCACGTCGAGCTGGATGTCCACGTCGTGCGCGCGCGCGAACGCGGCGATCCGCGAGCGGTCGATCGCCGACGGCGCGCGCCCACCGATCTCGACCCCGTTGAACAGCGGGCCGAGCATCCGATCCGCCCCGGCGATCTCGCCCGCCGCCTCCGGCGTCAGCCAGGGCCGTTCGTGGGAGGGCTCCGGGAGCGGCGGCGCCGGCCGGGCCGACTCCGAGCGCCCCCCCGCGAAGATGACCACCGCCGTTCCGAGCACCATCGCACAGAGCATTCCGCCAGCGCTCATGGGGACAAGACACGTGCCGTGGCGCGGGGTTGCCGCCCTCAAACGGATCCCCTCCCCAGAGCGGCGCTTGCTTTCTGGCCGTTCATCCGGCAGATTGCCGCGCCGAGGGCCCATAGCTCAGTGGTAGAGCACCGGCCTTTTAAGCCGAGGGTCGAAGGTTCGAGACCTTCTGGGCTCACCCAAAAGAACCGCAGAAACCGAAACAGCTACCTGACCCCGTCGTCCAGAGGCCTAGGACACCCGCCTTTCACGCAGGTGACACGGGTTCGAATCCCGTCGGGGTCGCAACGCAATCGGGACCACTTTGGTCCA
>JBBRED010000040.1:0-34726 GCA_038203335.1 Haliangiales bacterium | reverse complement strand
GGGAGCACGCCGAAGAAGCAGGCCAAGAAGAAGGTCTTCGAGGCGGGCACGCTGCCGCGCCGTGTCCAACAGCGCGGCACCGTCCAGAAGAACGTCTTCGAGTGGACCAACAAGATCGCCGGTGACACGTGGCGCGTCGCGCTGACCGCCAAGGCCACGCGTCCAGTCCACGCCCAGGATAAGCAGCGTTATGCAGTCGTCGTCACGATCGAGCACGCGACCGAGCCGGTGGCGATCTACCAGTCGATCCGGTCACGCGTTCCCGCAGGTCGTGTTCGTGTGAGGGTCCCCGTCGCACGGTAACTTGGCCTCGAAGAAACAAACATTGCGCCAAATCTCGCGAGCAAGATGGGCCAAGTTCCTTCTCCCCGTTTTCTCCCTCGACCCATTCCTCCTCGACGAGAACACCGCATCGTCGACGTTGAGCGCGTTCACGAAGCCCGAACAATGTTGAGCACATCGCAATGCAGGCACGCCTACAAGATGGAAAAATACGGTCTGAAACCGCCGCCCTCTTCGTCGGTTGCGTGAGCTCGGTGAGCGGCTCGTTGAGCCAGGTCAGCGCTCGGCACAATCGACACCGGGAGCGTCATCCATCTCCCAGCGGTGCTCCGGTGACATGACAAGCGCCTTGATCTCCACGTCGAACCAGGTCAGCGAGCGGCGCGTGACGATGGTCGCGATCCAGGACTGCCCCTGGTCCGCATCATCCATCGCATAGGTGCCCTCTTCGGCCATGCCGTTTCTGGAGAACACCGCACGGCCGCTCTCGCACAAGGACAGCGCCAGCGGGACCGCGCAGTCCGCCGGGTCGGGCGTGTTCGCGAGGCACTGCCCCATCGTCGGCCACGGGTTGAACAGGACCTTGTAGTGGGCATCGCTCGGGAGCGTCACGTCGTGCTCGTCCGTTCCACACCCAGCGAGCGCTACCGCAAACAGGAGCCAGTTCATGCCGGGCACTATCGCAATCGTCACACCAGCTCGTCACGAGCAATGTCGCTCGCTTGCTGGCCTCGGACCGCGCTTGCGCGCGAGAATCCGGGCAGCAATGTCGTGGTCCTCGATCATCTCGATTGCCCTCATGGTCGGCTGCGGTAACGACCACCCCAGCGAGCCTGCGGTCGAGGTCCGGCACTCTCCACTGGTGGAGATGACCGCGTTCAAGGACGCGATGTGCGGCTGCAAGAACGCGGCGTGCGTGACTCGCGTCAATGACGAGATGGGCGTGTACGCGAAGGAACAAGTGAGGCTGGGAGCCCCTCGCCCGACGCTGACTCCCGAAGAACAGACGCGATCGATCGAGATCAGCGACCAGGCGACCCGGTGCATCAAGGCGGCGATGGCGACGGCATCGCCGAGCGATGCGCAGCGTTACGTCGCGAAGAACGCGGAGCTCAAGGACCGACTCTGTGCATGCAAGGACATCGCCTGTGCCGAGGCCGTCGCCGCGGAGCTGACCAGGTGGTCGGAGGACTTCCTGGCGCATCCGAATGACTCCTCGACGATGTCCGCGGAGGATCAAGAGCGGATGACGACGATCGAACACGACATCGGCACGTGCATGAGATCGCTACGCCGATGAGCATCAGCAAAACGAGGCCGCGGATGCGAGCTCCAAGTGGAAGCTCTCCGCGCCGGCGATCCAGAGCCGTGACCCGCAGACGCGGTATGGTGGAGGCGTGAAGCTCCGGTACGCACGAGCCGCCGTGGGGTGCGCGATCGCCCTCGGCATCGCCGGCTCGCTCGTGACCGGCCCCGCGACTCCGAGCGCGGAGCCGGCGGCACCCGTCACGGCGACGCCCGTGCCTCCGCCCGTTGCTGCGAAGCCCGCGGCACCGCCGGCACCACCGCACGTGCCTGCGCAGGTGCGCGTCGTGATCATCTCCGTCGACGGCCTGCGCCCCGACATGATCACGCCCGACGTGATGCCGCGCCACACGCGGCTGATGGCGGAGGGTGTGACGGCACGACTCGCGTCGACGATTCCGCAGAGCGACACGCTGCCATCGCACGCGGCGATGCTGTCGGGCCGCGGCGTCGCTGCGCACGGACTGTCGTGGAACTCCTACAAGGAGAACCGCGGGTTCATCCGGGTGCCGACGGTGTTCTCCACCGCGCGCGAACACGGCCTCTCGACGGCGATGATCGTCGGCAAGCAGAAGCTTCGGCACATCGCCGGGCCGCAGAGCGTCGATCACTTCGAGCGCCCGAGCTATCTGTGTGGCGGAGTGGCGCGCCGCGCGGCCGCGTACTTCACGGCGAACACGCCCGATCTCCTGTTCGTGCACTTCTCCGATCCCGACGAGTACGGCCACAGCAACGGGTGGCTCTCGAAGCAGTACGTCCGTGCGGCGAAGAACAGCGATGCGTGCCTCGGGACCGTGCTGGATGCGATCGACGCGAGCCCGGTCGCCGCCGGTACGCTCGTGATCGTCACCGCGGATCACGGTGGCGCCGATCACGTGCACTCCGACGGCAGGCTCGGGGTGAACGGACACATCCCGTGGATCGCGCGCGGCCCCGGCATCGTGGCGGGCACCGTGATCGAGGAGCCCGTGACCACGTTCGACACCGCCGCGACGACGCTCGCGGCGCTCGGTCTGCCCGCGCTGCCGAAGATGTCGGGTTCGTCGCGTGTGAAGTTCGTGCGCTGAGCTCCGCGACCTGGTCGCGCGATCGGCGACCCCTGATCGACAGAATCGCGTCAAAACCGCGCTATCCGAGAAATCGTTTTTCGCTCGCGTGCGTTGAAGCGACGGTGGGGACGATGATTCAGCCGCTGCGGAGGATCCCGCGAGCCACCCGCGGGTCGATTCCCACGCCCGTGATCGACCGTGCCGAGCTCTCGGCCGAGTTCGATCGAGCACTTGCGGAGATCGAGGAGCGGTGGCCCGACGCACCGGTGCGAGATGATGCGTTTGCGGACTACGTTCGCGCACACCTGGACGCCCGGCCCGATCTCGGAGAACGGCTGACGCGCCCCCGGATCATCGATCACTTCGTCGTGTGGTGGGCACTGTCGTCGCCCGCCGGAGTGGCCGCGTTTCTCGGGACCTTTGGTCACGACCTCGCCCTCAACATCGGGTGGATCACGAAGCGGTTCGGCCATGTCGATCCCCGGCCGTTGATGGAGCACCTGGTCGCCGAGCTGTTCGCCGGCGCCGAGCCGCGCAGCCGCGAGTTCTCTGGCTTCGGACCACTCGGTGCGTGGCTCGAGGTCGTGGCGATTGGTATCCTCGGTCGGTGTCCGGAAGTGGCGACCTCGACGACCTGATCGATAGCTATGTCGCCGACGCGAGGCGTGCGACAGGAATCCCCGCGGAGGCGCGCCCGAAGCCCTCGTACGCGCCGCCAATCGCTCCGGTCGAGGTCGCGACGCCCGAGCCCGAGCCCGAGCGCGTGGAGCCCGCGCGGACCAAGGCGCCGACGCCAACGGGCGTCGCGAAGCTCGCCGCCGAGCTGTTCGGCGATCTTGCCGACGAGCCCGCGCCGCCTCCGCCGCCCGCCGCGCCGACCGGCGTCTCGATCCGGTTCTCGCAATCGATGCCGACGCCGCTCGAGCCGCCGGAGCCGCCGCTCTCGGAGCTCTACGCGATGCCGCCGCTGCCGGGTCTCGTCGACGAACCGAGGAAGCGGGTCCCGGATACGTTGCGCGGGATCGGTCCGCATCCCTCGTCTGCGTTCGCCGCCGAGCCGCCGACCGAGCCCGACGGAGGGATCGTGGAAGTCGAGGACGACGAGCCCACGAACGTCGTCGAGCGGTTTCCGACCTAGCGGCGGCCGGCAGGCGACGGGTTGTAGCGCTCGGCGACGGGACGCCCCGGCGCACCGCCGGTGATCAGGATCGTGCCGTCGCACAGCACGGCGGCCTGGTGCTGCGCGCGCGGCACGGCGAGGCGGTCGGTCGGCACGACGTCGATCGTGCCGTCGAGGGGATCGAGGCGCGCGATGAACGCGGTGGTCAGCGGAGCGCCGCCGGGCATCGCGCGACCACCCGCGATCAGCACGCGACCATCGGGGAGCGCGGTCACACTCATGTCGAGCACGCCCGCGGTGAACTCGGGCAGCTCGCCCTTCGCCACGAACCCGCCGTCGAGCGTGAACAGCTCGAGCGTGCGGACCGGGTTCGGCGGGGTGGCGCCGTCGATGCCGCCGATGATCAGCACGCTGCCATCGGGCATGCGCACGGCCTGGTGCTGCGAGCGCGGGATCAGCATCTCGGGCGCGAACGTCACGGGGTTCGCGAGCTCCTTGCTGAGCGGCTTGAACAGCTCGGCGACCCGCACGGGTGCGCCCATCGGATCGATGCCACCCGTGATCAGCACCGGTGCGCCGAGGTCGTCGCCGAGCCGCGTCGCGGTGTGACCGCTACGGGGATGCGCGAGGACCGCGGGAAGTGCGCGCACGTCGATGCCCGTACCGATGCCGGGCGACAGCTCGGAGATCGTGCCGACCGGCACATCGCCCGGCCGGTTGCCGCCGATCACGATCACGCGGCCATCCGTCAGTGACGTCGCGGTGAGCCCGACGCGCGGCATCGGCGTCGGGAGGTCGTCGATGCGATCGACGCTGCGCGTGGGATCGACGAGCTCGATGAAGCTGGCGCCGATGTTCTCGACGCGCCCGCCGACGATGACGACGCGCGGCGGCGAGCTTCCGATCAGTGCCTGCACCGCATCGGTGCGCTCGTCGACCGAGCCAACGCTCGCGAGCGTGCCGGTCATCGGATCGAACCGCTCGATGGTGGAGATGCCACCGCCGAGCACGAGCGCGGTGCCGAGATACGGGATCGCGCGACCGCCGGAGCGCTCGACCGGCGTCACGCCGAGGTTCGCGAACTTCACGCTGCGCGAGAAGAACAGATGGGGCTCGATCGCGGCGCCGCCCGCATCGACCGTGAACGGGCACGTACGTCCGTAGGCGACGTTGCTCGAGCCGATGAAGCCGCTCATGTGGATCACCAGGTCATCGCCGAACGGCGCACCGGCGAGGTCCACCGGCTCGCCGCGGGTGAACGAGGCGGAGACGAGATCACGGTCCGAACCGGCGTGCGCCACGGTGACGATCAGCTCGTCGAGGTTCGGGAACGCCGAGGCATCCGGATCCTCGACCGGGCCTTCGATCACCGGCGAGACCGTGACGTCGCCGGTGCATCCGGCGAGCACGAAGCAGAGCAGCGCTCGCCTCACCACGGCGGAGCGCCCTTCACGCCGAACGTGGTCTGCGTTGTATCGCTCGCGGCCGCCGCGGTGATCGGGACGAGGATCGCGGCGGCGATCAGGGCGGCGCTCGCGGCCCACACCCACCTCGACTGGTACCAGTGCTCGGTCGGAGCAGGCGCGAGCATGGTGCGCACGGCCTCGGCCATCGGTGCGAGGTCGCCGCGCACGGCCACGGTACGACGGTCGCGCTCACGCCCATCCGCGCTGACCAGGCGGACCACGCCGAGGTCACCGGTCAGCTCGACGACGAGGAACGCACGCGCCCCCGCGGTGCGCGCCTGGATCAGCATCTCGTCCGAGGTCGGCGGCGCGATCTTCTCGTTGCGCGCGACGACCGTGGTGTTCGCACCGAGCTCGACCCGCGTGCCCCACGGCTGGTACGTCGCGCAGGTCACGTTGACCCAGTGCGTGCCGACGAGCCGAGGCTGCGGAGTCGCCACTGCGACGCCGTCGATCGCGGCGGTGCAACCGGGCGGCACGTCGACGGTCAGCGTGGCGTTCGCGTGGGCATCGAGCTTCGCGCGCACGCTCTCGAGCTTCGCGCCCACGCGCGGCGGGAAGCGCGCCGGATCGAGCACGCGGGTGGGCGCCACCGTGACCGCGGCGACCAGCTCGTCCCAGGTCGCGGTCTCGTCGCCCTGCTGCATCGCGATCAGCGCGCGATACAGGAACAGGTCGGAGAGCTCGGTCTCCGTGAGCTGCGCCGCCCCGGTGCGATCGATCTCGGCCTTGACCTCCCCCAGCAGTCGCGCGGCGTCGTCGAGCTGGAGCGCGTCGAACGCGGCCATGCCGCGCTTGAGGTTCGCCGAGGTATCGAGCCGGGGCCGCGGAGTCGGCGAGCGATCGATCACGGCGGCGCCGGCATCTCGTGCGGCGGCCTCCACCGGCGCGAGCGAGCGACCGGGGACCCAGGCGATCACCAGATCTGCCTTCGGCCTCGCCAGCGCCGTCGCCGGGACGAGCACCGCGGCGACGAGCAAGGCAACCGGTCTGCGCACCACCGACGATCTTCGGCCTCCTCGGGCCAGGGGTCAACCAACCCGGCCACCGGGGGTGACCTGACCGACAGTTCGGGACGGCGCGGGCTATACTCGAGGCCGGATGAGCCGCGCGCTCGGTCGCTACGAGCTGCTGCGCCCGCTCGCGCGGGGCGGAATGGCGGAGGTGTACCTGGCGCGCAGGAAGGCCGCCGGTGTCGAGAAGTGGCTCGTCGTGAAGCGGATCCGCGCGCAGCTCTCCGGCGACGTGCGATTCCTCGATCTGTTCGTGCGCGAGGCGAGGCTGTCGATGAGCCTCACCCACCAGAACATCGTGCCGGTGTTCGACTTCGGTCGGATCGACGACCAGGTGTTCCTCGCCATGGAGCGTGTCGAGGGCAAGGACCTCGGCTCGAGCCTCGCGCGCGCCGGCGACCGCAAACTTCCACCGCTGGTCGCTGCGTTCGTCGCGGCCGAGTGCTGCCAGGCGCTCGACTACGCGCACCGCCGGAAGAGCCCCGAGGGAGTCGCGCTCGGCATCGTTCATCGCGATGTCACCCCGCGCAACGTGCTGCTCTCGTGGTCGGGCGAGGTCAAGCTGACGGACTTCGGCATCGCCGCGCTCGCCGGCGACGCGACCACGAAGCTGATCGGCACGCCCGCATACATGGCGCCGGAGCAGGCGCGCGCGGAGCCGCTCGATGCCCGGGCCGATGTCTACGCACTCGGACTCGTGCTGCGCGAGCTACTCACCGGCGAGCGAGCGCGGCCCGGCGGCGAACGCGATGCGACGCTCGCGGCCGCGAAGACGGGCGAGCTCGTGCCGTGGACGGCGGACGTTCCGGCCGCGCTCGTCGCGATCGTGGATCGCGCGACAGCGCCCGCGGCCGACGCGCGCTTCGCCGATGCGCGCGCGATGCTCGAGCAACTCGACGACTTCAGCGTTGCCGAGCGCGCAGCGAACAAGGGCGACGCACCCGCGCGTCAACTCGCCGAATGGCTCACCGAGGTGTGGGGCAACGAGCGCGATGACGAGGGCGCGGAGGGCGAGGTCGAGGGCGATCACCTGGTCAGCTTCCTCGACGACGGGGCCCTCGACGTGATCGGCACCGGCACCGAGCGCTCGATGGCCGCGACCGCCGCGGGCGAAGAGCCCCCCGCTCCCGTCCCCGCTCCCATGCCGGCTCCCGCACCCGCGTCGAGACTTCCCACGCTCGCGATCGCCGTTGCCGTGGTCGCGGTCGGCATTGGAGGATTCCTGTTCCTGAACCGCGGGCGGCACGTCGACGACGACGAGGCGCCAGATGCGGCCGTGGTCGCCGCCACGCCGCCACCGGCGATCGACGCCGGGATCGATGCACCACCCGATGCCGGGATCGACGCGATGGTCGCGGTCGCCGCGCCTCCCGACGCCGGTGCGAAGGTCCGCACGCCACCGAGAATCGATGCCAGCGTCGCGCAGGACGTGCCGCCGCCCGCCGTCGAGAAGCGCAAGGTCACGATCAACGCGAACCCGTGGGCGTACTTCACCGTCGACGACGACCCGACTCGTTACCAGACCGTCGAGACCATCCAGCTCGCGCCGGGCCCGCACACGATCCACTTCGACAACCCCGAGCTCCGCGTCAAGAAGGACGCCCAGATCGAAGTTCCCACGAACCGCGACATCACGCACGTCGAGCGGTTGAAGCTGAACTAGCTCGGCGCGAGATGATTCGCCAGCCGTTCTTGGGTCAGCGCACGAGGTGGAACACCACGGTCGCGCCGCCGGTCGTGGTGATCACGGGGTTCGCGACGCCCGGGAAGCTCACGCTGCTGCCTTCACCGAGGTACGGAGCGATCACCTGCTGGCTGATCGAATCGGTCGGGTTGCTGATCACCATCTGCTGATCCGTGACATCGACGGGCGCACCGCTGGTGAACAGGTTCGCACCCGCGGCGAACTCGTGGCCGGTACCGCCCACGCCTTCGACCACGATCACCACACCACCGCGGAGCAAGAACGCGTCGAGGCTCGACTCCCAGCTCACGCCGGCAGCCGCCGTCACCGCGCCGTCGACGATCACCACATCGACGCCGTTCAGAGTCGATGGTGCGGCCGGCGTCGGCACCGAGTGCCACGGGCGACCGGTCGTCACCATCGCGCTCGCGAGCGCGTTGGTCACCGTGGTGTGCGTGCCTGCTGGCCACCACGCGACGGCGACATCGTAGGTCAGCCCGAGCGAGACGGCATTGCCGAGCACGCGCGCCATCGAGAGGTGGTGATGCGCGAAGTCATGCCCGATCGCGACGACGTGCCCGTAGGGGTCGCCGACGCAGTGGCCGGTGGTGCACAGGCCGCTCGCGCAGACATGAGCGCAGGTCCCGCAGTTGTCGGGATCGGTCTCGAGGTTCTTGCAGCCGTTGTCGCACTGCACCTCGGGGAGCACGCAGGACGGACCCACGATCGCGTCGGGCACATCGACGTCATGCCCCGGTCCGCCGTCGTGGTCTCCCCCGACGCCGCCATCCCCATCGTGACCGTCCCCGCCGACGCCGCCGTCGGGGGGCACCGTGCGCGCGATGCACGCGCCGCCCTCGTAGGCAAAACCGTCCTTGCACGGGTTGTCGACCATCGACGAGAAGCACCCGGTCGAGACGAACAGAAGGAGAACGAATCTGGTCACTGGGTCCCCTCGCGGTCGATCACGAACTCGACACGTCGGTTGCGATGCAGAGCGGCCTCGCTGGTGCCCGCGTCCCGCGGGCGAGAGCGGCCGTAGCCGATGACATCGATGATGTCGGGCGAGATGCCCTGGCGGATGAGCGCGTCGCGCGTGCGTTGCGCACGGCGCTCGCTGAGCAGCTGGTTGAACGCATCCGAGCCGCGAACGTCGGTGTGGCCCTCGATGGTCACGCGCGTCCACTCGGGATGCGCGCGCCATGCGACGACGATCTCGGCGAGCAGCTCCCGACCGCTCGAGCGCACGCGGGACTTGCCGGTATCGAACAGCACGCGCTCGTCGAGCACGATGCGATCGTTCTTGATCTTCAGGTGCGCCGAGATCGCGCAGCCCTCGGGGCTCTCGGCGCAGCTCTCGTCGCGATCCACGATCTGATCGTGATCGGACTCGGCGACCCACACCTCGGGCGCGGGTCCGGGCACGGCGGGCCTCGCCGCCACGATCTCCGTCCGCGGAAGTCGCGGGCGCGCAGGCTGGCGGTCGTGTCCCCACTGGACGTCGAATCCGACCAGGACCAGCGACGCGGTTCCGAGCGTCGACATCGGGTCGCGCGAGATCACGCGTACGTAGCGAGCGCCCGGTCCGATCAGGAGCTGACCGACCTCGAATCCCCAGCCCACACCACCCTCCACCGTCGGAACCAGATCTCTCCCGGTGATCCCCCCACCGCCGGCCACCTCCGCCCACACGCCTCCGCGGTGGACCCGCATCGCCAGCGTGGCGGTGCCGAGCCCACCGGTCTGCGGGTCGTCGAAGTTGTTGCCGGGTGCGGGGCCGTTGCGGAGCACGCCGATGCGAAGCCGCGCACCCAGGGCGAGCCAGCCGTTGTCGAGGTATCCACCGACCGCGGGCATCACGCCCGCGCGAAACACGCCCTGCTGGGCATCCGAGACGGCCACGGCCGCCGGAGCCTCCGCCACCATCCATACGTCGGCGCGCGACGGCCCATCCGCATGGGCACTACCTGCGCTTGCCACGAGGGCGACGCTCAAGAGGGTTCGAAGAGGGTGCATCGACTTGTGGGTCGACCGCACGCGGAGTTCGCTAAGCACATGCCTGCGCGAGGGATCTTCGTAGGCGCCTACGGGGGCTTCGGCTTGGTCGTACGCGGATTGCGGACCGGCGGCGGGCCCTTCTCGAGCTGATCCGTGAGCGTCTGCAGAAACTCGTCGAGGTCGTCGACCTCCTGATCGGTGAGCCCGAGGTGGCCGATACGTTGATCGACGTTCGCGGCGACCTCCGGAGCGCTCCACGCCTTGACGTGGGGATCCTTCGAGCCTGTGTCCCGGGTGTTCAGGAAGTCGAGCATGTAGAGGAGGTTCTCGAAGTATCCGTTGTGCCCGTAGGGACCCGTGCGCCCGATGTTGCGCAGGGTCGGAGTGCGGAACTTCCCGTCCTGCGCCGCGTCCTTCACGGTCGTCATCAACCCATGGTCGATGTACCCCACGCCCTCGGGATTGATGGTCTTGCCCTGCTCGTAGTAGCGGCTGTTGTCGTACTTCGGGATGCCGAGGTTCGCGTAGCCGAAGTTCGTGAACATCGGCGGCGGATGGCAGCTCGCGCAGTTTCCCTTGTTCGGATCCTCGAACACCGCGAGGCCGCGCTGCTCCGCCGCCGTCAGCTCGACCTCCTTGCGCAGGTACCGGTCGTACTTCGAGCTGAAGGGTGCGAGCTCGGGCGTGCGCTCGAACTCGGCGATCGCGTTCGAGATGTGAGCGAAGGCCGTGTCGACATCGTCGAGCGCGTCCTTGCCGTAGAGCGCGCGGAACCCGTCCGCGTAGTCGGCCGCGCGCACCGATGCGACCACCGCGGCCTTGTCGGGGTTGTTCATCTCGCTCGGGTTGAGGAGCGGGAACCCCGCCTGCGCTTCGAACGAGCTCGCGCGGCCATCCCAGAACATGCCGCCGAACCAGGCACCGGACCTGTCCTGATGAAGATCGGGCACCCAGCGCGCGTACATGATCGACGGCGAGTTCCGCGGCCCGAAGTGATTGTCGAGGATCCCGCTCGAGGTCGTGTGGTCGCTCTCGGGATCGCGAAATGCCACGTGCGGCGCGTGGCAATCCGCGCACGCCTGCCCCGCGGGATGCGACAGCGTGGTGTCGAAGAACACCTGCTTTCCGAGCTCGGCCGCCGTCGGGGCTCGCTTCCTGCTGCAGCCTGCTGCAACCGTCACGAGCCCGACGAGCAGCAGGCGACCGATCATCCCTCTAGCTTGGCGGAGCCAGCGCGCCTTCGGTAGCGAGCGGTGCCGCGAACATGTCATCCATCGAGGACACGTCGGACCGAGCGGGATCGCACGGTAGATGCGCCAGACCGAGCAGGGTCTCCACGGTCTTCAGATACGAGCTGGTGTCGTAGTCGACGTTGGAGATGAAGCCCTTCTTGACCATGTCGGAGATGATGATGAACGGCGGGTCGTCGCTGGCGGGGTAACCGCCGCCCTCGTCGCCCATCAGGAAGATCACGCCCCCTTTCTTGTACGCGTCGCTCGCCATGATCTTCGTGATCTCTCGCTCGAGCCACTTGTCGGAGTCGCCGATCGAGCCGTCGTGCATGTCGTGGTCGAGGTCCGGCGTGATGAACACGTAATCCGGGACCGTGCCGGCCTCGATGTCCTTGTCGAGCTCGCCGTAGTCGACCACGTGATCGATGCAGCGCTGCGACCGCTGGAACTGCGTGCCATCCCAGCCGTTGATGTCGTCGAAGAACACGAACGGGTTGTGCTTCGCGGCGTACCGGCCGTGGGACTTGAGGCCGCACGGCGCGCCCATCGCTTCTTGATACGTCTTCCAGGTCAGGCCCGCGGCCTCGATCTGATCGGCGATGTGCGACGTCGAGGCGAGGTGATGACCGATCGGATCCTGATCATCGAGAACGTCGAAGTTCTGACCCGACACCATCCACAGGTAGTTCGCCTCGCTCGGGTGAACGAACGCGTCGTGATAGCCCATCGCGACGGCGTTCTCGGTCGCGAGCTTCGTCATGAACTTCGCGCCGTGGCGGGCATCGAAGATCTGCGACGCGCTGTGATTCTCGACGACGATCGTGAACACCGTGCCCTTCACCATCGGGGTGACCGGCGCGGCCATCGACGCGAGCGTCTCGCACTCCGCGTTCACGTTGCCCGAATTATTCGGGCTGCATCCGAGAATCGCGGACGACAGAACGAGGCAGCCCATGGCAACTCGGTGGTTCGCCTTCATCGAGATGAAGATGGGAGCGGTTCGGCACGGCCGCAAGGACAAATCCGCGCGGTGGGCGCGAGGTGCCGTTACGTAATCGCACTGCGAAGTCTTCTAGCTCGCATTCCGCTCGAGCATCACCGAGGTCGCAGGCGGGGGCAGCGAGATCGCGCCATCGGGGCCGATCGTCGTCACCGCGGGCAGCGGCCCGACCACACCGGTGATCAGACGAGCGCCACGCTTGAACGTCAGCCAGTTCCACGCCCACGAGAACATCACCAGGATGCGGTTCTTGAAGCCGACGAGGAACATGATGTGGACGACCCACCACAGCAGCCAGGCGAACAGCCCCGACAAGGTGAAGCGCTTCGTCGCGACCACCGCCGATGCACGGCCGATGGTCGCCATGTTCCCCTTGTCGTGATAGCGGAACGCCGGCCGCGTCACGGTCGAGCCCTTCACCTCGGAACGGATGATCGCTCCGACGTGCTTGCCGCCCTGCAACGCGCCCTGCGCGACCCCCGGGACCTGCTCACCGTCGGAGATCATCTTCGCGAGGTCACCGATCACGAAGACCTCGGGGTGCCCGGGAATCGACAGATCGGGTGCAACCTCGACCCGCCCTGCCTTGTCTCTTGGAACACCGAGGTCCGCTGCGAGCGGAGATGCCTGCACGCCCGCCGCCCACAACACCGTGCGTGCGCCGACGCGATCGACAACTCCGTCGCTGTTCACGGTCACGCCCGTCGCGTCGATCGCGGTGACCAGCGTCTTCAGTCGTACGTCGACGTGCCGACCCTCGAGCGAGCGCTTCGCAGCGTCGGAGAGCTTGGCCGGATATGCCGAGAGAACACGATCCCCGCCCTCGAAGAGCACCACCCGCACCTGCGTGGGATCGATGCTGCGAAAGTCATGCGCGAGGGTGTGGAGCCCGATCTCACCGAGCGCACCGGCGAGCTCGACCCCGGTGGGTCCACCGCCGACCACCACGAACGTCAGCCATTCACGCTGTGCCACCGGATCGGACTCGCGCTCGGCCGCTTCGTAGGCGAGGAACACGCGACGCCGGATCTCGAGCGCGTCCTCGATCGACTTGAGGCCCGGCGCGAGCTGGCCCCAGTCCTTACCGAAGTAGCTGTGCGTCGCGCCGGTCGCGACGACCAGGAAGTCGTAGTCGAGCGCGCCCTCATCGAGCACCACGTGGCGCTTCGCGACGTCGATCGACTTCGCCTCCGCGAGCAGCACGCGCGCGTTGCGCTGCTTCGCGAGGACCGCACGGATCGGATAGGCGATGTCGCTCGGGTTCAGCGCGGCGGTGGCCACCTGATAGAGGAGCGGCTGGAACAGGTGATGATTGCGCCGATCGATCAGCGTGACGTTCACCGGCGCGTTCGCGAGCGCACGCGCAGTCGCGAGCCCGCCGAATCCGCCGCCAATGATCACCACATGTGGTCGCCGCTCCATGGTCATTCGATGCTCCTGGCTCCGCCCAGGATGCTATTCGTGTACCGGAAGTGGGGGATTCGGGTCGTCGGGATCGTGGCCCGTGTTCGTCTGGTCGAACGGGCGGCACTGACACACCTGGCAGCCGCGTTTGCGGTCCATCGAGCACACTTCACCGTTGACGCAGGTTCCGGCGGTGTTGCCGGCACACTGGTTCTTGACCTTGGGGCCGCAACCGGCGGCCGCCAGGACGAGAGTGAGCGCGACGAGGATCGAGCGCATGCCCGACGGTACCCGAACGCCACCGACGTGTGGAATGATCGCCCGGTGAATCGGTGCGGGCCCGTGGCCATCGCGCTCGTGCTCGTCGCCGCGGTGGGGACCGCCGCCGAAGCGCGCACGATCGCCGTCCGCGTGTTCGAGGATACCGATGGTGACGGCAAGCGCGAAGCCGCGGAGCCCGGCGTGGCGAACGCGGTGGTCGCGGTCGATGTGGCGCTGTTCGCGCCGACCGATGAACGCGGCGAGCTCTCGATCGAAGCCGAGGGCGGCATCGCCTGGGTCCGCGTGCCCGACGGCTTCGCGCCCGGCCCGGTGTGGGCGCGCCTCGACGGCGTGGACCACGTGGACCTGCCGCTACGGCGCCTGTCCGCTCCACCAACCGGCCCGGTGACGTTCATCGCCACCTCCGATTCGCACGCCTCGTTCGTGCAGTACTTCTGGCGCGACCTCGCCGATGCAGCGTCCGCGGCCGCCGAGCGCGTACCGGCACCCGCGTTCTTCACGATCCTCGGAGACGTCAGCCAGAACGCGTTTCCCGCGCAGTTCGATCATGTCGACGACACGCTGCGCGGTATCGGCGTCCCGGTCGTCCCAGTCCCGGGCAATCACGACTGGTACGACGGTGGCGTCGCGTGGCATCAGCATTACGGCCCCGACAACTACAGCTTCGATCTCGGCGGCATTCACTTCGTGGTGTGGAACATGGCGCTGCGCGATCTCGACGCCGCGCAGTTCCTCGCGCGCGACCTGGAGCGCGTCGCGCCCGAGATGACCGTGGTCGCGATGACGCACGGACCGCCGAGCCCGCTCCTCGTCCTGCAGCTCCGCACGCTCGGCGTGGACTACGTGCTGAGCGGACACACGCACACGAACCGCGTGATCGATCACGGTGGCATGCTCGAGATCAACACCGAGCCGCTGTTGATGGGCGGGCTCGACGGCACGCCCGGCGGATACCGCGTGATCACGATCGATCACGGTGTGCTGTCGAGCGAGCACCGCACCACGATCGATCACCCGCGGATCGCCCTCGTCGCACCGGCGCGCGGGCAGTGCCAGCCGCCGGGTGGCGGCACGTTGATCGTCGCGACCGAGATCGATGCGAGCGAGGCGACCGTGACCGCGCGCGTCGATTGCACCACACCGCTCGCGCTCGCGTATGCCGGCGGCTGGAGCTGGCGCGCATCGCTCCCCGCGCTGTCTCCCGGTCCGCACTCGGTGACGCTCGATGGCATCACCGCCGCCGGGACGCACGTCACACACACCGCCACGTTCGAGGTCTGCGCGCCCGAGACGAGCTCGCTCGCGGGCATTGCGTGGCCGCAGCTCGGCGGCAGCGCCGCGCACACCGGAGCCATCGCGCGGGAGATCCCGCCTCCGCTCGCCACGCGGTGGACCACGAGCGTCGGCGGCCACGTGATGCACGGCGCGCCGGTGATCGCGAACGGCATGGTGTACCTGACCACCACGGACCTCGGGAATGGCGATGCCGGTGGCGTGCTCGCGCTCGACCTCGAGACCGGTGCGCTGCGGTGGCGTGCTCCCTCGGCGCTCGCCATTCGCGGCGCGGCGACGGTCTCCGGGGATGTCGTCACCGCGGTGCAGATCGACGGCACGGTGCTCGCCTTCGACGCGCAGACCGGCGCCGCGCGCTGGCGTTACGAGCTCGGGCTCGGGCTCGGGGCGAAGGCCGCGGCCACCTATGGATCGATCGTCGCCGATGCCGGCGATCTGATCATCGGCAACCAGCGTCGGCTCGCCACCATCGATGCGGCCTCGGGCCGCCCGCTGTGGGTGCGTGATCCGGTGCGCGCGGCGAGCGAGTTCCCGTCGCTCGCCACCATCGCCGTCGGCGACGACGTGGCGGTCGGCGTGTTCGATCGCGAGCTCGGCGGCGTGCTCGCGTGGGATCGCGTGAGTGCGAGTCTGCTGTGGCAGCTCACGGGCGATGTCTCTAACTCGATCAACGCCTCGCCGGTGATCGCCAACGGCCTCGTCTACCTCACGAACGGCGCCACCGAGGTGATCGCGCTCGAGCTCGGGACCGGGCTCCAGCGCTGGCGCGCGAAGATCGATCCCACGGGATACGACTGGGCGATCGCCACGATCGGCACGCCCGCGATCGCGAACGGCGTGCTCGTCGTGCCCACGCTCTGGCGCGAGCTCGCGGGGCTCGATGCTTCGAGCGGCCGCATCCTCTGGCGGTTCGGCGCGGCGGGAGGCAGCGAGCTACGCACCACGCACTACGCGGGGAGCAACGAGCGCGGGTTCGCGGCCTCGCCCGTGATCACCGGCGACATCGTGTGGGCCGTCGATACCGGTGGTCACCTGGCCGCGCTCGATCTCCACACCGGCGCGGTGCTATGGCGCATGGAGCTGGATCTGCCGGTGCTCTCCGGCATCGCTACCAACGGCAGCTCACTCGTGATCGCCTCGTACGATGGCACCGTGCGCGCACTCGCTCCGACGCCTCACGAGCGCGATCCGATCACGCTCGCCGCGTGCGATGCGCCACCCACCACGGGCTGCTGCGATGCGCGCACCGCGCCCGGGGGATCGGCGCTGCTCGCCGTGGCGGTCTACGCCTGGGCGCGGCGGCGACGGCGACGCCTGGGTCCACGGCCGCCTACAGCGTGAAGATCGTCGCGCCCCACGTATAGCCCGAGCCGAACACGCTCGAGAGGATCCGGTCGCCCTTCTTGACCTTACCGAGCTTGCGCCAGTGGTCGATCGTGAGCGGCACCGTCGCGGCCGTCGTGTTTCCGTAGAACTGGATCGAGTTGAGGATCTTGTCCTGCGGGATCTTCCCGACCTCAGCGACCTTCTCGTTGATCCGGAGATTCGCCTGGTGCGGCACGAACCACTGGATGTCGTCCCACGTCATGCCCGTCTTCTCGAGCGCGGTGTTCGTCGACATCACCATGCCGCGCACCGCGTTGAGGAACACCCGCTTGCCGTCCATCTGCGGGTACATCATCTGGTTCTCGTCGCGGTTGCGCGGGTCGTAGTCGACGTACGGCCGCTTCGCGATGTCGAAGATCTTGAGGTACAGGCTCATCGCGCCGGAGCCATCCGCGTGCGCCGAGGTGTACGACACGCCCGCGCGCGGATCATCGGTCTCCATCGGGCCGAGGATCATCGCGCCTGCGCCATCGCCGAACAGCACCATGACGTCGCGGCCGCGCGTGGTGAAGTCGAGCGAGTGGCTGTGTAGCTCCGCTCCCACGAGCAGGATCCGCTTGTACATACCGGTGCGAATGAACGCGTCGGCCATCTGCAGGCCGTAGACGAAGCCCGAGCACTGCTGGCGGATGTCGAAGCACGGGCAGCCGCCCTGCGAGATGCCGAGCTTGTGCTGAAGGAACACGCCGGTGCCCGGAAAGTGAATGTCGGGCGAGAGCGTGCCGAGGATGATGCAGTCGATGTCCTGCGGCTCGATGTTCGCGTCGATCAGCGCGCGCTTCGCGGCCTGCAGTGCGAGATCGCTGGTGTTCACCGTGCCGTCGTTCGGCACGTAGCGGCGCTCCTGGATGCCGGTCCGGCGCTCGATCCACGCGTTGTCGGTCTCCGACTGCTGGGTCTCCTGGACCACGTGCTGATCGTTCAGGAACGGGATCTCCGCGTTCGGAACCACGCGGTCCGGAACGTAGCTACCCAGTCCCAGAATCTTCGTGCGGATCATGTGACCTGGATATGTCATTCACCCACTTGACGACAAGGCCTGGTGCCACCTGCGGCGTAACAACATGTTTGGCGCGTCCGCTTCTATCGGGTTTCAACGCATGCGACCGGCTATCGTTCCGCTCTCGTGGTTCGCACCCTCGCTGTTCTCGCTCTTCTCGCCGGGTGTCCCGCACCCGCGAAGCCACCGACCGCCCTCACCACGCCGCCGCCCGAGCCCGAGGCGCCGATCGGCGTCATCAAACCGGGCACGCCGGCGCCGCGCCTCGTCGTGCTGCTGATCGTGGATCAGCTGCCCGCGTGGGCGTTCACGGCGAAGCGCGCGTCGCTGACCGGCGGGTTCGATCGGTTGCTGCGCGACGGCGCGTGGCACACCGGGCAGCATCCATCGGCCGCCACGCTGACGGCGCCGGGGCACGCGCTCCTCGGCACGGGTGAGCCCACGGCGACGAGCGGCATCCTCGGGAACACGTGGTGGGATCGCGATGCGGGAAAGCTCGTCGAGAGCGTGCGCGATGCGAACGGCGCCGTGACCTCGGCATGGCTGCGCGTGCCGGGGCTCGGCGATGCGATGCAGGTCGCGAATCAAGGTCGCCCGGTTCCGGGCAAGACGGTCGCCGTCAGCCTCAAGGATCGCGCGGCGATCCTGACGCTGGGGCACGCGGGAACGTCGATCTGGTACGACTGGAAGTCGGTCGCGTGGACGAGCATCGCGCCGGTGCCGTGGCTCGCGGAGTGGAACCGCACGCATCCGATCAAGGCGCATCTCAAGGACGTGTGGACGCCGCTCGACGCCGCGAAGCTCGCGGCGCTCACGGGGATCGCGGATGCCGCACCGGGTGAGGTCGGCGACAAGGGCTTCGGCCCGACGTTTCCGCACGATCTCGGCGCCACCAAGGAGCCCGCGGCGGCGATCTTCGCCGCGCCGATCGGCAACGAGATCGTGCTCGATACCGCGACCGAGGCGATCACGGCGGAGCAGCTCGGCGCCGACGACGTTCCGGATCTCCTCGTCGTCAGCCTGTCCGCGAACGACTACATCGGCCACGCGTGGGGGCACGAGTCGTGGGAGGCGTGGGATGCGTTGCTCCGCCTCGATCAGCGGCTCGATGCGTTCGTGACGGCGCTCGACGAGAGGGTCGGCGCGGGACGGTGGGCGATGATCGCGACGAGCGATCACGGCGCGAGCCCGATGCCGAAGGGGCGGATGAGCTACGCGCAGATCAAGGACGCGGCGAACAAGGCGGCCGCGACCGAGCTCGGCGGCGGCGACTGGATCGCCGACGCGCACTTCCCGACGCTGTTTCTCACGAAGGCCGCGCTCGCGCAGAAGGACCGCGCGAAGGCGGTGAAGAAGATCGTGTTCGCGCTGCGCTCGTTCCCGGGCCTCGCGCGCGTGGAGCGTACGGCCGATGTGGCCGGGCACTGCGAGCAACGGACCGGTGAGATGTTCCGCCTGTGTCTCAGCGTGGATCCGCAGCGCTCGGGCGAGGTGATGTTCATCCCGCGCCCGGGCTGGACGATCGGGTCGGTCGAGGAACCTCACGCGACCGCGCATGGATCACTGAATGACTACGACCGGCAGGTGCCGGTGATCATGCTCGAACCGGGGCGCACGCCGCACGCGGCACTGACCGCACCTGACGACACGACGATCCAGATGGTGCGCATCGCGACGGTCATCGCGCGCTGGCTCGGCATCCCGCCGCCCAGCACGTTGCCTCGCTAGACCTCGTGCGGCATCGGTCGGCGCGGCGCGCGGAAGTAGCGCAGCGGCGAGTACGGCACGAAGTTCGAGACGCGTGACGTGTAGAGATCGGCGTAGTCGTTGACCTGCTCGCCGAACCGCGAGTTCTCGTTGCCCTCGCGCAGGCACGAGCCCCAGTGCGAGTTGTAGGCGCGATCGGTGCGAGCTTCGAGCGAATCGACCTCCTCGTCCATCAGCTTCGAGCGCGTGCGCAGCGACTCCACGCTCGCGCGCGTGGCTCGCCGCTCCTCCTCGAGCCGCGCGCGCAGTGGCTGCGGCGTGGCCTCGTCCTCGATGAGCCGCTGCATCTTCTTCAGGCGCAGCGTCTGGTAGTCGATCTCGGACTCGAGGTTGCGATGCCGGCGGTCGAGCAGCTCGAGATCCTCGATCTGCGCCTCGAGGCGATCGCTGACGCTGATCTCTCGCTCGAGCTCCTGGAGCACCATCGCCGTGCGCCACATGTGCTGCTTCCGCAGGCGGAGAATGTCGCCGTAGATGTGGTCGCCGATGTAGAGGACCTGCTCGCCCTTGATGCCGGTCATCTGCTCGAACGCGACGACGTTGCCGCCCTGGTAGACCTTGTCGCGGCTGAGGTGCTTGATCTCGCCGTTCGTGACCTGCTGGAACGTCGCCGGATCGATCTGCACGAAGGGGCGCAGCTCGTTGAAGAACGCCGGCTTCGCGCCGCCCACGATCACGATGTCGAAGTAGTTACGCCACGACGGGTACGCCTTGCGCTCTCCGTCGAGCAGGTAGCTCATGACGACGGTCGTGTAGTCGTAGAGCGAGTTGGTCAGGAGGAACAGCTTCTTCCCGGAGCTGCGGAACTTGTGCAGCGTCTCGCCGAGCAGCGGATCCTTCGCGATGTACGTCGGCAGGTCCGCCTTGATCACGCTCTTCAGCGTGTCGTCGCGGTGCGCCTCGTCGATCGCGGTGCGGATGTCGCCGAACAGCTTGTCGTAGTCGACCGTGCCGGTCTGTCCGTCGGCCCAGTCGACCATCGTCGTGAACATCACCGCCTCGGGCAGACCGAACAACGTGTCGATCCACTCCCAGCGATCATCGGAGAGGTTGACCTTCTCGTTGCGGTAGGTCGCCTTCCGCTTGTCGTGATCGAGCTCCTTGAAGCCGTGATAGCAGCGGCCGATGTGGCTGTGCCGATCGAGCTTGAACACGTTGCCGAGGCGCCGGTCGACCATCACGCCGCGGATCGCCCAGCGCGGGTCGTAGTGCAGGCCGCGGATCGCTTCCGGGTACCCGTGCTTCTCGATCAGCTTCCGGAGCGTCAGCTCGATCGAGAGCTCCTCGAGCTTCTCCTGATGGTAGAGCGCGAGCGTGTAGTCCATGTCGAACCCGATCATCTCGATCGAGTCCATGCGGAGGTTCCGGTTGCAGAACACGCGGTTCTTGCGGGGAACATCGATCTCGGTCGTGGTCTCACCCAGAAGCGTACCGAGCTGCGCTTCGAGGTCCGGGGGCGCGACGACCATGCCTGGCTCATTGTAGCGTGATCTCGACGGTCCGGCGGCCCGATCGGGGTGCTCGACTGGGATACATTCGGGGTATGGCCGTGTCGCCACCCTCCTGGAACCGTTCCCCGGACCCGTTTGCCGAGCTGATCTCCGCGGAGGCCATCGCGGCACGTGTCGCGGAGCTCGGTGCGCAGATCACGGCAGAGTACGCACCGCTGGTCGGTACCACCAACGTGGTCGTGATCGGCGTCCTCAAGGGGTCGGTGCTCTTCCTCGCCGACCTCGTGCGCCATATCGGGCTGCCGATCCACATGGACTTCATCGGCATCTCGTCCTACGGCGACGCCAGCGTGTCCTCGGGCGTGGTCCAGATCACGCAGGATCTATCTCGTCCGATCGAGGGCAAGCACGTGATCGTGGTCGAGGACATCGTCGACACCGGCCACACGGTGCATTACCTGATGGAGAACCTCGCGACGCGCCGCCCGGCGAGCATCAAGCTCGCGTCGCTCCTCCACAAGCCGGAGCGCGCGGAGCGACAGGTCGAGATTCACTATCTCGGGTTCACGATTCCGAACAAGTTCGTCGTCGGCTACGGCCTCGACGTCTCGCAGCAGTACCGGAACCTCCCGTTCATCGGGTACGTGCAGGGCGTCTAGAGCGTGGACACCGAAGGGCTCCAGAAGCTCCCCGCGGCGTTGTTCGAGATCGGGAAGCTGATCGGCTCCGATCTCGATCCGGGCATCCTGCTCTCGCGGATCGCCGAGCTGATCTGTCAGCTGATCGATGCGAAGGCGTGCTCGGTGATGCTGCTCGACGCCGATCGCAAGCGCCTGCTCGCCAAGGCCGCGTACGGCCTGCGCACCGAGCGGATGCACACGCTGAGCTTCGCGGTTGGTGAGGGTGTCGCCGGCTGGGTGATGGAGCGTGGGATCTCGGCGCTGATCGGCGATGTCACGCAGGACCCGCGGTTCGTCACGCTCCACGCGAATCAGACCCCGATCTCGTCGATGATCTGCGTCCCGTTGCTCGCGCGCGGTGAGCGCGTCGGTGTGGTCACCGCCACCAGCGAGCGAGTCAACGCGTTCGATGCGAACCAGCTCGAGCTGGTGCGGTTCATCTCGACCACCATCGCGCTCGACATCGAGAACGTGAGGCTCCACCGCGTCGCCGTCACCGACCCGTTGACCGGCGCGTACAACCGCGAGTTCCTGATGCAGCGCCTGCCGCAGGAGATCGAGGCCGCGGTCGATCGCGATCGCACCCTGTCGCTCGCGATGGTCGACGTCGATCACTTCAAGGCCGTCAACGACCAGCACGGGCACGGCGTCGGAGATGTCGTGCTCGCCGAGGTCGCGCGTCGCCTCCGCAGCGCGATCCGCACCGGTGACCTGCTCGTGCGGTACGGCGGCGAGGAGTTCCTCGTCGTGTTGCCGAAGGCCGATGCGGGTCGCGCGTGGGAGGTCGGCGAGCGCATGCGGCAGCGCGTGTGCGAGCGCGCGTTCGAGATCGGAGATGGCCTCGCCTTGATCCTGCGGGTCTCCGTCGGGATCGCCCAGTGGCGCGTTGGCGAGCCCATGCCGGATCTGATCGAACGCGCAGACATCGCGTTGTACGGCGCGAAGGAGCGAGGTCGGAATCGCGTCGAGGTCGCGCCGTGACCGACGAGAGCGACAAGCCCGAGAAGCCGGACCCGTTCGCGCCGCTCCCTCTCGCGAACCTGCCGCCCGTGCGTGGCAAGGATAGCTCGGGGCCGACGCCGAAGGCTCCGAAGAAGACCGCCGAGACGATGCCCGGCGCGCCGGTCGCATCGTCTCCTCGCGCTCCGGCGAGCGGCCCGACGGCCGTGCCGACGCCCATCCCCGCGACGTCGTGGGGCACCACACCGACGCCGTCGGGAGCCACATCCACACCTCCGGCGACCTCGACGCGAGCGCGAACACCGAGCATTCCGCCGACCGCGTTCGCGCAGTCAGCGCCGCCCGCGGACGAGGTGTCGTGGACATCGACGAGCGGAGATCGCGTGTCCGGCGGACAGCAGCCGTCCGGCGGAGCCGCGGCGCTCGCCGATCTCGCGGAGCTCGGCCCCGCCGGCGGACAACCAGCGTCCGGCGGACAGGATGTTGCCAGCTTGGGTCCCGCCGGCGGACAGCCCGCGTCCGGCGGACAGGTATGGGAGACGCCCGCCGGCCAGTCGTGGTCCGACACCGGACAGAGCGGCGCGATGCAGGCCTGGACCGAGCCCGCCGCCGTCGCGCCCGCCGCCGAGGGACCGCTGCTGCCGCCGTCCTACAACGAGGACGATCTGCGCGACGCGGTCGGCGCCACCGCGCGCGTCGAGACCGAGAAGAAGAGACCGTCGAAGCCTGCGCGAGTGCGCGATGACGACGCGGACGACGATGACGAGGGCGGCGGAACGCGCATGAGCCGCAAGACGCTGCTCGTCAGCGCGCTTGCCGTCACCGTGGGCGGCGGCATCGCCGCGTTCGTCCTCCTCGGGAAGGCCAACAGCGCTCGCTACGTCATCGCGTGCGAGGAAGATCGCGTCGTCGTCGAGCAGGGGCGGTCGTTCCCGCCGTGGGGCACGTCGTCGCTCGATGGCGCCGAGTGGAAGCCGCTCAAGATCTCGTCGGAGACCGCGTGTCACCCGCGAGAGACCGAGGACCGCGCCGAGCTCGCCGGCTGGTACCTCACGATGCTGACCGACTTCGCCGACAAGCAGCTCTCGGCACGAGAGATCACGAAGGTCGACGATGCCGAGGCCGCGCTCAAGCAGGCTCAGCTCGTGACGCGCGCGCTGCGTACCGACGAGGACGCGAAGAACGCCCGTGGCGATATCGATCGTCTGCTCGGCGATGTCGTCTACTGGCGCGCGTCGGCTCGTCTGAAGACCGCGTCCGAGGCTCTGACCGACGCGGCGAAGCAGTTCGATGCCGCCGCGACCGCGCGCCCGCAGCACTTCAAGGACGCGGCCGAGTGGGCGAAGCACACGCGGACCGTGATCGACCAGCTCCGTGGTGGCCCGGCCGGCATCACTCCCGCCGCCTTGTCGCCGGCGCTGCCCACCGAGCGTCCGACGGCCCCCAACGGCGTCGCCCTCCCGATCGAGCCCGAGGGCAGCGGAGAGGCCGAGCCGCCGCCGCCCGCTCCCGATGCCGGCGTTCACAGTGGCGGCGTGCTCCTCTAGCGCGTCCGATCCCCGGACAAAATGGGGTCCGACCCCATTTCCGTACAGATTTTGTCCAATGGAAAAAGGGGTCCGACCCCATTTCCGTCCTCTACCATTTCCGTCCTGTAGCTCGCGTCCGATCGCCGGACTGGAAAAGGGGTCCGACCCCATTTCCGTCAAAGGTGGCGTGCGGGTCGGGGTGTCGTGAGCGGTGCGGCGGCGGCGCCGGATCGCGCGTGTTAGCGTTTGCGCATGAAGCGGATGGTGGTGGCAGCGCTCGTGCTCGCGGCGTGCGGCAACAAGTCGAGCAGCGGTGGCGGTGGCAGCGCCGGCAGCGGTGGCGGCGGTGGCAGCGGTGGCAGCGGTGGCAGCGCCGGCAGCGCGGCACCGATCGCGGTCGTCGAGCAGGATGGCAACCAGATCACGCGCAAGGTCGTGAAGCAGGCGTTCGGCGGCTCGGTGCCGGCGTTCCCGCTGCTCTCGAAGGCAGGGATCGCGGCGGTCGCCGTCGAGACGCAGCTGCGCACCGGCGAAGGCTCGATCTACTCGGTGATGTTCCTCCCGCCGGGTGCAGGCGGACCGTGGGATCAGGTCGAGACGTTCGAGATCGTCAACGCGATGCTCGCAAAACTGCTCACCGAGGGCTCGCCCGACGGCACGACCGAGCCGATCTACGACCGCGAGGGCATCGCGAGCCGCGCGCTCGCGGCGAAGGCGCGCCTCGATAGCGATGGCTACACGCCGTTCGAGGGCGCCGTCGATCCGCTGGTGCGCGACCAGCCCGCGATGGTGGGCCCGGTGTTCGTCGAGCAGAAGTCGACCGAGGCCGGGCTACAGCTGCAGCTCGCCGATCCTTCGGGGATCGTCCACGGCACCGAGGCCATCCCGAACCAGCAGACCGCGATGGTCTCGACCGCGGAGTGCACGGCGAAGCCGATCGCAAAGCGCGCGTGGTTTCACACGGCTCGCAAGCGCGTGCTCGTGGAGATCGGGTGGGAGACTCCGAGAGAGTGCGTGCCGCCCGAGGATCAGTACCGATTGTTCGCGCTGAAGAAATGACTCAGCGCGCCGCGATCGTGAAGTGCACCTTGAACGTGCAGGGGAACGCGGTGCCCGCGAGCGCCGCGCATCCCGTTCCGACGCAATCGACCGTCGCGTCCTGGTGGCCGGTTGCGCGACTCGCCGTGCTGAACACGCCCGTCGCCGTGCTGTGCACCGTGACGGTCGCGTTCGGATAGCCCTGCACGAACGACGCGCGGTTCGGGCAGTCGAAGGCCTTGCCGGTGAGCGAGCAGGTGAACGGATCGGTGCCATCGACCGGGATGACACGGAAGCTCGCGGCCGCGATCTGATCGATCGCAAAGTCGCCGGCCTCGCCGTGGTTGACGCCGGTCGGGCAGGTCGTCGCGACCTGCGTCACCTCGTCGTAGTACCAGCTTCCCGCGGTCGGCGAGATGGCCCCACCACTGGAGCCCGAGCCGATTCCGGCATCGCTGGTGGTGTCGTCGCCGGTGTCGTCGCTGCGGTCGTCGTGAATGATGCAGCCGGTGACGAGCGAGGCGACGAGAGCGAAGCTGGTGATGGGAATGCGCGACATGGTTCTCCTGGTGAACGGTTCATCCGTTCTACGCGCGTGTCCGGCCCGAGGCCGACATCACCCCGACATCAGCCGCGCGCGTGTCCGGCACAGTCGTTGCCTCTCTCTCGGGCATGCGGATTCGATTTGATCGAGGAACCCTGGTGATCGAGGCACAGCACGCGGGCGAAGATCCTTCGCGGATTCCACGAGCTACGTGGGATGCGGAGCTGCTCGGCTGGCGCGTTCCCGCCGAGGATCACGCGTCCGTGATCGGCCGGATCTCGGACGCAGGCGGCCGGATCTCGGACGAAGTCGGACACCGCCGGCTCGCCGACGACTGGACGCTTCCCGTGCTGCGCTGGTACCAGCGCGAAGCAATCGACCAGTGGAGCGTCCGCCGACGCGGCGTGATCGCGCTGCCGACCGGTGCAGGCAAGACGATCACGGCGATCGCGGCGATCGCGAAGCTCGGCGTCGCGAGCCTCGTGCTCGTGCCCACGCGCGTGCTGCTCGATCAATGGGCGCGCGCGCTCGCCGCCGCGTGGGCGCATCCGATCGGTCGCCTCGGCGACGGCGATCACCAGGTCCTTCCGATCACCGTCGCCACGTACGCGAGCGCGGTCGCGTGGATGCCAAGAATCGGCGATCGCTTCGGTCTCGTCGTCGTCGACGAAGCGCACCACGTCGGCGCCTGGTGCCCGTCGGAGATCCTCGAGATGCTCACGGCACCTGCGCGGCTCGGACTGACCGCCACGCCGCCCGATGATCTCGGTGCCCTGCTCCGTCACGTCGGCCCGGTGGCCTACGAGCGCAAGGTCGACGAGCTCACCGGCGACGGCCTCGCGCCGTACCTGCTCGAGACGGTGGACATCGAGCTCACGCACGCCGAACGGATGCGGTATCGCGAGGCCCGTGCGCGGTTCGCGGCCACCTACGGTGCGTTCCAGCGACGGTCGCCGGGAACGAGCTGGACCGAGTTCGTGCGCGCGGCGCGCAAGACCGCCGCCGGCCGCGACGCGCTCGCCGGCTGGCGCGAGTACCGCGCGCTGATCGCGTATCCCGAGGGCAAGCAGCGCGCCCTGCGCGGGCTTCTCGCGCGCCACACCGGCCAGCGCACGCTCGTGTTCACGAGCGACAACGCCACCGCGTACGCGATCGCGCGCGAGCTCCTCGTCATGCCGATCACGCACGAGATCAGCCGCGTCGAGCGCACGGCCGCCCTCGCGCGGTTCGTCGCTGGCGACCTGCCCGTCCTCGTCTCGTCGCAGGTCCTCGACGAGGGCCTCGACGTCCCCGACGCCGACGTCGCGATCGTCGTCGGCGGCAGCGGCAGCCCTCGCCGCCACATCCAGCGAATCGGTCGCGTGCTGCGCCCGCGCGCCGGGAAGCGCGCGCAGATCTACGAGCTCGCCGTCTCGGAGACCGCCGAGATCGGCTACCTCGCCCGCCGCCGCGCGGGCCTCGGCGAGCCGAGCGCGTCGATCGGAGGTGCGTCGTGATCCGCGCCGTCGAGCCGTACGTGCGGAACGCACCGGGCACCGCCGAGCCGCGTGCCACCGCACCGCGCACCGCGGGTTCGTCATCCGCCGAGCCGCGTGCCACCGCACCGCGCACCGCGGGTTCATCATCCGCCGCCGAGCCACGTGCCACCGCACCGCGCACCGCGGGTTCGTCATCCGCCACCGAACCGCGCGCACCGACGTTCGCCACGGAACCGACCGTGTTGCGCGCCGCCGAGCCGCATGCACCGACCTTCGCCGCTGAGCCGCACGCATCGCCTTCCGTCTCGGCACTCGACGGCGACTTGGTCAGCGGCTCCACCGAGATGCGGCTCTACGACGCGCGCGACCTCGGCTGGATCGCGAGCATCGTCGACACCGTGGTCGCATCCACCGGCCTGCCCTGGCGCGTGCTGCGCGAGCGCCTCGAGCACTCGCCACACGGCGCGCCTCGCGTCGCCTCGATCCTGGCAGCGCTGCGCCGCGTGCTCGGCGGCCGTGGGCAGCGCACCCGCATCGCGCGCCAGGTCCGCGGGCTGGTGCTCGGGCCGCCTGCGCTCGACGACGCGGCGTGCACCGTTCGGCTCGCCGCGGCCGCGGACAAGCTCGGCCTCGACGTGGAGTCCGTCCGCGAGCTGCTGTGGATCGATCTCGCGAACGAGCGCCCGGTTGCGCTGCCCGACGGCCGGCCCGCCGAGATGCGGCTCGCGGCGTACGGAAACCTCGATCGCATCCAGCGCGCGGTGCGGCGGGCGCGCGAGCTCCGCCTGCGCATCGACGGCGACGCGCACGACCTGATCCGGACCGCGTCGCGGTGGGGCCTGGTGACCACGATCTCGCGCGATGGCGACGCGACCGTGCTCGACATACTCGGCCCGCTGTCGCTGTTCCACGCCACGAGCGTGTACGGCCGCGCGCTGGCGGCGCTCGTGCCGCACCTCGCCGACCATCCGCGGTTCGCGCTGACCATGACGTGCGACTTCGGCCATGGCCCCGCGAGGCTGCGTCTGACGCCGCCGGCGCTGCTACCACCCGCATCGGAGGCGCGCATCACGCCGAGCGCGGCGGCCCGACTCGCGCGACAGCTCGCGAAGGCCGGCGCCGACGTCACGCTCGACCCGCCGCCGGTCGCGCACGGCCGCACCCTGCTCTATCCCGATCTCGCGATCCGCCGCGGCCGTCGCACGTGGCTCGTCGAGCTCGTCGGCTTCGCGACCGCGGACTACATCGCCGCGAAGCTCGCGCGCTACGCGAACGCGGGCGTCAGCGATGTCGTGCTGTGCGTCGACGAGGAGCGCGCACCCGACGCGGTCGCGGACCCGCGCGTGCTCGCGTACTTTGGCAAGCTCAGCGTCGAGGCGCTACTCGGAATCCTCGAGAGGCCGTCATGAGATCGCGTGGTATCGCGAAGGTGATGAAGCTCCAGGGTACGGTCAAGAACGGCATGGTCGCCGTCGATCTGCCCGAAGGCACGCCCGTCGCCGTCGAGGTCATCCCCACCGAGTACGTCATCGACGACAACGGGCATATCGTGCTGACGGAGGAAGAGTGGGAGCGGGAGATCCAGCTCGCCGAGGCCGAAGCCGACCGCGGGGAGGGAATTCCGTGGCGCCAGGCCATGGCCGAGAGTCGTCGCGACGCCGATGCCTTGGCCGAAGCGCAACGCAAGCCCCGCTCGCCTCGGTGACCCGTGCCGTTCACCGTCGTGTCGTGATGCCGCTCGCGAAGCGGCAGGCAACCACTATCGGTGCGTGGTGGCGCCTCGACAGGCCCGAGGCCGCCTCGTACCTTGACGACGATTGATCAGTAGCCTCTCCGAACACCCCGACCGGGGCCTTCTCGGACCCGCCGGGCGACGATCACTGCTGCCTGCACGCACCGGCGATCGCGTCGTGTACCGCGTTCGTCCGAGAGCTCGCCGCGTCGAGATCGTCGCGATCAAGCGGCGCTGATCAGCCGCTCGTACCGATCGCGAGGCGCGTCAGGCCCGCGGCCTTCGCGCGCTCCATCAGATTCACGACCTTGCCGTGCTGCACGCCCTTGTCGGCCTTGAGCACGACCTGCGTGGTCTTGTCCTTCTGGAACGCGATACGGAACAAGTTGTCGAGCTCCGCGTCGGGCATGGTCTTGCCGCCGACCTGAACGTCGCCCTGGATCGGGATGACGAGCACGAGCGACGCCTTCGACGGATCGATCTCCTGCGCCGCACCCGACGGCAGGTTGACCTTGATGCCGGAGCGCTTCTCCGCCTCGTCCTTGATCTGCTCCTGCGTGACCTTCTTCTTCTCCTGGTTGCGCTCGACCTGCACGGCGAGCGCGCTGACCATGAAGATGATCACCATCACGAGGAAGACGTCGGTCAACGGGGTGATGTTGATCTCGGCGAAGATCGGGTCTCCGCCCTCCCCGTCGTCCTCGCCGCCGTCAGGCTGCTTGTTCGCGATCGCCATCGGCGTCCTTCGTGCGCTTGGACTTGGAGTCGTCGTCCGACTTCACGTCGGCGTCTTGCTTCATCTTGCGGGGCGCGGTGGTCTCGGTCGGCGGATCGAGAAGCAGCTCGAGGAACTCGTCGGTCAGGAGCTTCATCTCCGTGGCGATCCGGTTCGCGCGCTGGCTGAAGTAGTTGAACAGGATGACGGCCTCGACGGCGACGAGAATGCCGGCCGCGGTGACGATCAGCGCCTGCGAGATCGGACCGGAGACCATCGAGAACTTCACGGACTCGTCGCCCCGGAAGCTCCCCATCGCCGACATGATGCCGACGACCGTACCGAACAGACCGACGAACGGCGCCGTGGCGCCGATGGTGCCGAGCATCCACAGCCGCGAGCGCAGGTCCTGGTTGACGCGCAGGCGCTCGCGATGGACCGCGGTGAGGACGTGCTCCGGCTTGGTGCGACCGAGCCGCTCGTAGCCGACCAGGAACACATCCGCGATCGGCGAGGGCGAGCGCTCGCACGCGCTCCGGCCTTCCTCGACCGCGCCGCGGGTCAGACAGCGTCTGACGGAGTCGCCGAGCATGCGAGCGCGCGTCACGAACTTCCACTGCGCGATCGCCCGCTCGATACCGACCGCGAGCGCGATCACCGAGAAGGCGACGACGACGTACATCGCGCCGCCGCCGTGGCCCAAGAGCTCCCAGATCGACTGTTCCATGGAAAAAAAACCTACACCGGTGATAGCACGACCGCCCTGGGGAGGGACGGTGAGCCTGCCTAACGCATTACGGCGCGAACGGAGCTCGATATCCCCCACCGTCGAAATCGATGAACACGGGGGACGTCACGGCGGTTGCCGGAACGCCCTTGCCGGTCAGTGCCGCGCGGATGGTCGCGAAATCGCCACCGAGGACCGCGGTCTTCGCCGCGGCATCGGTGAGCGCGTTGTTGAGGAGGATCGGGAAGATCGCGCGATCGCCGCGCGCGCGGAACACGAGCCACGCATCGGTACCGGTGGCGCCGGTGCGGTTGACGATGTCCTGCGCGTCGAGCGTGACCGTCACGGTCGCCTCGTAGCGCTTGTAGCCGCCGCCGCCGGAGATCGTCGCGAGCGTCACCGTCATCGGCTGGGCCGGAATCGCGGCGGTCTTGCACGGATCGGCCGCCGCGAGGTTCGCGATCGTACGATTGGTCCAGCACTGCAGCGGGACGAGCGTGGTGTCATCGGACTTGGGCACGGCGTCGGGCGTGGTGTTCGCGAACACCTCGAGGGTGTCGAACTCGGCCCAGTCGGGCGATGTGATGGTCACCGTGAGGGTGATCGGCGCGCCGCCCGGCGAGGGAAACACGCGGCCAAGCGCGTTCGTCGTGCCGACCTTGACGTCGATCATCGGCCCGTTCGTGACCACCACGTCGCGAGGAGTGTTGTTCGCGCCGGTCTGCGTCTGCAGCACGGCATCGACCGCCGTGCCATTCGCCAGCGCCGACGCCGAATCGTCGGCGACGCGAACATACGTGCGCGGCATGCCGACCGGATCGGACGCGGTGGTGTGAGTGTCGCTGTTGCCCGCGGGCGTCACGAACAAGCCGAGCGAGAGCTGGCTCAGCCAGTCGCGCATCACCCGATCAAGGCTCTTGATCTCGCGCACGCCGTCCATGTTCGAGTCGGCGACCGCGAAGCCGTTCCAGATCTCGAGGCCGGAGAACTGGTCGCTCCACAGCGACTCTCCCGGCAGGCGCAGATAGTCGTTCGGCACGTTCGCGTTCTGGTAGTCCCCGTAGATCGTGCGGTTCGCGTAGTCGTACTTTACGTTCGCGCGGACCCACGCGGCCTGGAACTCGGTGAAGCCGGAGCCGCGCGGATGGTTGACCTGCACCATGCGGGCGCCGCGATCGCGCATCGCCTGGAAGACCTCCTTCGGCGTCATCGCGAAGCCGTCCATGCCGCGGCCCCAGTCGATCGCGCCGTGGTTCGCGGAGTCGTTGTCGGGCTGGACCGGCCACGCGTTGAAGTGGCCATAGGCGAACGGCGTGACCTCGATGCCGGGCAGTACGCGCAGGTACTGCTGCAGATGCATCGATTCGACGAGCGGCTGCAGATCGGACACGTAGTCGTGGTCGGTGACCGCGAACATCTCGGTGCCCGAGGACACCGCGGAGCGAATGCGCTCGTCGGAGAGCACGTTCGAGTCCGGCGAACCGACCTGGTGCACGTGCCAGTCGCTCGACAGATAGCCGGGCGTCGGCACGACGTGCTTCAGGGTGAACGTCAGCGAGACGTTCGCCGCGCCGGTCACCGGCTGCGAGTCGTACGACCACTCCGTCCCGCGCGTCGCATAGATCCGGTACGTGCCGTTCGCAGGCAGGTACAGCGCCGGGTCCACGCCATCGCCGAGGTCCACCGTCGTGCCGCGGATCGCGTGCTGCTGGGTGACCACGTCATCCACGCGGTCGTAGGTCTCGAACACGCGCTGGTCGGGGAACGCGGGATGGTCACCGAGCACGAGCAGACGGGCTGGGATCGGCATGGTCGTGTCGCGATCGACGATCTCGAAGTCGACCTTGATCGGTGACGGAATGACGAAGTTCATCGTGCCGGCGATGGGGGCCGCAGGGGACCGTCCGACATTCTTGACCTCGGCCCGCAGGATCAGGTTGCCCGCAGACGTGGGGACGTTCCCCGAGAACGTGCCGTCGGGCGCAACATCCATGTACGACACGATCTTGTCGTCAGGCTGACCGTTCCCATCCGCGTCGACCGTGGTGGGGTCGAGCTGCCCGTTGCCGTTGCCATCGAGGAACACCCCGACACGCGCGCCGAGGGCTGCTCCGCCGGCCGACAGCGTGACCTTGCCCGACACCGCGCGCAGCTCCTCGCCATTGCCCGCGCGATAGACCTCGTCGATCGCGGCGCCGTCCTTGCCGACGACCAGGTCGTAGGTCTGCAGCGCACCCTTCCCCGGATCCATGTGGAGGAAGAACTTGTCCTTCTGGAGGATGTCGAGGATCGACGAGTTGCCGTCGAGGAAGATCGACACCCCGGCGACCACGGCCTGCGCGTGCTCGACCGGCACGGCGTGCCGCGGCACGATGCCGTACGCGACGCCCGGCCCCTGGTAGAGCACGTAGTCGATCGGCTGCGGCCGCGACAGCGAGGTCAGCGCCGAGATATCCGCGCGCTGGAACCCCGACGCGTTGGTCCAGCCCTCGGTGAAGCCACCGGTGTCGGCGAGCGTACCGAGCGGGCTGTTGATCTTGTCCTTGCCGCCGTTCCACAGCGAGTGGCTCACCTGAAGGCTCGTCGAACCGGGCGCGAGCACGTACGTCGTCGCGCACAGCACGCCGTCGTCGTTATCCGGATCCACGGTGGGATCCACCGGCAGCACGCCGATGCCCTTGAGGTTCAGGAAGTCATCCGAGGCCGCCTTGCCGATGGTCCGGATCACCGCGACGCCGCCCTTGGTGCCATCGCGCACGATCTCGACCTTGTCGGGTTCGCAGGTGCGGCCGAGCATGTAGATCAACCCGAGCTCGCCGAAGTGGTCCTCCACGATCTGCTTTGTGCCATCGGTGAGCACCGCATCCACCACGTTGCCGCCCTGCGGGATCACGCCGATCACGCGCGTCGGCGCCTGGATGATGAACGTGACCCGGTCATTCTTGATGTAGAAATCGCCGACCAGGCCGCTCTGCGCCGGGCCGGTCACGAGCTGCGCGGTCTCGGTGACCTCGCCGGCGAACGCTTCCTGCGCCCCGCCGGTCTCGTCGGGGAGGTCCGGGTAGTAGTCGCTGAGGCCGCTTCCATCGTCACCGCAGGCACCCAGCGCAGCGACAAAGCCGAGGCATACAAGGCGAATCCGTCCCATCCCGCAATCGTAGACGAAGCGGGGCTGTCACCGAAGCGCTCTCGTCTGGGCCTGTGCGCGGAACCACGGGGGCTTGCCCTGCCCGCGGAAACGCGCTCGAATGCCGCCGATGACCCGGACCATTCACTGCGTGAAGCTCAAGGAGGACCTGCCCGGCCTGCCGTACAAGCCGTTTTCCGATGCGCTCGGCCAGCGCATCTTCGAGTCCGTGTCCGCGCAAGCGTGGCAGCAGTGGATCGAGCACTCCAAGAAGATCGTCAACGAGTACCGCCTGGACCTGACCCAGAAGAAGGCTCACGACGTGCTCAAGGAACAGTGCGAGGCGTTCCTGTTCGGCGACGGTGGCAGCATGCCGCCCGACTACGTGCCCGAGAAACACTGAGGCGGCATGCGCGCACTCGCGCGTAGCCTGCCGACGCTCGCTGCGGCGCTCCCGTGGGTCGAGATCGGCACGTGGCCCACACCGCTGCGCCCACTCTCGATCGCGGGCCGCGACGTCTGGGTCAAGCACGAGGGCGAGTCGCATCCGCTCTACGGCGGCAACAAGATCCGCACCCTCGAGGCGTGGTTCGGCCACGCCCGCGCACGCGGCGCGACGAAGATCTGGGGCATCGGTGCCTACGGCTCGAACCACGTGATCGCGACGATCCTGCACGCGGAGCGCGCCGGACTCGAGGCCGCCGCGCTGCTGTTTCCGCAACCCACCAGCCCGTGGGCCGTCGAGAACGCCGGCGCGATGATCGATACGCGGTGCCCGATCGTGCGCCTGCGGTCGGTCATCCAGGTCCCGTTCGTCGCGTTCGCGCTCGCGCGCCGCGAACGACACGCCGTGGTCATGCCGCCGGGCGGCGCCACGCCCGTCGGCACGATGGGCGCGCTCGCCGCCGCGTTCGAGCTCGCCGAGCAGATCGAGGCCGGCCTCGCGCCGCCGCCGAAGCGCATCGTGCTCGCGATCGGCTCCACGTGCACCACCGCCGGCCTGCTCGCCGGGCTGTCGCTCGCGCACGCGGCGGGCGTGTGGCGCTGGCCGGTGCCGATCGTGCACGGCGTGCGCGTGACGCCATGGCCCGTGACCTCGCACTGGCGGATCGCGAACCTCGCCCGCGCCACGCTCGCTCGCGTCGCCGAACTCGGCGGACCCAGGGTCGGCATCGGCCTGCGCGAGCTCGGCGCTCGCCTGGTCGTCGACGGACGGGAGCTCGGCCCCGGCTACGGCCGCTCCACCCCGAGGAGCGAGGCCGCGCTCGCCACCCTGCGCGGGCCCCGGCTCGACGGCGTGTACTCCGCGAAGGCCGCCGCCGCGCTGCTCCGCCTCCACCGCGCCGGCGTGGGACCGCTCGTGTTCTGGGCGAGCAAGTCGTCTGCGAAGATCGCCGTCCCGGACTCGCTGCGCGCCGCACCGCGCGCACTGTTCGACTGGCTTACTTCACATCCAGGCGAGCT
>JBBRED010000039.1:0-34913 GCA_038203335.1 Haliangiales bacterium | reverse complement strand
ATCCTCGTCCATGGTGGTGCTGGGCAGCTCGCTCCCGATCGACACGACCGGATGCGCGCGGGTGTGCGGGCGGCAGCGGCGGCGGGCAAGGCGTTGCTCGATCGCGGCGGTACCGCGCTCGATGCGGTGGTCGCCGCCGTGCGCGTGCTCGAGGACGATCCGGAATTCGGTGCCGGCATCGGCTCGGCGCTCACCCGCGACGGCACGGTCGAGACCTGCGCGTCGGTGATGGATGGCGCGCGCAAGAAGGCAGGCGCGGTCGCCGCCGTGCAGGACCTCGGGCAGCCGGTGATCGTCGCCCGCGCGGTGCTCGAGATCGGCGAGCACGTGATGCTCGCGGGTCCCGCGGCCCAGCGCTACGCGGCCGAGATCGGGATGTCGCCGGCGCCGGCCGGATCACTGGTCACGCCGCGCTCGTTGCAGCAGCACCGCGAGGCGCAGCAGGGCGGGGCGCAGCGGCTCGCGAACGAGGGCGGAGGTGTCGGAGCGGTCGCGCGCGACGCGAACGGCGGCTTTGCGGCCGCCACGTCGACCGGCGGCACGATCTATCGCCGCGCCGGATGCGTCGACGATTCGGCGGTGCCGGGTATCGGCTCGTGGGCCGACGAGGAGTGCGCCGTGTCGACGAGCGGCGGCGAGGCGCTGTTCCAGGTCGCGCTCGCGCACGAGATCGCGATGCGCGTGAAGCTCGGCGCCGGCCTGCGCAAGGCGATCAAGGAGAGCCTCAAGGATCTCGAGAAGCACGCGCCCGACGGTGTCGCGGGCGCGATCGCGATCACGAAGGACTCGTGGCTCGCGATGCAGATCGGCCCAGCGATGCCGGTCGCGTGGTTCGACTCGATGGGCCCGAACGACTCGATCGGCTTCCCGCTGTAGCGGCGCCTATGCGGGCGGCGGCGGGACGTGGGGCGCGAACGGCGCGGGGAGCGGCGCCGGCCGCGGCGACACGTCGGGCCGCACGAGAGCCGCGATGCCGACGCCGATACCGGTCGCCGCGGTGATCAGCAGCATGTGCGCCCCGCTCATCAGCTCGATCGTCATGCCCCGCACGTCGGCCTCGACGAGCGCGTACGCGATGATCTTGTGCAGCGCGATCCACGTGCCGAGCGCGATCAACCCGACGGCGAGCGCCGCCGAGCCGAGCGGCCGGCCGAGCTGCTTGCGCGCGACGGCGATGATGCCGATCAGCACGAGCAGGAGCGCCGGCACGAACACGAACACGGCCCATTTGAGGTAGTCCGCGACCATCTTCACGTCGTCGCGCGCATCGCGCACATCGGTGGGAACCCGCTTCTCGAGGAACCCGGGCAGCTTCCGGTCGAGGAGGCCGTGGGTCTTCTCGAGCCCGAACGAGAGCTCCTTGGCCGAGAGCGTCACGCCGGCGGGGCCCTTCCGCAGCTCGGCGAGCGGCATCACGACCCCGAGCACACCGACGAGCCCGAGCAGGATCAGGAGATGCTTCGCGACCTTCATGGCGACGGGAGCGTGGGGAGCGATATCACATCCAACGCCCGCGTCACGTCCATGATTCCCAGCGCGAGCGCGGCCGCCCCGCGATCCTTCTGCATCAGCTCGAGGACCACGAGCGCTTCGTGCGCCGTGCCGAACCGATCCGCGAGCTTGCGCGCCATCAGCTTGCGCGCGAACCGCTCGAGCAGCGGATCCGCGGTCACGCCGGGGGCGCGCTTCGCGATCGGCGGCGGATCCTGGCCGATGTTCGCGAGCGCGATCTCGATCGCCGAGCCGGTGAACGGCCACGTGCCAGAGAGCATCTCGTAGACGATCACGCCGAGGGCGAACAGATCGATGCGGTGATCGAACGGATCACCCTTCGCCTGCTCCGGTGCCATGTACAGCGGCGTGCCGAGGACCTCGCCCGTGCTCGTGAGCTTGCCGCCGGCGACCGTCTCGTCGGGGTTCCGCAGGATCGCGATCCCGAAGTCCACGATGCGCGCGATCTCCTCGCCCGAATCGCTCGTCTCGACCATCACGTTCGCCGGCTTGAGATCGCGGTGGATCAGGCCGGCGTGATGCGCGTGGTCCAGGCCCGCGAGCAGCTGCCGCACCAGCGTGACGGTGCGCTCCGCGGTCAGCGGCTTCTTCCCCATGACGTCGGCGAGGCTCGGTCCCTTCGCGAGCTCGAGCACCATCACGTGCTGGCCGTCCTCGGTCTCGCCGATATCGAGCACGGTGATCAGATTCGGGTGCTGCAGCAGGGCGGCCGCCTGCGCTTCGCGCTGGAAGCGCGCGAGCATCGTGGGCTCGTTGACGAGGTGAGGATGGAGAACCTTGATCGCCACGCTGCGCGCGAGCTTGTGATGCGACCCGCGGAATACGGTGCCCATCGCACCCTTGCCGAGCACGGCCTCGACCTTGTAGCGCTCGAGGATGATCTTCCCGACGAGCTCGGGAACCTCCTGCTGCTTGACGTCGCCGACACCGAGCTTGGTGCGCACGCTGTCATCACCCGACACTCCCACAGTCTAACGCGGACCCAGCCCGAAGAGGCAGCCCCGAGCAGCGCGATGCGCCCGGCGATGCGCGTACGATGCGCGCATGTACCACGCCATCTTCGCGCAGTTTGCCAAGGAGCTCCGTCAGGTCGACAAGTGGTTCGATGCCGCCGTCGCACACGCGGAAGCGAAGAAGTTCGATCCGAACCTGTTCCTCAGCTTCCGCCTCGCACCGGATCAGTTCCCGTTCGTGCGCCAGGTCCAGGGCGTGTGCGACGTCTCGAAGCTCGCGGCGTCGCGCCTCACCGGCAAGCAGGCGCCGAAGCACGAGGACACCGAGACCACGCTCGACCAGCTCCGCACGCGCATCCACGCCGTGCTCGAGTACCTCGGAACGCTCTCGGCGAAGGACTTCGAGGGTGCCGCCACGCGCGTGATCACCACGCCGCGCTGGGAGGGCAAGGTGATGTCGGGCGAGAGCTACTTCCTCGAGCACGGCATGCCGAACTTCTGGTTCCACCTCACGCACACGTACGCGATCCTTCGCAACAACGGCGTCAACATCGGCAAGCGCGACTACCTCGGGGCGCTCAGCCTCACCGCGCCGGCCTGAAACCGCCGCGGCGTCACTAGCGATAGTCGACGAGCACGTCGGCCAGCACGCCCGCGAGCGTGAAGTCGATGCCGACGAACAGCGTGCCGCTCCTCCACTCGAGCATCACCTCTTCCTCGTCGGCGCTGCGCGTGGTCGGATCGCCGAGGGCGCGCACGAACCACGCCTCGTCGGGTACCGCGCGGCGCCGGCCGGGCTGCCACTGGTACTGCTCGAAGATGCCCGGGCCGGCGAACACGCTGAAGCCCACGAGGGTGCGGCGATCATCGAGCGAGAGCTGCAGCCCGATCTGCGGGTAGGCGAGCTGACCCTTGCGGCGCATCGCGAAGTCGCTCACAGGACCCAGGCGCTTCTCGATCTCGTTCTGCGTGGTGCCGGCGCCGAGCCCGCAGATGGTCAGCCGCGCGAAGTCCAGCACGGGCACGATGTTCGTCGCGGTGCGCGGTGCACCGAGCAGCATACGGCTGAACATCCCCATGGCTACCGCGAGCATACCCGTCCCGCTCGGTCGCAAACTTGCCCCCGCGTGCGGATCGGCGGAAGCATGGAAACGATGCTGGAGATCTCGATGCTCGATCTGACGAGAGGATTGACGGGATTCCCTCACCATCTGCTCGATCCGACGATGCTCGAGGTCGAGATCCAGATGGTCGACAACGATCCCGATGACGAGGCGTTCGCCGACAGCTGGTTCCGGCGCGGCGATGAGATCTCCGATGGCCGGATCGACGAGCCCTACGAGCTCTCGCCCTCCGAGGTCATCACGCTCGCGATCGCATAGGCGCCGGAGATGGCCTACTGTCATCCTACTCGCCATGCCACGCCTGCTGGTCGTCCTGACTCTCGCTGCGTTCGCGTGCAAGTCCACGCCGGCGGTTCGCCCCCCCGACGTTGATCCGAAGCCGTCGCCGTTCCAGGCGCTCGCCGCCGAGCTCGCCACTCCGGCGCAGCCGATCTGGCCCTCGCTTCCCGACGCGCTGACCGCGGAGATCCAGAAGTCCGCCGGCGCACCGGGCCTCGCGGCCGCGCGCGTGCGGCTCGCCGGGTGGACCGTGGATCTCGTGGCCGCGAAGCCCGAGGCGATCGGCGCGAAGATTCGCACGGCGCTCGAGGGCGTGTACCTGGCCGAGCCGCTCGCCTATGGTCCACCGTCGGCAGATGCCCTCGCGGCGGCCGGCCTGCTGCACCCGCTCTACAACCTCCTCGACTCGACCGGCTTTCGCGACTGGGCGAAGTCCGCGCCGAACATCGGCCTCGACCGGAAGTTCCTCGAGGTGCTAGCCGACTCCGCGCCCGCGCAGCGCAAGCACCTCGCCGCGCAGATCCTGACCGCGGGGGAGCCGGCCGATGCCGTCAACGGTGTGTTGCGTGCACTCGCCGAGCGCACGCGCGACGACAACGACCATGCGAAGGCGAAGACCTTGTT
Source organism: Haliangiales bacterium (assembly GCA_038203335.1). GTDB lineage: Bacteria > Myxococcota_A > Polyangia > Haliangiales > Haliangiaceae > JABFXX01. The sequence continues at coordinate 30,421 of JBBRED010000039.1, read as the reverse complement.
CGCCCAGCTCGTGGAGCGACGCGGCGCGGCGGCGAGCCTCGATGACTGGCTCGATCTCTCCACCGCGCAGCTGCGCGCCGACGATCGCGCCGGTGCCGCCGCCTCGCTGCAGAAGGCGCGCGCGCAACCGGCACCGGATCGGCTCAGCCAGGCGAAGCTGCGCGAAGCAGGTAAGGACCTCACGAACCTCGATCGCTATGTCACGCTCCAGGCCAACCCCGCGCTCGAGGCGCGCATCGAGCAGCTCGATCTGCTCCGTGCGATGGGCCGCTCGCCCGAGGCGGAGGCACTCCTCAAGCAGCTCAAGGACGTGGCGCCCAACGATGCGCGCGTGCGCGTGCGGTCCGCGGCGATCGGCTTCGAGGGCATGGCGCAGGCCGGCAACATGATGGCGGCCGCGGGCTATGTCGCCGAGGAGCTTGGCGATGCGAGCCTCGTGAACAAGGACGCGGACTACTGGTCGATGCTGATCGGCGCTCAGGGTGCGCACGCGATGGGCGAGGCGCTGCCGATGCTGTTTCAGGACAAGGTCGCCGGTGGCAAGAAGATGGTGGAGATCCTGAAGTCGATGCGCGGGATGGCCGTGGAGATGGAGAAGACCCGACCCGGCCGCGCGGTCGCCCTCGAGTACGTCATCGATCGCACGATCCCGATCGTCGAGAAGAGCACCGCGCAGGACGTGGCGGTCGCCGAGCTCCTGCGCACCGGCCTCCCCGAGGCACTCGCACTGCGCGCGAAGCACCCGGATTCGACCGATCTCGATCGCATCGTGTTCACGTTCGCCACGTTCACACCGGATCGCCAGCGCGCTCTCGATGCGGTGATGCAGCACCCAGGCACGCCTCCCGACGAGGACATCGAGCTGTACCAGTCGCGCGCGCGCACGGCGCTGACGATCGCGATCGTGCTCGCCACGCCGGCGGCGGTCGCATCGGCGCGCACGGCGATCGGCGACATCGCTCCGTCGTGGAGCTCGCAGGTCGAGGCGAACCGCGAGGCAATGCTCGGTGACTGCGATGCGATCGAGGCCACGATCAAGAGGGACGACACGCTGTGGGCGAAGGCCGCCGGCCACTACGAGGCCGCGCGCACGATGCACAAAGAGGTCCGCGCGCGCGTGACGAACAACCTCGGCTGGATCGCGCTGAAGACCGGAACCCCCGAGACCGCCGACGCGCTGTTCCGCGAGTCGGCCGACGACGAGACCAGCGGGCGGCGCTGGCTCGGCTTTCTCAACGCGCTGGCCCTGCCGCAGCGCGCGAACGAGCGCCTCGAGGGACTGCGGTCGCTGATCCTCGCGAACAGCAGCGACGGCAAGCCGCCGGAGACGCTGCTGGTGTGGCTCGCGGCCACGTCGACCGATCCGAAGGAAGCCGGCGATGCTGCGGCGAAGGTCGTCGAGGTCGCGAGCGATGCGTTCGCGATGATCAAGCCGGCACACGGCTCGATCGGGTTCGAGACCGAGGGCGCGTTCCAGGTCGGGATCGGGCTCGCGTCGCGCAAGTTCTACGATCTGAACACGCAGGCGTACGCGAGCCTGTGGCTCATGCCGCCGCTGCCCCTCGATGCGGCGCAGCTCGCCGTGAAGGCGAAGGCCGTGGCGCCCAAGAAGTCCCCGAAGCCGCCGAAGAAATGACCGAGCTGTCACGCCGCGGCGCGTGGGTGGTCGCGATCGTCGCGACGCTGACGATGACCGTCAGCTACATCGACCGCGCCACGTTCGGCGTGCTCGCGCCGTCGGTCACGGCGGCGTTGAACATCTCCGAGACGGAGTACGGCTGGCTCCAGTCGGCGTTCGCGGTCGCCTATCTGATCGCCACGCCGCTCGCGGGTTGGTGGATCGATCGCGCGGGGGCGCGCCGCGGCCTCGTGGCCTCGGTGCTCGCGTGGTCGGTGATCGCCGGACTCCACGCGATCGTCCCGAGCCTCGGCGTGCTGTTCGCCCTGCGCATCGCGCTCGGGTTCGCCGAGGGTCCGAGCTTCCCCGGCTCCGCGCAGACGGTGCAGCGCGTGCTCCCCACCGGTGAGCGCGAGCGCGGCTTTGGCGTGCTGTTCACGGGCTCGTCGGTCGGCGGCATGCTGGTCCCGCCGCTCGCGGCCTTCCTGTTCGGCATCGCGGGCTGGCGCGGCGCGTTCCTCGGTACCGCCATTGTCGGCCTGCTGTGGGTCCCGCTGTGGATCGGGATCACGGGCCGCCCGCTCGCACGCGCGAAGCTCGATGCTTCGCGCGAGGTGGTGGCCGCGGCACCGCGCCCGCGCTTCATCGATCTCGCCCGGCATCCGCTGATGATCCGCGCGCTGATCGCGATCGTGGCCATCGCGCCGATCGTCGGCTTTTTGCAGGCGTGGGGAGCGAAGTACCTCGTGCGCACGTTCCACCTCGGGCAGAAGGACGTGGGCGCGTACCTGTGGTTGCCGCCGCTCGCGCTCGATGTCGGCGCGATCGCGTTCGGTCACTTCGCATCGCGCCAGCGCCGCGGAGAAGGCGTGCCGCCGCGCGCGCTGTTCGCCGTCGGGCTCGTGCTGGTCGCCAGCTTCGCGATGCTGCCGCTCGCGACGTCGCCGTGGGCGGGCGTGGCGGTGATCTCGATCGCCATGTGCGGCGGCGGGGCGATCTACACGCTGGTCACCGCGGATCTGCTGGGCCGCGTTCCGCCCACGTCGATCGCGTTCGCGGGGGGAATCCTCGCGGGCGCGCAGTCGCTATCGCACATCGTGGCGGGGCCGCTGGTCGGTGCGAGCGTCGCGGCGACCTCGAGCTTCGATACGGCGGCGCTCGTGCTCGGTCTGTGGTCGGTGCCGGGTACGCTCGTCTGGCTCTTGTGGCGTCCGGGCCGCTACTAGTCTCGGTGCTCGTTCATGAACCGCGCGAACGACCCGATCAGGATCTCGGGATCATCGAGCGCGCGCTCGGCGGCCTTGCGACCGGTCTCGTGCTCGAGGGCGTAGGTGAGCTTTGCTCCGACATCGGTAGGCTCGAACTGCGCGAACCCGCGGACCGCGCCCCGGTCGTGTTCGATGGGCTCCCATCGAACCACATGATCTTCGACGTCATACGTGTAGCGAAGCGAGTAATGAAGCCCGGCGGCGAACTCGAACCGCACCTCGCGAGGTAGGCCATCTGCGCGCGACGCCACGAGCGTCGCACCGACGAGGCCGGGCACCCACTGCACGAGCATCGATGGTGTGGTGAACACGCGCCAGCACGCGTCGAGTGATCGCTGCAGGTCGATGGAAACGATCTCCATGGTCGTCGAGCGTAGCATCGTGCTGCATGCGTGAGTTGACCGTGAGCGCCATGGCAACGGGCGGAGTTCGACGAGAGGTACACATTTCTTGTCGATCGGATGTGTACGATGGAGGCGATGAAGGGGACATCGCTGTGCACCGCCGTGGCTTCGGCCATGCTCGTGATGGGATGTGGCGCGGGGGAGACCCGGATCGATCCGGGCGATCTCGAGCTTCGCGATCTACTCGGTGTCGCGCCGGAGGTCGCGGTCAAATGGGATCCGGACCAACGCGCGGCGGCGCGCCGCGTTCTCGTCGAGGGGTTTCGCGAACGCGCGACGGCGTTGCCGCTCGCACCGAGCGATGGCACATCGATCGATGATCGCGTGACGCGTGCGATGGCGGCGCTCGATGCATCGCGCGCCGCCAACGACGACAGCGCGCTCGGACTCGTGCGCCTCACCGTGGGGCCGACGCAGGTCACCACGCTCTCGCGCGTCGCCGATCGCGCGGCCGCGGTCGCCGGTGGCGCGCCCGCACCGGTCACCGAGCTGTGGCTCGCCGAGGAGTGGGACGAACACGCATGGAACTACCTCCCGGGTCGTGGACTCGACGTGCTGTCCGCGATCGCGGTCGACGCGGGTCACGAGTCAGGACCGCTCGTGGTGGCACCGTCGTCGCGGCTCGGCGTGATCGCCGGCTACGTGACGAGCGAGTCCCCGCCGCGACTCGTGGTCAACCCGATCATCCTCGCGGCGCTCGAGCCCGAGGTCAACGAGGCGAAGACCTCCGCGGCCATGGACCGCCCGGGCGCCGTCGCCGCGCGCATCGCGCTCGTGGATCCGAGGACGCCCGCGTCGCCCGACCGCGCGCCGCTGCTCGATCCCGGTACGATCGCGAGCACGGGTGGCAACCCGTACAGCTTCTACGGCTCGGTCGCCGAGTGCGCGTACGTCCAGCGCACCCGGTGCGAGGCGTGTGTCCCCGCCGGCAATTGCGCGCCGGTCACGAACATCACCGATGGCTCCGCCGAGTGCGACATGCTCGGTGCGAACAGCGGTCGCGGCTACTTCCTCCTCTGCATCAACCTCGCGCTCGCGATCAGCTCGGTCGATGACTGCGCCGCCGACAAGGCGCCGAGCTGTCCGCGCTCGACCGGCGCGGCGAGCTCGCTCGGCACGCTCGAGGCGAACGCGAGCTTCCTCGACCAGGCCGAGTGCGGCACCGGCCTCGATACCTGCCTCGCGAGCATCTACGGCGCCCCACCCGACGAGTTCCCCACGCTCGATGGTGGCGTGACCATCCCGCCGCGCCCGCCCCGGGATACCTCGGTCGACTGCGGCGATGGCTGCAGCTCGAACAACAACAACTGCGAGGCGTCGCCGAGCTGCAACTGCGAGGGGCCGAGCTGCAACAACTCGCTGTCGTGCGATAGCGCGTGCTCGAATTCAAACGATCAGAGCGGCTGCGGCGGTAACTGCGACTCGTGCAACTCCTCCGGCGGCGGGGGCGGCGGTGGCTCGTGCGGCGGTGGCAGCAGCAGCAGCGGCGGCTCGTGCGGTGGCGGCAGCAGCTCGAGCGGCGGCGGCTGCAGTGGTGGTGACTGCGGCGGCAGCGGCGGCGGCTGCAGCGGCAGTGGAGGTGGTTGTGGTGACGGCGGGTGCAGCGGTGGTAGCTCGAGCGGCAACGGCTGTAACGCCGCGCCGCGCGATGTCTCCGGTGGGGCCGCGCTCGCGATCTCGCTGATGTGGGCGATCCTCCCGATCCCCGTCGCGGCGATCGTTCGCCGGCGATCGCGGAGGAAGCAGCGGGCCTCGGTGGCCGAGGAGGTGGCGTCGTGAGGTCGCACGTCATCTCGTGGCTGTCTCACGTCATGCCGAACGGCATGGCAAGGTCGATCGCGCCGGGCTGGTTCTCGTGCGTCGGGCTCGCCGGTCTGTTCGGCCTGATCCTCATGCTGCGCGCGGCACGGAAGCGCGGCGTCGATCAGGGCGTGATCGCGAGCGTGGTTCTGTGGTGCTACCTCACGGCGGTCGCCGCCGGGATCCTCGTCCCGATGATGATCGACGCGGTGGAGCAGCTCGTCACCACCGGTCACGTCGCCGTGCGGTGGTCCGGCATGACCTCGTTCTGGGGGTATCTCGCCGGTGGCCTGGCGGTCGCGATCGTTTGTCGCAGCAACCAGCTGCCGCTCGCTCGCCTCGGGGACATGGCCGCGGTTCCGATGGGCGTCGCGCTCGTGTTCGCGCGCATCGGCTGCTACCTCGGCGGCTGTGACTACGGCAAGGTCACGAACGTACCGTGGGCCGTGCGGTTCCCCGCCGGCAGCGCCGCGTGGCGCGATCACCTGCAGTCGGGTCTGCTCCCGCCCGAGCGCGCGGAGTCGCTGCCCGTGCATCCCACGCAGCTCTACGAGGCGCTGCTCGGCCTCGTGATCGTCGGCGTGGCCGTGTGGGCCGCGCGGCAGAAATGGCGCGAGGGTCGCGTGTTCCTCGCGGCCGCGGCGACGTATGCGATCGGCCGGATCGTCGTCGAGGCGCTCCGCGCCGACCTCGGTCGCGGCATCTACTTCGGCATGTCGAGCGGTCAGATCTTCTCGATCTGCGTGCTGGTCGCGATCGCGGTCGGACTGTTCGCGTCGCACCGTCGCCTGCTCGCGGTCGCCGCGGCGTCCGCGCTCGCGCTGGTGGTGTTCGATCCCCATCCCGCGGAGGCCCAGCCCGCGCCGCCGTACGGCCAGCCCGCGCCGCCGCCGCCATATCAGCCGCCGTACCAGCCGCCCTACGGCACACCGGCACCGGATCCGCAGATGGAGCGTCCGCTCGTCGCGCCGCAGCCCGAGCCCGATACGGGCGTCCGCGCGGCCGCGACGCCGGCCGGAGCACGCTCGCCGATCCGGATCCAGGTCTCGCTGCTCGGCGCGATCGCCGTGCCGATCAACCGGCGTGCGGATCAGGTGTCCACGCTCGCGGGCCCATCGCTCTCGATCGGCGTCACGGGCGAGATGCTCGGTGCGTGGATCGATCTCGATAGCCTCGGCAATCGCGACGCCGCGCACGGCACGCTGCTGGTCTCGGTCGGCATCGCGCGGCGCGTGACCGGCACGAAGCTGAACATCGGCGGTCGGTTCGGCGCCGGCCCGACGCTGGTGAACTTCGACGAGCCCGCGTTCCACGACACCGGCGGCACCACGGTGCGGTTCGAGGCGTTCGGCGAGTACGCGATCGCGAGGAGTCTGAAGATCGCCGTGCGTCCGCTGACATTCGACATCCTCACCGCGCGCGACCTCGGCGGGCCGATCACCACCTGGCAGACCCGCGTGGGGCTCGTCTACTCGTTCGACATCCGCAGCGCGCGCGCGGCCTCACCGCGACAGCAGCCCCGCCGATGACACCGCAACCACCACCGTATGCGCCGCCGTACCAGCAGCCCGCCCAACCCGTGTCGAGGATCCCATGAGCAACGGCTGGCGAACGATCGCGTTGTGTCTCGGTGCGCTCTGCGGATGGCAGGCGTGGCGCACCTGCAACCGGCCGATGCCCCCGCCCGCCGCGGACTGCGCGAAGCCCACGCACGAGCGGAGCACGACGTACGTGAGCTCGGATCTCGATCGCTCGGGTCGTGAGGACGAGGAGCCGCCGAAGGCCACCTCGTCTAGCGATGGTCCGAGCATCTACGGCGTGAAGGTCCCGCCGTGGGCGATGGCGATGCTGCCGCAGCCCGGCGAGGATCTGCGCGCGTATCGGGATCGGATGATCCCGCTCGCGCAGATCGCGCTCGCGCCGCATCGCGCGCGCGTGGCTCGCTCTCTCGAGGATCTCACCGCGAACGCGCACCTCGATCAACGTCAGGTCGCCGAGCTCGACGCGACCACGAAGGAGACCGCACAGGCGATCGAGGACCGCCTGTTCAACGCCGCACTCTCCGGCGAGCTCATGCCGAAGACGTTCAAGCCGATGGCCGGCGTCGGCGTGGCGCGCGACGTGCTCGACATCGTCGACAAGGGGAATAAACGGTTCGTCGGCGGTCTACGCGACGATCAGCGCACCGCACTCGCGGCGCACCCGTTCGACTTCGGCGACTACCTCCTGTTCTCGACGCGATGGGAGGATGCGATCAGTGGGTTGTGAGGTAGTGTCCCGCCGATGGCGAGCAAGCGAGTCCTGTGGAACAAGATCGGCCGCTACTTCAGCGCGCTCGTGATCGCAGCGTTCTTCCTGCCGTTCTTCGGCGTCTCGTGCGACGGCATGGAGGTCATCACGGTCTCCGGCGCCGACATGGTCGGAGGCTGCAAGCCGGGCGGCATGATGTCCGACATGGAGAAGGACGAGACTCGCCAGCGCAAGAAGCGCATGGACGCCCCCGACATGGACGGCACCGGTGAGAGCCGCAAGGGCGGCATGAGCGGGCACGTCGACAACGTCGAGCGCGAGCCGCTCGCGATGGTCGCGCTCGCGCTCGCGATCGCGGGCTTCGCGGTCGCGTGGCTGCGCTCGCGCAAGGGCATGACGATCAGCTTCGGCCTCGCGATCGCCACCATCGGTGTGCTCGTGGGCCTGTGGGTCAAGGTCGGCGGCGATCTGCGCGAAGCGGTGGACAAGGAGAACCTCGGCAAGTCAGGCGGCGCGAGTCGCATGACGAAGGACGTGAAGATCAACGCCGGCGGCCGCTACGGTCTGTGGCTCAGCGGCATCTTGCTCGTCAGCATCGCGGTGATCACCGGTCGCGCGCTGCGCGAGCCGGATGGTCCGGATCTGAATCCGCCGCTGCCGCCGCCGACCGCATAGTCCGGTAAACGGGGTCGGACCCCATCTCCGGACTAGCCGCGCTTCTGCGCGCGCGCCTGTGACTTCGCCATCTTCCGCGCGCCGGGGTGCTGCTCGAGGACCGAGCGCGCCAGCTTCTGCAGCTCGGGGTGCACGCGGAACTGCGGCGACAGGAACCGGCCGAGGTAGTTCACGTCCTCCTCGGCGAGCGACAGCAAGTCGGCGCGCGCCGGGCCGCGCTGGTTCGCCGCGAACCGTGCGAACACGCGCGCGATCTTCATCTGGATCGCGATCTGCTCGGCGTTCTTCTTCGGCATCTCGACGGTCTCGAGGAGCGCGAGCGCCTCCTTCGACTTGCCCGTGCGGCCCCACGCCTCGGCGACGATGCCGGCGGCGTACGGCCGGATCTCCTTGCGATCCGGGTTGTCGAGGTTCATCGAGTCGGCGCACTTGCGCGCGTCCTGCGTGCGACCGAACGACAGGAACAGCTGCGCCTTGAGCAGCGACACGTCGTCCTGCATCGCGGCCGGGAACGTGGTCAGGGTCACGGGCTCGATCAGCTTGAGCGCGCCTTTGGGATCATCCTGCGCCATGAGCTGCGCGCGCGCGAAGATCTTCGTCGGCGAACCGGCGTCCTTGTCGCCCGACAGCTTCTCGAGCGCGGACTTGCGCGCCTCGGGCGATTCGGTGGCGCCCTGGAGCAGACCCACCAGGCCCCGCTGCTTGCGGATCATGCGGAACGCCCAGATCAGGACGCCGGCGAGCGCGGCGGTGAGAACGCCGGCGATGATCATCAGCACGGTGCTGCCGGTCTGGATCACGAACGCCCATACGAGGGCGGTGACCACGCCGATGATGATCAGGTTCTTGCGCTTGATCCCACCGGCCTGTGCGGCGGGGGCGTCATCTGCTCCAGAGGTCTCGTCTTCGGCCACGCAGGACTCGTACTTGGCTGACGCACAAACGGCAACAGGTGGATCACGCCTAGTGCCAAGTGCCCGAAACTAAGGTGCTATCATGAACGGTGTGATCCGCATCGTGGTGATCGCGCTCGCGCTCGTCGCGTGCGCAGCGAAGCCGCCCGCGTGCCCGGTCCTCCCCGTGGTCGCGCAGGGCCAGCCGTTCCTGTGGAAGGTCCACAAGGACACCGGCCCTACGCTGTGGCTCTACGGCACCGTGCACGACGTCGCGATCGCCGGGGTCCCCGCCGCCGCGCTCGCGGCGCTCGATGGCGCGAAGGTGTTTGCCTCCGAGCTCGGCGACGTGGACGCGGATCCCGAGACCGTCCGCGAGCTCACCCGCTACAAGTCCGGCCTCGGCATCGACCAGACGTTGCCCGATGGCGACTGGTACCAGCTCCGGGACACGCTGATCGGCACGATCAAGGAGGACGCGCTGCGCCGCGTGCGCCCGTGGTACGCGCTGATCCTCCTCAACAACAAGGTCTCGCCGAACAAGCCGGTCGCGATGGACACCGACCTCGCGAAGCGCGCGCGAAGGACCAAGCTCCCGGTCGAGGCGCTCGAGACCTGGGGCGAGCAGATGACCGCGCTCGATCAGGTGGTCACCGTGAAGGATCTCAGCGAGGCGATCCACGCGAGCAACGTGATGCGCTGCGAGGTCGACCGGCTCGCCGTGGCGTACCGCACTGGCGATCTCGAGCTGATGACCGCGCTCCTGATCGTGCCGCGCACCTCCGAGCCGCTGCTGTGGGCGCGCAACCGTGCGTGGCAGCCGAAGCTCGTGACCTATCTGTCCACCACCGGCGCGTTCGTCGCCGTCGGGCTCGGCCACATGCTCGGCGACAACGGTCTGCCGGCGATGCTCGCACGGGCCGGCTATACGGTCGAGCGCGTGCAATAGGCCGAAGCGATCGATGGGTAGACAATCGCGCCACGGTCAGCGAACACAGCGAGGACGGATCGCCGCGGAATCGACTAGCCCGCCTCGATCAGCTCCTTGAGCTGCTTGCGGGCGCGGTGCGCGCGGACCTTCACGTTCGCGACACTGATCCCGAGCTTCGCCGCGGTCTCGACCTCGCTCGAGGCCGCACGCGTCAGCATGACGTCGCGGTACTTCGGATCGAGCCGGCGCAGCGAGCGCTGGATCAGGTCGATCGCCTCGGCCTCGCCGAGCTCGTCCTCCGGCGAGCGCGCCGTGTCGGGCCGCTCGATCGGTTGAGGCGTGAGAAGCTCGCGCGAACGCCGCCGCTTGCGGAGCAGACCAAGCGCGGTGGTCGAGGCGATCCGGTAGAGCCAGGTCCGGTACTTCGACTCCCCACGGAACGAGTCCCGGTAGCGGTAGGCGAGGAGCAGTGCTTCCTGCGTGACGTCGTCCGCGTCCTCGCGCGAACCGACGATCCGCCGGGCCACTGCATAGACGAACCCGCGGTCCTCGGGTCCGAACAAAACGTCCAAATCGTTCATCTCCATCATAATGACCGAAAAATCGTCCATGTCAACTGGGCAAGTAGCTGTAACCAGATACTCCGAGCGTGCATCAGGGCAGAATGCGATTGCTGTCCCCCAAAGTACTGGCTGCGGCCCTGGGGGTCAGCGAGTCGTCGCTGAAGCGTTGGGTGGACGCCGGCAAGATCTCGGCGATGCGGACCGAGGGCGGACACCGGCGGATCTCGATCCAGGAGGCCGTGCGCTTCATCCGCGAGACCGGCGCCCAGATCGCGCATCCCGAGATGCTCGACATGCCGGAGATCGCCCGCGCCGGTTCAGAGCAGCTGCTCCATCACCTGCAGCGCGGCGACGTGCTCGGTGCGCGCGGCTGGCTCCTCGGTCGCTACCTCGGTGGCGCATCGGTCGAGGATCTCTGCGATGGCCCGGTGCGCGAGGCGATGCACGCACTGGGCGAGCTGTGGCGCCATGACGAGGCCGGCATCTTCATCGAGCATCGCGGTACGGACATCTGCCTGCAGGCGCTCGCCCAGCTGCGCAATACGTTCACGCCACCGGCCGATGCTCCGGTCGCGCTCGGCGCCGCGCCGGAGGATGACCCGTATCTCCTGCCCTCGTTCATGGCGGCGATCGTGATGGCGTCGTGCGGGATGCGCGCGGTCAACCTCGGGCCCGACACACCGGTGATGGCGATGGCGGCCGCCGCGAAGGAGCATCAGCCTCGCCTCGTGTGGATCAGCGCGAGCGCGCCGGTGCCACCGGCCCGCGCGAAGGCGATCGCGGAGTGGCTGCTCTCGCTGCCGCCGACGACGGCCACCATAGTCGGCGGCCGCAACGCTGAGGCGATCGCCGCGCACGGCGTGAATCGCTGCGAGACGATGACCGAGCTTGCAACGCTCGCGCGGGGTGTATCCTGATCTCATGCTCGCGAGTCTTGGACTCGACCGCTTTGCGATCCGCCCCGCCGTTCCCGGCGACGCCGCCGACATCGCGCGGGTCCAGACTCGCAGCTGGCAGACCAGCTACCGCGGCATCCTCCCCGATCACCTCCTCGACACGATGAACACCGCGCGCCGCGCCACGCTGCGCCGCGAGATCCTCCTCGACGCCGACGCGCTGAACCTCGTCGCGTACGACACTACGCATCACGACCTGGTGGGGTTCTGCAACGCGGGCAAGAGCCGGCGCCAGGGGCCGCGCGTCGGCGAGCTCTACGAGATCTACATCGTCGACCGCGCGAAGCGATTCGGCCTCGGTCGCGAGCTGTTCGAGGGCACCACCGCCTGGTGCCGAGCCGGGCAGATGACCTCGTTGATCATCTGGGTCCTCGAGGCGAACGAGAACGCTCGCCGGTTCTACGCGGCGATGGGGGGGCGCGAGGGCCAGCGCGTCCAGTCGTCGGTGCGCGGCTATCCCGTCGTCGAGCTGTCGTACGTCTGGGATTCCGTCTAGAACCAGTCTAGAGCGGGCTGATGCAGAGCTTCGCGGCGCCGAGACCGCTGCCGTCGAGCGCGTAGATCCACGGGTTGACGCCGTTCATCGCGAGATCGTACGCACCGGCGAGCGGCTGCGTGCCCTCGAGCGCGAGGCTGTCGAGCGAGCCATCGCGGTCGAGCAGGCCGACGACCACGTCGCCACGCCCGTCGATGTAGCTGATCCAGTAGTGCGCGCCGTCGAACGCGATGCGCGGCGACGTTCCGAACCGCACGAGCGGCCGCTCGGCCCCGATCTGGTTCGCCGCATCGACCACGACCCGCGACAGCATGATGCTGCCGTCGCGCTCGTAGACCAGCCAGCCGCCGCGGTCGGCGTAGTTCGCCGCGAGCCGGCCGCCGACACACGGGTGCGGCTGCACGGACTCGATGTTCGCGCCGACGCGCTGCACGTGGCACTCGGTCGGCGTCGACCACGAGATCATCGCGTCGTTGCCGTACTGCGTGCTGGTCATGCTGATCGGTACGCTGCGCGCGACAACCTCGGTTCCCATCGATGCCCAGTTCGCATCGAACGTGGTCATCAACATGCCGGAGACGCCACCCGTGGTGGTGACGCGCGTGTTCCTCGCGTGCATGACGGCGGCGTCGCCCATCACCGTGCCGTCGGCGAGCGCGAGCTCGCGGTACTCCTTGAGGTCATCGCGGATGGCCATCACCGAGGTGTGTGGGCTCGAGACCACCCCGACGACGAAGCGCTCGTCGACGCGCGCCGCCGAGACATCGGTGAACACCCCGTTGGACCGGATGGTCTTGCCGGCCACGTCGCCGACGACCGCGCCGCGAACATCGACGAGGAAACCGCGCAGCACGCCGCCGCTCCTCGGCACCATGAACACGGCGGCGCCGTTCGCCGACGGTACGGCGCGCACGATCGAGTCCTTCGCGTCGTACGTGACCGAGTCCCACGACTGCGCACCGCAGACCTGCGGTGTCAGGCGCTGGACCATCTCCGTCATCGGAACCTCCGTCGAGAAATCGTTCCCGGCGCTCGGCGAATCGTCTCCGCTCGAGAGGTTGTCACCACAGCCCGCTACCAGAGCCATACCGATCGCGATGAAAGAGCGCATCGTTCCACTATCGCAACGTCCCGGGTTGTCCGGAAGGCCCATGCCGTGAAAAGCCAACTAATTACCAGCACATACATGTGCTGCGCATGTAGACAACGGTCGCTCTGCCGCCTTCGCGATGCGAGTCGCCTACTCGAGTGCACGCGTGCGAGGATGCGCGGATGAAGTACCTCGTCGCCTGCGCCGCACTGCTGGTCCCGTCGGTGGCAGCTGCCCACATCCAGCTCATGTATCCGCCCGCGCGGACGACGATGTTGAAGAACCGGCACTGCGGAGATCCCGCCGCGCCGCGCAGCGCCTCGCCGAAGGTGCTGACGCCCGGATCACCACTGACGGTGGTCTGGTTCGAGACGGTCGATCACCCGGGGCACTACCGGATCAGCTTCGACAACGACGGCACCGACTTCTTCGTCCCGCCGAACGCGACCGCGACCACCGTCGGTATGGATCCGACGGTGATGATGGATCTGATCCCGGACATCCAGGGCAACTTTCCCGCGCAGGGCCGGCGCTACGAGCAGACGATCACGCTGCCGAACATCGAATGCACGAACTGCACGCTCCAGGTCACTCAGATGATGACCGACAAGCCGCCGTACACCACGGCACTGACGAGCGACGACATCTACTATCAGTGCGCGGATCTGATCCTGTCGAATACCGCTCCGCCGCCGATGGTCGACGCGGGTGTTCCGAACGGTGATGCGGCCACGACCGATCCGGGCAACACGGAAGGCGGCTGCACCGCGTCGCGCGGCGCGTCGAGCGACGCGTTGATGCTCGTTGGTGGCGCGCTCGGTCTCGTGCTCGCGCGACGCCGCCGCCGCGCCTGACGCGTTCTAGTGGCGGAGAAACGCTTCGACCGAAGGATCGCGCGATGCGGCCTTCTGGGGTGGAGCGCCGTCCAGCCGGGTGCGCTCGTCGATCCAGCTCTTCGCCTGATCGCCGAGCTGGCCGAGCGCATAGCTCTTGGCCAGGCGCAGCAGCAACGCACCGGCGCCGGCGAGCAGCGTGTGCCGGAGCTTCCTCTCGCCGTTCGCGTCGGGCGTGCCGAGGTGACTGGCCAGTCCCGCGAAGGCACCGAGCGCGGCGGCGATACCCACCGCGGGAAGGGGGTGCTCCGCGATCTTCTCCGCCAGGTTGCCCATGTTCTTCGCGCTCTTGAACCGGCGCCCGAGCTCGTCGATGCGCGAGCTCAGCGATTCCTTCGCACGCTCGGCACGCTCGTCGGCTTCGGCCACGGCCTCGGCAGGCGTCGGGGCTTCGTTATCGTCGGTGGTCTCCATGCTGCCTTTCAGGTCGCCTTCGCGACGTCGCGGGGATACTTGAGGAACACGACGCCGACGGTCGTGGTGATCGCCGCGAGGATCGCGAACGCTGCCCACGCCGGGACGCCGAGAGCGACGAGGCCGAACCCGAGCGCCTGACCGAGCAGCACGGTGGCTGCGATCAGGAACCCGAGCCCGACACCCGCGATCGTGGCCGATCGTCCGACCTGCTTGACCTCTGCCTTGAGCTTGTCGACTTCCGCGACGGCGAGCTCGCGCGCGTCGTGGATGACGCCGCTGATCAGGTCGCCGGCGTCATCGTTTCGCAGCTCGCGGTGATCGGTCTGCATGGCGACTAGCGGCGGAACAGGCGCATGCCGAGGTAACCGGCGCCGAACGCGACGCCGACCGCCTTGAGCGGGTTCGCCTTGATCATGTCCGTTGCGCGCTCGATGAGCGCATTGCCACGTGACATCGCGTCGTCTTTTACCTCGACGGCCCGCGCCTTGATCGACTCGGCGCGCTCCTCGGCGGTGTCGACGATGCTCTTCACTCGATCCTTCAGGTGATCCATGCTGGAACCGTTCTCGTTGTTCATCTTTTGTTCTCCTGTCGTCATCACGAGCACATCACGTGCCCACGTGGCTGCGTGTCACCAGCGCGCGACCGTTGCGCTCGCGCCCTCCGGCCTGTCTCACCCGCGGCTCACGCTGAGCACGTGCGAAACGGCGCACCGTGGCATGGGCGCACGGCTCCGAAGGCGCTTCAACGGCGCTTGAGCAGGATCTCGCCGGCGACCTGGTCGCGCGGGTGGCGAGGCGTGATCGGCACGGAGGGGCCGATCTCAGGCGTCCAGCGCGGCAGACGGACGACCGGGACCATCTCGGTCGTGCCGAACTCGAGGGCCTCTGGGTCGACGACCACGACCTCTCCGCTCGGGACGGCGTTGTTGATCATCGCGTGTGGGCGGACCCGCACGGGCTTGGTCTTGGTCGCGAGCTCCTCCAGACCGCTCAGCTCGAACTCCGCGTACGCCGACGCCTGCTCGAGCGCGATCGCGCGGGTTTGCTGCCGGACCTCGATCGCACCGGGGCGGAACGCGGGGTTCTTCTCGAGCATGCGGTGCACGAGAAGACACAGCTCCTTCGGAGCGTCGCACTTCTCGCTGAGCGGCTCGGGCTCGCTCGTCAGGTGCATGCACACGACCTCGGCGAGCGTGCGGCCATCGAACGGCGGATGGCCGGCGAGCGCCTCGTATGCGATCACGCCGAGCGAATAGATATCGCACGCGGAGGTGATGTTCTTTCCCGTCGCCTGCTCGGGCGACATGTAGATCGGCGTCCCCGGCGTCAGACCGTCGAGCGTGAGCCGGCCCATCGGGCCGAGGCGCGCGACGCCCCAGTCGATGAGGCGCAGCGGGAAGCACGGATCCATGGGGGTCAGGAGCAGGTTGTCGGGCTTGAGATCGCGGTGAACGATGCCGCGCACGTGAACAGCGGCGAGGACATCCGCGACCTCGGAGAGCAGCTTGGCCAGCTCCGCACCGGGCATCTTCGGTGCGAAGTGGAGACGATTCGCGAGGGTCTCGCCCTCGACGAGCTCCATCGCGATCCATGGACGATGATCGTCGAGGACGTTGCACTCGAACACGCGGACGAGTCCGCCGTGGCGAACGTCCTCGAGGATCGCGGCCTCTTGCACCATGCGCGTGGCCATGCCCGGCTGCCGACGCAGCTCGTGGTGCATCACCTTGAGCGCCGCACGGCGCGGCAGGACCGTGTGCACCGCCTCGTACACGGTGCCCATACCACCTCGCCCGATCTCCTTGATGATCCGGTACGAGCCGACGATGACGTCGGGGCCGAGCTCGACCAGGGGTTCGGACATGCAACCCATCGCTGCAGGTTCCTTGCCGATCCCAAGCGCCCGTTTCGCCTCGGATACCCTCGCACGATCGCGCGCATGCGCACGGCGTCGCGATCACATGAGCCGCGCTGGCACGCGGTGTGCTCGCAGTTCGGTCGACTCCATGGCCAGCTTGTCTGTCACGTCCCATCCGGACGAGCTCGTCGAAGGTGATCTGCCCCGTGGTGCCCCTGTCGGTGCCTATCGCATCGACAGCACCGTCGGTGCCGGTGGGATGGGCTTCGTGTACCGCGCGGTGCACGCGCTGACGAATCGCACCGTCGCGATCAAGGTGATGCGCGAAGACCAGCTCGCGCAGGACCGCGCCGTCGACCGCATGATGCGCGAAGCATCGATCCTCGCGTCGGTCTCGCATCCGGGCATCCCGCAGTTCTTCGAGTGCGGCATTCTCGATGACGGCCGGCCGTGGATCGCGATGGAGCTCGTCGCCGGCACGCCCCTCGCGCATCGCATGCAGCGCGAGCTCATCTCCTCCGATGGGGTGATCGAGTTCGTGCAAGGCGTGGCGGGAGTGCTCGCTGCCGCGCACGAGCGTGGCGTGACGCACCGGGATCTCAAGCCCGACAACATCTTCCTCACCCCGGACGACACCCGCTGCCGTGTGCGCGTGATCGACTGGGGCATCGCGCACGCGCACTCCGGTGGACGCTTCACGAACATGAATGAGGCGATCGGCACGCCGACGTACATGGCGCCGGAGCAGGCGCGCGGTGGCCCGACGGACGGCTACTGCGACGTCTATGGTCTCGGCGTCGTCGCGTATCAGGCGCTGACCGGCCGGCCGCCGTTCCTCGGTACGACCTCGGTCGAGATCCTGGTGCAGCACCTCAATCGCCCGGTACCGGCGCTCGCGCCTCGCTGCCCCGACGCGCCGTATGGTCTGGTCGAGCTCGTCGAGCAGATGCTGTGCAAGAACTTCGAGGATCGCCCGACCGCGGCCGAGGTCTCGCACGCGCTCACCCGATTACAGGTGCGGACCTCGGCTCGACAATCCGCACAACAGCCGCCGCTCGATCGCACGGACGGAGTGCCGCTCGTGACGATCGAGGAAGTCACCGCCACGACCGCATCGATTCGCGCGCCGCGGCACCCCGGCGCAGACTAGGCGTCGGGAACTCGCGATACGCCGCCGCCCGCGCGCCTCCGCTCTCTGCGTCAGCGGCGCTCGAGGCTGGCCAGAGTCCTGCAAGTGGCATCGTCCCGTGCCCGTGCTTATTCAACCGGACGCGCCCGAGTCTCCGATCAAGCTGTCGAGGCACATGACGCTCGCCGTGATCGCGCCCGTCATGCTGCTGCTGTTGATGGGCGGCTTGCTCGCCTGGCAGATCCAGCGGATGGGCGACAGCGCCGATTCGGTGTCGCATACGAACACCGTGATCACGACGTTGTACCGCCTACGGACGCGAATGCTGGACAAGGAATCCGCGCTGCGCGGGTACTTGATGTCCGCCGATGACGCGTTCCTGAGCACGTACGAGGCGGCAGCCCCGAACGTGATGGTCGATGACTTGTTGGTCCTGACCACAGACAACCCCGCTCAGCAGTCTCGCCTGCTCGATCTCCGCTCCGCGCTCGCGACCTGGGATCGCGAAGCAGAGCAGGCCATCAAAAACCACGCCCGCGACGACATGGTCGGGCTGAGGAAGCGGGTCGGGCTGCTGCAACGGATGCGAGGCCTGTTCAACGAGGCGCGCGCTGACGAGGAGCAGCTGTTGCAGCAGCGTGAGGACGCCAACGACGACGCGGACCGGACCGCGAAGCTGTGGTTCATCGGCCTCCTCGGTCTCTCGGCGCTGACGATCGCGGTCGTCAGCCGGCGGCAGCTCGGCGTGGTGTCGTCGGCGTTCGGCGCCCTGGTCGGTACCGAGCGGGCCGCCAAGCGCGTGGCGAAGCGACAGGAGTGGGTCGGCAGTGGCGAGGCGGCGATCGCGAGCGCGGTCGTCGGTGAAGGCTCGGTCGCGGAGGTCGGGCAGCGCGGGCTCGATGCCCTGTGCGCGCACACCGGCGCCGTCGTCGGGGCGATCTATCAGGTGCGCGGCGACCAGCTCGTGCGCGGTGCGGCGGTCGCGGCGCCCGCGGATTCGCCCGTCACGCTCGCCGCCGACAAGGGCCAGCTCGGCGCGGTGGTCCAGGCGCGCGAGCCGCGTCGAATCCGGGATGCCTCCGCGCAACTCGCGATCGGTGGAGGCGTCGCCAAGGCCCACACCGTGGAGCTCGTGCTGATCCCGGCGCGGATCGAGACCCGGGTGATCGGCGTGATCGAGCTCGGCTTCGTCGATGCGCCCCCCGATGGCCTCGACGATCTGCTCACCGGCGTCGGCACCACGATCGCGATCGCGATCCGGGGCGCGGAACAGCGCGTGCGCGTGCAGGAGCTGCTCGAGGAGACCCAGCGCCAGGGCGAGGAGCTACAGACCCAGCACGAGGAGCTGCGCGTCTCGAACGAGGAGCTCGAGCAGCAGGGGACCGCGCTGCGCGAGGCGCACACGCGCCAGCAGAACATCCAGCACGAGCTCGAGGCCTCGAACGCGAACCTCGAGGAGCAGACCGCCGCGCTCGAGGTCCAGCGCGAGGACCTGCTGCGCGCGCAGACGGATCTCGAAGATCACGCGAAGGAGCTCGCGCGGGCGAGCCAGTACAAGTCCGAGTTCCTCGCGCGCATGTCGCACGAGCTGCGCACGCCGCTCAACAGCACGCTGATCCTCGCGCGGCTGCTCGGCGACAACTCCGGTGGAAACCTCACCCCCGAGCAGGTTCGGTTCGCGGAGACCATCTACTCCGCGGGCAACGATCTCCTCGTCCTGATCAACGACATCCTGGATCTCGCGAAGATCGAGGCCGGTCGCCTCGAGCTGCGGCTCGGCAGCGTCTCGCTCGAGCGCGTTCGCGACACGATGATGCGCGAGTTCGAGCCGGTCGCCGCCGGGAAGCAGCTCACGCTCGCCGTGGAGCTCGCGCCGGGGCTGCCACCGCAGATCCACACCGACGAGCAGCGCCTCGTGCAGGTCCTGCGCAACCTGGTGTCGAACGCGTGCAAGTTCACCGAGCGCGGTGGCGTTCGGGTGCTGATCAAGCCCGCCCAAGAGCGTATCGAGATCTCGGTCACCGATACCGGCATCGGCATCCCGGCCGATCAGGTCGACACCGTGTTCGAGGCGTTCCACCAGGTCGATGGCTCGGTCAGCCGCAAGCACGGCGGTACCGGCCTGGGTCTCGCGATCTCTCGCGATCTCGCCCAGCTCCTCGGCGGCAAGCTCGTCCTCGCGAGCGCGCCCGGCCAGGGCAGTACGTTCACGTTCGATGTCCCGCTCGCGGCCCCCGCGCAGACGGCGCGGACCGCCACCCCGGACCCGCCCTCGAAGGTCCCCTCGCCGCCCCGCAGTTCCGGCATGCAGAAGCTCACCGCCGCGAAGGCGCCAGCGGTGTCGGTGCCGTCGGGGTTCGACGATCGGGAGAGGCTCGCGCCGAACAAGCGCACGCTGTTGATCATCGAGGACGACGCCGCGTTCGCCGGCATCCTGCGCGACCTCGGTCGCGAGCTCGACTACCAGGCGCTCGTCGCCTCGACCGCCGACGAGGGTGTCGAGCTCGCGATGCGCCACCGGCCCGATGGCATCCTGCTCGACGTCAACCTGCCCGACCACTCGGGCCTCAGCGTGCTCGAGCGGTTGAAGCGCCAGCCGGCGATCCGCCACGTGCCGATCCACATGCTGTCGGGTGAGGACCACGCGCAGCGCTCGCTCGAGCTCGGGGCCGTTGGCTATCTGCTCAAGCCCGCGAACCGCGACGAGCTGGTCGGCGCGATCCGCCGGATCGAAGACCGCACGTCGCAGCGCGTGCGCCGCCTGCTGATCGTCGAGGACGATCCGGTGCAGGCCGCTGCGCTGCGCAGCCTGCTCGGCAGCACCACGGTGGAGATCGACGCCGTGCCGTCGAAGGCCGAGGCCCTCGAGAAGCTCGCGAAGCACACGTTCGATTGCGTGGTCATGGACCTCAGGCTCTCCGACGGCACCGGCTTCGAGCTGCTCGAGACCATGACGAACGACGAGCGCTACACGTTCCCGCCGGTGATCATCTACACCGGCAAGTCGCTGAGCAGCGCCGAGGAGGACAAGCTCCGGCACTACTCGACCTCGATCATCGTCAAGGGCGCGCGCTCGCCGGAGCGGCTGCTCGACGAGGTGACGCTGTTCCTCCACCAGGTCGAGTCCGAGATGCCGCAGGAGCGCCAGCGTGTACTGCGCGAGGTCCGCAGCCGCGAGGCGCTGTTCGAGGGCAAGACGGTGATGATCGTCGAGGACGACGTGCGCAACGTGTTCGCGCTGTCGAGCGTGCTCGAGCCACGCGGCCTGACCACGGTGATCACCCGCAACGGTCGCGAGGCGCTCGAGGCGCTCGAGAAGCGGCCGGTCGACCTCGTGCTGATGGACGTGATGATGCCGGAGATGAACGGCATCGACTGTACGAAGGCGATCCGCGCCAATCCGAAGCTCGCGCACCTGCCGATCATCGCGCTCACCGCAAAGGCGATGGCCGACGATCGTCAGGCCTGCCTCGACGCCGGCGCGAACGACTACCTCGCGAAGCCGATCAACGTAGACATGCTGCTCTCGCTGATGCGCGTGTGGATGCCGCGA
This sequence comes from Haliangiales bacterium, assembly GCA_038203335.1. Classification (GTDB taxonomy): domain Bacteria; phylum Myxococcota_A; class Polyangia; order Haliangiales; family Haliangiaceae; genus JABFXX01. The sequence continues at coordinate 9,625 of JBBRED010000039.1, read as the reverse complement.
TGAGCGCGATCGAGGACGAGCTCGATGCACTGCTCGCCGTGATCTACGCGCAGTATCACTACGATTTTCGGGGGTACGCGCGCGCATCGTTGCGCCGGCGCGTGACGGCCGCGATGGGCCGGCTCAACGTGACCAGCGTCGCCGAGGTCCGGCACCGGCTCGTGACCGACGCGCGGGCGTTCGCCGACCTCCTGCCGTGGTTCACGGTCCAGCTCTCCGACCTGTTCCGCGATCCGACGTACTTCAAGTTCTTCCGCGAGCAGGTCGTGCCAGTGCTGCGCACCTATCCCTCGCGCAAGGTGTGGGTCGCCGGCTGCAGCACCGGCGAAGAGGCGTACTCGTTCGCGATCATCCTTCGCGAGGAGGGGCTCCTCGATCGCACGCTGATCTACGCGACCGATATCTACGAGCAGAGCCTGCGCACCGCCGAGAGCGGGATCTACGACCTCGATCGGATGCGCACGTTCAGCGAAAACCATCGGCTCGCCGGAGGGACGACCTCTCTCTCGGAGCACTACTCCACCAGCGCGCAGGGCGCGATGTTCGACAAGGGCCTGCGCGACCACATCGTGTTCGCCGACCACAGCCTGGCGACCGATGCCGTGTTCGCCGAGGTCCAGGTGGTCTCGTGCCGCAACGTGCTGATCTACTTCGCGACCGAGCTGCAGAACCGCGCGCTCGGGCTGTTCCGCGAGGCGCTCGGCCGCGGGGGCTGGCTCGGCCTCGGGCCAAAAGAGACCCTCGAGTTCTCGACGGAGAAGGAGCAGTTCACCCCGCACGCGGAGCGCTGGTATCACAAGCGGGAGGCGCTCCGATGATCGGGGTGGTGATCGGCGGCTCCGCGGGCTCGCTGGACGCCTTGCACGCGCTGTTCTCCGGGCTGACCATCGTGATGGAGTCGACGTTCATCGTGGTGTTGCACCTGTCTCCGGCGTCGAAGAGCTTGCTTCCCGAGGTGCTCGGGGCCTACACCGCTATGCCTGTTCGAGAAGCCGTGGACAAGCTGCCCCTCACCTCTGGAACCGTCGTGGTCGCGCCGCCGGACTACCACGTCTTGATCGAGCGCGATCGTACGCTCGCGCTGTCTCGCGATCCGGCCGTGCACTTCTCGCGGCCCGCGATCGATCCGCTGTTCTTCGCCGCAGCCGACGTGTTCGGTGCGAACGCGATCGGCGTGCTGCTCTCCGGTGCGAACGCCGACGGCGCCGTCGGGCTCCGCGCCATCCAGGATGCCGGCGGCCGCGTCGCCGTCCAGGATCCCACGACCGCTCAAGCGGCCGAGATGCCGACCGCCGGCATCGCCGCGTGCCGGCCCGATCTCGTTGCCACGCCGCGGGCGATCGGCAGGTGGCTCACCTCCCTGCTCGGAGGTGCCGCATGAGCGCCGAGCTTCCACCCGCGCGCGTGCTGATCGTCGACGACATCGAGGAGAATCTGATCGCCCTCGAGGCGCTGCTGCGCCGGCTCCCCGGCATCGAGCTCGTGCAGGCGCGGTCCGGCCGCGAGGCGCTCGAGATCTTGCTGGTGCAGGACATCGCGCTCGCGCTCCTCGACGTCAACATGCCCGAGATGGACGGCTTCCAGCTCGCGGAGCTGATGCGCGGGTCGCAGCGCACGAAGGACGTCCCGATCATCTTCGTCACCGCGGCCTACGATCCGCAGCGCGTGTTCCAGGGCTACGACGCCGGCGCCGTGGACTTCCTGATCAAACCGGTCGATCCGAAGATCATGAAGCACAAGGTGTCGACGCTGATCGAGCTGTATCGCAGCCGCGCGCTCCTCGCCGTGCAGTCGCGCCGCCTCGCCGAGGTGCTCCGCATGCACGAGACCTTCGTCGCCGCGGTCAATCACGATCTCCGTACGCCGCTTCACACGATCTCCGTCGGCGTCTCGCTGCTCGTGGGAGAGGCCCCCACGCCCGAAGCCCGGGATGTTCACCGACGGGTCGATGCCGCGATCGATCGCATGGGGGGCATGCTCGACCAGCTCTACGACCTCGCGCGATCGCGAATCGGCGAAGGCATCGCCATCCAGGCGGTGCCGGGCGACCTCGGCGAGCTCCTCGGGACCGTCGTCCAGGAGGTCGAGCTCCGCGGCAAGGGCGTGCCGATCGAGCTCGCGGTCGATGGCGATGCGCGCGGCACCTGGGATCTGACCCGGGTCTCACGACTCGCGGCCAACCTCATCTCGAACGCGCTCCAGCACGGCGAGAAGGGCTCCGGGATCCGGGTCGCGGTCGACGGGCGGGACGCGCGCACCATCACGTTCACGGTCACCAACGGCGGCGTGATCCCCGAGGATCTCCTCCCGACGATCTTCGAGCCGTTCCGCGGCGGGAGCACGTCCACGCACAAGGGCCTCGGCCTGGGCCTCTACATCGTGCGCGAGATCGCGCTCGTTCACGGCGGTACGGTCGAGGTCACGTCGAGCAAGGACGCGGGGACCTGCTTCACGGTGAAGCTCCCGCGCCACGTCACGGCGTAGTCAGCGCGTGGCGAGCGGCAGCGTGAACGAGAACACGGCGCCCTCGCCCTGACGGCTCGCGACGGCGACGCTGCCGCCGTGGGCCTCGACGATGCCCTTGGCGATCGCGAGCCCGAGGCCCGCGCCGCCCTTCTTCGCGCGTCCGTGCCAGTAGCGATCGAACACGTGCGGGAGCTCGGAATCGAGGATGCCCGGGCCCTGATCGCGAACGGCGATCTCCGCGACCGCGTCGCGCCGGGAGATCGTGATCTCGATCGGCGCGCCGCGCGCGTGCTTGAGCGCGTTGCCGATCAGGTTACCGAGCACCTGCAGCACGCGATCGCGATCCGCGGACACGATGGTCATCTCGTCGGGTGCGCGTGCGGTGATCTTGCCGCCGCTCTCCTTCGCGAGCAGCTCGTGATCGGACGCGGCCTGGCGAATGATCGCCGCCGCGTCGACGGAGCCGCGCGTGAGCTGGAGCGCGCCGTTCTCGATCGCACTCGCCTCGAGCAGATCCCTGATCAGTCGCTCGGCGCGCAACGAAGCACGCTCGATGGCGCCGATGTAGCGGAGGGCGTCGCCCGTGCTCTCCTCGCGGAGCGCCTCTGACGCGAGGCTGATCGCGTGGAGTGGGCCGCGGAGGTCGTGCGAGACGACCGCGAGAACGTCGTCGCGGGCTCGCGCTGCCTGCGTGGCGGCCGCGAGGGAGCGAGCCGACTCCGCCTCGGCGCGGCCGATGCGGATCGCGAACCGGATGCGCAGCGCGAGGCGGTGCGGCGACAGGTCGCCCTTTGGAAAGAAGTCGGTGACGCCGGCGTCGACCGCCGCCTGGAGCAGCGCTTCGTTCTGCTGCCCGGTGACGAACACGATCGGCGTCAGGTTTCCGGACGATCGGAGCTGGCGCGCGATCTCGATGCCGGTGGTCCCGGGCAGGTCGTGATCGAGCAGCAGGCAGTCGAACGTCTGCGCGCCGACGGCCGCCATCGCCTCGGTCGCCGATGCGGCCTCGAAAATGTCCGCGACAAGACCGCTCTGTTCGATGGCCCGGCGCACCGCCAGGCGATCTACGAGGTCATCATCGATCGTGAGTATTCGGAGCCGCTCTGTCATGTCTTGCCCACCGCATCAGCGAGCGGTGGAGGGGCAAACTCGGCCACGGACCAGTAGCTGCGCATCGCGTCCATGATCTGCTTGAACCGGCCCGGTGCCGCCGGCTTGACGAAGTATCCCGCAGCTCCAAGACAAAAGGCAGCGTCACGGTCGTGCGGATCGTCCGATGTGGTGAGCACCACGGTCGGGATTCGCTTCAGCCGCGCGTCTCCACGTAGCTCCTTCAGGAGATCGAGTCCCGACATGCGCGGCATGCGAAGGTCCGCAACGACGACGAGCCGCTCGAGCGGGAGCTCGGCGGCGCGGAGCATGCGCAGCGCTTCCACACCGTCGCGAGCCACGGTGATCGATGCGATCTCCGGAGCGGACGCGAGGGCACGATGGACGTTCATCACGTCCAGATCATCATCCTCGACGAGGAGGAGGTGGATCCGCTGTGACTTACTGCGATCGCTCACGGTTCAGTGCGGATCCATTTCTCCGGGGTGGCCGTTGCTGGCGTGACCGTTCGATCCGTTGTTGCCGGGCGGGATGGTCGCCGTGCGCGTCGGCGCCGAGTCGCTCGACTTGGTCTCGTGACGCGGCTCCTCGAGCCGGCGGTACAGCGACCGGCGATCGATGCCGAGGATGCGCGCGGCGTGGGTCTTGTTGCCACCGACCGCGTTGAGCACCTGACGGACGTAGCGGCGCTCCATCTCGTCGAGCGTGATCAGCTCGCCCGGACTCTCGGTGGTGATGACGATCTTGCTCGACTGGTGCTCCTGCACCTTGGCCGGCAGATCGTCGACGGTGATCTCGTCGAGGCGGCAGAGCGCGACCGCGCGCTCCATACAGTTCTCGAGCTCGCGGACGTTGCCCGGCCAGTCGTAGTCCATCAGCAGGCGAGCCGCAGGGCCCGAGATGCCCTGCACCGGCTTGGTGGTGCGACCGGCGATGCGCTTGAGGAAGAACTGAGCGAGCAGGAGGATGTCACCCGCGCGCGAGCGCAGCGGCGGTACCGGGATCGCGACGACGTTGATGCGATAGAACAGATCCTCGCGGAACCGCTTCTCCTCGACCTCGGTCTCGAGATCTCGGTTTGTCGCGGTGACGACGCGCGCCTCGAACGGCACCTCCTCGTCGCCGCCGACCGGGCGAACGCGGCGCTCCTGGAGGACGCGCAGCAGCTTGACCTGCATCTCGATTGGCATCTCGCCGATCTCGTCGAGGAAGATCGTTCCAGCACCCGCCTGCACGAACAGACCGGCGCGCGAGCGCTTCGCATCCGTGAACGCACCGCGGACGTGGCCGAACAGCTCGCTCTCGAGGAGCGGCGCCGGCATCGCGGCGCAGTTGACGGCGACGAACGGCTGGTCGCGGCGCGGGGACAGGTTGTGGAGCGCCTTCGCGACGAGCTCCTTACCGGTACCGGACTCGCCGGTGACCAGCACCGTGGCATCGCTATCGGCGACGCGGCGGATCATCTCGATGGTCTCGCGGATCGCAGGGCTCGAACCCGCGATGCCGTCGATCGGCATGTCGCGGTCGGCGGCGGTGCGGAGGCGCTTGACCTCGCGCTTGAGCGAGAGGTGCTCGAGGGCGCGGCCGACCGAGATCGCGAGGGCGTCGACCTTCACCGGCTTGGTGATGAAGTCGTACGCGCCGGCGCGGATGGCGGCGATCGCGGTCTCGAGTCCGCCCTGTCCGGTGAGGACGATCGGGAGGAGATCCGGGTAGCGCTGGCGCAGCTCCTGGCAGAGATCGATGCCGGACATACCCGTCATCTGAACGTCGGTCACGACCACGTCGGCCGGATCGGTCCTCAGGTGCTCGAGGCACTGCTGGGCGGAGTTGACGGCGTCGACGTCGAAGCCTCGCTTGCGGAGCGAATCGCGAAGGAGGATCGCAGTGTCGTCGTCGTCATCGACGATCAGAATAGTTCCGTTCACGGGTAGTCATACCTTTCTGCCGCCAGTGAGTCCAGGTACTTAGGTCGCCGGGCTCTGCGGACGGGAAAACCTAATTGCGAGAGGTATGCCGAAGCTTCTGAGGGCTCCCACGACACAGATCCAGCAACCTATGCGATCACCCATGTGCGTCAACGCTCACCGTGCCGAGCTGCGCCGCCCGGGTGCGCGGATCCGTCAACTAGCGGTCGCGGCCCTCGTATTGAACGTCCGAGACCTGGCTGGGTCCGCGGATCGAGCGGAGGGTCGCAAACTCCCGCTCGAGGCGATCGAGCTCCTTGTCCGGCAGATCCTCGGAGTCGATGAGCCCGTTGCGCGCCGGCTCCATCGCCCGGATCAGCTCGTCGAGCTTCAGGTGGATCGCCTTCGAGTCCCGGTTCTGGGTGTTCTGGATCATGAACACCACCAGGAACGTGATGATCGTGGTGCTGGTGTTGATGACGAGCTGCCACGTATCCGAGAACCCGAACACCGGGCCGAGCGCGGACCACATGATCACTCCGCCCACCGCGATCGCGAACGCGTACGGCGATCCGATCGCGCACGCGATCGCCTTCGCCATCTTGCGGAAGAACGTGCTCAACGGGCCCCGGCGTCCACCACGATCAGATCGACGACGTCGCCGACGTCTCGCACCCCGCGGACCGCGTCCTCGAGACGAGGAAGGACCTGTACGTCCGAGACGTGGCCGCGCAGCGTGACGCGCGACCCATCGATCTCGACCGCGACATGGGAGACATCGACTCCCGATCCTGTGAGCGCATTCGACACGGCATCGTGCAGCGTGCGCTCGTCGTCGGACATGATCCGCTCGCCTTCGTAGGCGGACTTCTCCTGTTCGACCGTCGGCCGATAGCTACTATCGGGCTCCGGTACGGTGTTGCGCGTGATCTCGTCGTAACTTCGAGGTGTGTGTCCGGACATGCGGCGATCCACGTGCAGTCACGATGCCAGCCGATCGCTGACAGAGGATGTGGCTTGGCGCGCGCGCGAAGCCGCGCAGTGTGACGAAACCGCGCGCACGCGCCGCACGAGACAGCGCGCAATGCGATCACAACACCGCGAAACGCGTGGGCCAGATCCGGTCGCGCAGGCCAGGTGCGTTGGTATCGAGCGTGCACATACGTCGGAATGCTTCCGTCGGACCCCGAGCGTTCCACCCACGCTCGGGGCCGGTACATGACCCCCGCCCGTTAGCGGGTCCCGCCGACAACCTCCCCCAGGTCTGTCGGCGGTTCTTTTTTCGGCGTCACTTCGCGGCGCGACTCGCGACCAGGTCGGCGGTGGCGCGAATCGCGGCAGGGCCGAGCGCGGCGATCTCGGGATCGTCGGCGGCGCGCTGACCCGAGAGCAGCTCGCGCCACAGTCCGTGCAACCGGCGCGACGGCGGAGCATCGACCAGCGGTTGTTCGATGCCCGCGACCCACGCGAGATCATCTCCGAATAGATCGAGTAACCAGGTGCCGGTCTCGGGATCCGCGAGCAGCGGCACGAAACCGAACAGCGCTGGCCGCTCGCGCGTCGGCGCAGTGGTCGCGAGCATCGCGAGGCCCGCCGCACCGAACCGCTCGGTCTGCCCGGCGGCGCGCGCGGCCGCATCGAGCCGGCCGGCGATCGCCTCGTACCGAGCGCGGGCGATCGCGAGCGCGACGGCCTGGCGCTCGCCGATCGCGGAGGGATAGTGCGCCGGCGCCGGCGGGACGAACGCGCTCTCCGGCGGTGCGCCGACGAGCTCGAAGCCGCGACCGCGCGGCACGGCGAGCGCGAGATCGAGGCGACCGAACGCGGGAACGTCGGCGACCGCGAGCTGCTTCGCGCGCAGCGCATCGGCGACCAAGCGATCGGCGGTGGTCGGTGCGACCGGCGGCACGAGCGCGAGATCCGGGCGCGCGCCGGTGACCATCTGGCTGTAGTGGATCGCGGACCATGTGGTCCCGCTGGTCGCGACGACGAGGCCCGGTCCCGACGGCGCATCGCCGATCACGTCGGTCGCGAGGCGTGCGGGAGCATCCTCTGGATCATCGACGCCGAACGCGGGACCGGTGACGAGCGCGGCGATCACGAGCGGCACTCCCGCACCGAGCACGACCAGCACACCTCGCTCGGGCATCAGCTTTCCGACCGCGCTCGGCACGATCGCGGTGCCCACCGCGAGCAGCGCGAGCAGCGGCTCGGCAGCGTGATCGACGAGGATCGAGTGGGCCGCGGTGATCGCGACGACCAGCGCGAGCCAGCGCGCGGGTGCGAGCCCGGTCGCGGCGCCGAACGCGGCACCGAGGAGGCCCGTGCCGATCACGATCGCGGCGGCGCCCTTGCCAGAGGCGCCGACCATCGCGCTCAGGCTCGGATCGAGATCCGGAAGACCGCCGAGCGCGCCGATCGACCACGCGATCATCGCCAGGCCGATCGCTCCCGCTCCGATCGCGAGGTGATCCTTGCGCGCCGTTCCGCGCGCGAGCCAGCCGACCACCGCGATCCCGACCGCGAGGCCGAGCCACGGCGCGCTGCCCACGACGCCGGCGATCCCGACGAACGCGAGCGCGAGCCGCCGAGAGCTCGGTTCGCGCATGTGGGCCGCGGCGCCGGCGACCGCCCACACGGCTCCGCACGCGGCGAGCAAGCTCGGTGTGGCAACGCCGGCCGCATCGCGGAACGGTGGGGCGAGGACGAGCAGGACGGCGCCGATCGCACCCGCGTATGGATCCTTGGGCAGCAGACCGCGCGCCGCGGCGACCACGCCCGCGAGCGTCAGCGCGCCGAGCATCGCACCGAGGAGCCCGAGCCGAAATCCAGGCTCTCCGAGCGGTAGCTGGGCGAATGCGCCGGCGAGCACGCCGTAGAGCGGCGCCGCGGAGGTCCGCGCGAGCTGGGTCCCGAGCACGGCGTGACCCGAGGCCTGATCCCAGCCCGGGCCACCCGCGGTACCGACGACGAGCACCACCAGGGCCACGGCGAACACGCCGAGCTCGAGGTGGGCGGCCTTGCGCTCCATGGGCGTGGAGGCTGCCACAGTCCACGGGACCGCGTTATGATTCCGTGGGTTCATGGCGCAGATCCGGTTTGTCGATGTCTGGTTACGGGCACCCGGTGCGCCGCCCAGTCATTACCGGTCGGTCATGGTGATCACCGAGAAGTGGGCCGAGCAGCGCGTGCTGATGCGCGCGTACGCCGAGAGCCGCGATCAGACGCGACCGACGATCACGCTGTACGGCATCGAGCTCGCGATCGGCCCCGCCGGCACCGACGAGAAGGGCGCGTGGGGCGTGCACGTCGGCGAGCAAGGCGACGGCGCCGCGCAGCAGGTCAAGGGCCAGCTCGAGGACATGGCGCGCCGGCTCGCGGGCAGCAAGGGCAACCCGCCGCGGCTCGCCGACGAGGAGTCCACGTTCGAGCGCGAGCCCACCGCGAACTGGGGACCGGGAGCGCCGCGCATGCTTCCGAAGCGGATCGACGGCGGCCTGCCGCAGGTCGACTTCGTGCAGCCGACCAACGCCACCCGGATCCCGCAGCAGCAGGGAGCCACGTTCGTGCCGCAGCACCAGATCGCCGCGCATCACGTGCCGGCGCCGGCACCCTCGGCGGCGCCGTCGAACCCGGAGTTGCGCAAGACGCCGATGCCGCGTCCGCGCGGCGGCAAGACCCGCCCACCGCCGATGCTCGATCGCACCGCGCTCGGGTATCAGTCGGGGTCCGGCGCGCAGTCCGCGGTGGTGCGCCTCGGCCTCGTCCCGCACGTGTCGTCGCGGCTCGGCTGGCTCGTCGATCGCATCGTTCCGCAGGACTTCCAGATCGATGCGTTCGAGCGCAAGGTGCTGAACGCGCTCGGCGATCACGAGCTCACCGCGAAGGCGATCGGCCAGATGATCGACGTCGCCGATGCGATGACGTTCATGGAGGATTTGACCCGCAAGCTCGAGAGCTTCGGGCTCGACCTCGTCGAGCCGGGGAACCCGCACGGCGGGGAGCCCACGTACCGCCTGCGCCGCTAGAACCCCGGGCTTCTGTGTGGTAACCACACCTGCCTTTCAGCCCGAGGACGACCATGCAGGTACGCATCGAAGACGTTTCCCCTGTCGAGAAGAAGATGTTCGTCGAGATCCCGT
>JBBRED010000038.1:0-34974 GCA_038203335.1 Haliangiales bacterium | reverse complement strand
CTGGTCGAGAATCCGACCGATGATGACCGCGAGGTCGCACGCACGCTGCTCACCGATCGCTCGCCGGAGGATCTGGTCGCCGCGCTCGTCAACCAGCGCCGCCAGGCTCGCCCCTCGCCCGAGGAGCTCACCGTTCCGTCGTCGCTGCGCCCCCGCGGACCGAGCACGATGCAGCAGCGCCCCGCCCCGCGCCCGCAGCCCGCCGCCACACGCACCGAGCGCACCGAGCGCGTCGAGCGCACCGAGCGGCGCGATGGTGGCGATGATCGCCGGGCGCGCAGCGAGCCAATCGAGCAGGAGCGGCGCAACCCGCCTCCCGATCGCCGCGCAGCCGAGCGCGAGCGCGACCGTCCTGTCGCGCAGGTCGATCGTCGGCCGCGCCGGGACGTCAACGACGAGCCGAGCTCGAGCCGCGGCGACGCGGTGTGGTTCACGGTGAACGTCGGCCGCTCGAAGAACGCGGATCCGAAGTGGATCATCCCGCTGCTCTGCCGCCGCGGAAACATCACGAAGGCCTCGATCGGCAAGATCCAGATCCTCGCGCGCGAGACCCGCGTCGAGATCTCGGCCGACGCCGCCGAGAAGTTCGGCGATGCGGCGCGCAAGCCGGACGCGAAGGACAAGAACATCCACATCGAGCGCCTCGATGCGGATGGTGCGGTCTAGTCACTCCGGTCGCCTGTCTCCGACCTCCCACGTCAACTCCTCCTCGGCGGGCACCGCCGTGATCGACTCGGCCGCGTCGTACGGGACGTCGCCCCACGTCGTGCCGACGTGACCACCACTCGATGAGATCCTCGGCACGCGGCTCGCCTACCTGCGCAGACGCGTGACGCTCGCGATCAGCGAATCGTGACGACTTCGCGCACACTGCGGGGATGAACCGGAAGCTGCGCACGTTCCCTGGGCTCTCCGTCGAAGAGATCCGCCACCCGTCCGATGCGCGCGCGACCGATGCGCTGAAGAAGGTCCCCGGCTTTGACAAGGTGCTCGCAAAGCTCCTCGAGTACGGCCTCGAGCGCATGTACTACGTGGACAACCTCGCCTCGAACCTCCGCGTCACGCCCGCGATGTTCGGGCGGCTGCACAAGAGCCTTCTCTGGGCGTGCAAGATCCTCGATGTGGCCGAGCCCGAGATGTACGTGACGATGGATCCCACGCCGAACGCGTGGACGTTCGGCCACACGAAGCCGTTCATCACCGTGACCTCGGGGCTGATCGACATGATGTCGGACGAGGAGCTGTTCTTCGTGATCGGTCACGAGGTCGGTCACATCAAGGCCGGGCACGTGCTCTACGGCACGATGGCGCGCAACATCGCCGCGGTGGTGCAGCTCCTCGGGCAGCTCACGCTCGGCATCGGCGCGCTGCTCGGCCAGGGTCTCGTGCTCGCGCTCTACGAATGGTACCGCGCCGCCGAGCTGACCTCGGATCGCGCTGCGCTGATGTGCGTGCAGGATCTCGAGCCCGCGCGCTCCACGTTCATGAAGCTCGCCGGCGGGGCGACGCGCCTGTCGGCGGAGATGGACCTCGCCGAGTTCCTCCGCCAGGTGGAGGACTATCAGGAGGTGGATCGCTCCACGCTCGATAAGGCGTACAAGATCCTCCTGACGGCCCAGCGCACGCACCCGTTCGCGATGCAGCGCGCGAAGGAAATCGAGCGCTGGTGCAACGGTGGCTATGCCGAGCTGGTCGCCAGGTACGCGCCGGCGGCGCCGTAAGCGATCCTACGAGGTCTGCGTGGCGCGCCCGTGCTCGGGCGCGCGGCGCGACACAGGCGCGCAGTTACGCCGTATCCCCGACGGCTTCGATGACACCGCGATTTTCCTCGCGATGCGGCTCGCTCCGGCTGTCAGCACCGCCGCTATCGCTGGGATTGCTCTGCGGCTCTGCCTGGGGCGACTCGGTCTTGGGCTTACGGGACGGCTTGAAACGTTGCTTGCGGGGCATCTGCTCCTCCTCCTCCGGAGACGTCGAGCAAATCCCGTGCGCGTTCCACCTAGGGCGAAACCGTCGGCGAGATCACGGCACTGCCGGTGGTTGTTCCCGCCACGAACACGAAGCCCGCGCCACCACCTCCGCCGCCGCCACCGCACGCATCGGCCCCGGTCGCGTCGGGCCCATCAAACGTCGCGGCAATTGACCCGGCCGCGCCGGCGAGCCCGCAGTTGCCGCCGCCGTATGCAGCACCACCGCTGGCCTGCGTCGCGGTGACCGCGTTGCCGCCCTGATTGCCGTGAAACGCGTAGGGCGAGGAGCCGCCGCCCGCGCCGCCGTTCGCCGATAGCGCTCCCGCGAGCGCGATCATCGGCGCCTCGATGCGCAGGTAGCCGCCGCTTCCACCGCCACCGCCGCCGCATGCCGAGCCCTGCGGTGCGCCACCGCCACCCGCGCCGCCCGCGTTGACCACCGCGCCACCGGTCAACGTCAACGTCATCATCGCGGAGAGCTCGAGGGCACCGCCGCCGTTACCACCGGCGGAGAACGTGGTCGTGGTCGCCGGCGACATGAACCCCGTCGGGCCCGCCGTGCCACTGCCTCCGCCCGCGCAGCCACCGCGGATCACCGCTGGCGCCTGCGCGATCTTGAGGCCACCCGATCCACCCGGCACCATCACGGTATCTCCGGTGGTGCCGTTGCCGCCGTCACCGTGATAGCCGCCCCCACCGCCGCCACCGGAGCCGCCCGTGCTCTGCGCGGTCGCGCCCTGCGTTCCGGTGAGCCCGCTGCAGTTCCCCGGGCGATTTGCGCCGGCACCGGTCCGCAGCGGTCCATCGACGTGCGTCGTGGCGCTGGTCTCGTACGTGCTGCTGCCCGCATCGATCGTGCCGTTGACCACGATCGTGCTCCAGCTCGCGATGATCAGCGGCTTGTCGCCGACAACGTTCAGCGTGGCGCCCGCTTCGACGACGAGGCTCTCGACATTGAGCATCGCGACCATCGAGCTGTCGGCCTGCGTCACCACGACGTTCGACGACAGCACCGTGCCGGTCTTGTCGTTCAGCACGCCGCCCATCACGCTGGTGTTGTACGTCCATGGGCTCCCGCTCGCCGTGATCGTCAGCGGGGGCTTCGGCGCGCCGATCATGCACGGCAGGAAGTGCGCGGGATGCCAGCCCGCGCATACCGGGGGCGCATCGGGTGCGTCGGGGATCGTGGCGTCCGGATCGACGTGCTCGGCATCGATCTCGTGACCGTCGATCGGCACGTTCGCGCCACCGACCGTGAAGCCGCATCCAGATGCGAGCAGCGCGAGTCCGAGCAACCTCACTACCTGCAGGATACATGGGATGCTCGGCCATCGTGAAGGTTCTGGTTCCGCTGCCGGATCGAGATTTCGACGTCACCGAAGTGGCGGTCCCCTGGAAGCTCCTCCGCGAGGCCGGCCACGAGGTGGTCTTCGCGACGGAGCGTGGTGCGACGCCTACATGCGACCCGCTGCTGCTCACGGGTGTGCTCTTCGGCAAGCTCGGCGCGCGCCCCGAGCCGATCGCGTTCTATCGTGAGATGGAGGCCGCGCCCGAGCTCGTCTCGCCCGTCGCGTGGTCGACGTGCGAGGTCGCGAAGTTCGATGCGCTATTCCTCGCGGGGGGTCACGCGCCCGGCATGAAGCAGTATCTCGGTAGCGAGGTGGTGCAGCAGCTCACCGCCGCGTTCTTCGCGACCGACAAGCCGATCGCCGCGATCTGTCACGGCGTGCTGGTGGCCGCGCGGTCGAAGCGCGCCGACGGCACGAGCGTGCTGCACGGGCTCCGCACCACGTGCCTGCCCAAGTACATGGAGCGCAGTGCGTACCTCGCCACGTTCTGGTTGCGCGGGACGTACTACCGGACCTATCCCGCGTACGTCGAGGAGGAGGTTCGCGCGGCGCTCGCGAAGCCCGAGGACTTCGAGCGCGGACCGAAGGAGCTGTCGAAGCGCGGCACCCGCGAGGACGACACCCACGCGTTCGTGGTCGAGGACGGTCGCTATGTCTCGGCGCGTTGGCCCGGCGACGCCTACCTGATCGCGAAGAAGCTGATCGCGCGCCTCGCCGCCGCGAGCAGCCGCGCGACCGGCTAGTTCGCGCCGCGGATGCGCTCGGCGAGCGCGGTCATCACGCGGACCTCGTGGTGCTTCCGCGCGCCCTCGAGCTCGCGGATGAACGGCTCGAAGCTCGCCGACAGCCGCTCCTCGATCGTCGAGACGGCGCCGAGGATCTCGGGTATCGCCGCCGCCCGTTCGAGAGCGGCGCCCGCGCCCGCGATGTCTCCGCGCGCGATCCGCTCGCGGGCGAGACGGTGGTGGAGATCGAAGCTGAACCGGCAGTCGGCGGCGCGCAGGTCGAGCACGGCGAGCGCCTCGTCTCGACGACCGGCGGCGCCGAGCGCGCGCTCGAGAGTGTCGCGGAGCTCGTCGCGGGTCGAGTACCACAGGTCCTCGCACGCGAGGCCGCGCTCCGCGTGCATCATCGCCGCCTCGCGATCGCCGCGCGCGAGCTCGAGACGAGCGCGATCGAGGTGCCGTCGTGCGATCGGCTCATCTCCGCCAGCGGCCGTCGCCGCATCGAACGCCGCGCTCGCATCCGCGTAGCGCCGCTCGCGCAGGTGGAGATAGCCGAGCGTGCGAAGCAGCGCGGGATCGGACCCGGAGCTCTTCGCGACCAGCTCGAACACGTCGGAGATCGCCTCGAGCTCCGCGGGATCGTTGGGGCCTTCAAGAGCGATCCGCGGTGCGGCGCGATCGACCCACTCGAGCATCGCGCGGTCGAGCCGGACCTCGGCCGCGGCAAGCTCGCTCTCGGAAGGCGGGCTCGCGAGCGCGATGTCATGGGAGGCCGCTGGGTCGATCGCGGTCAGCAGGGCGATCCGGTCGCGAATGGCAGAGAGGCGAGAGTCCACGGGAACGCAGCCTACTCGGATTCGAGCTCGCGAAGTCGACGTGAACCGGGTGTATGGTCCGCGGCCATGCGGACGTTCCTCGCGCTTCTCGTCGTGATCTCTGCGTGCTCCGGCGGTGGCAAGTCCACCACCGCGGTACCCGCTCCTGTCCTCGTGCCGTCGCCGGTGCCGGCCACGCCACCGCCCACGCCGTCATTCGCCACGCTGAACGACACCGGCATCGTCGGTGAGTGGATCGATCGCAAGACCGATCCGTGCGTCGACTTCTATCAGTACTCGTGCGGCGGCTTCCTCGCGACCGCGCAGATCCCACCGGACCGTTCGGCGTGGGGGACCATCCAGATCGTCACGAAGGACAGCGAGGACTTCCTGCACAACGTGCTCGAGAAGGCGGCGCTCGCGAAGGACCCCGATCCGCTGACCATGAAGCTCGCCGCCTTCTACACGGCCTGCATGAACGAGCCCGCGATCGAGGCCGCCGGAATCACGCCGATCCGCCCGATGCTAGATACCATCGCGACCGTCAAGGATGGCAAGTCGGCGGCGGCGGCGATCGTGGCGCTGCACGGAGCGGCGGTGTTCCCGTACTTCGGCATCGGCCCCCAGCAGGACTTTGCGGACGCGACCAAGGTCATCGCGAGCCTCGATCAGAGCGGGCTCGGTCTGCCGGATCGCAAGTACTACCTCGAGAACACCGGCTCCCTGCCGAAGACCCGCGTCGCATATCAGGCGCACGTCACGCGCATGTTCACGTTGCTCGCGACCTCCGACAAGAAGCTCAAGGTGCCCGCCGCCGCGACCGCCGCGAAGGACGTGATGCGGATCGAGACCGCGATCGCGAAGATCCAGCAGGACGAGGTCACCCGCCGCGATCCGCACAACGTCTATCACCGCGTCGATCGCGATGGTCTGGTCGCGAAGGTCGCGCCGAAGTTCCCGTGGGTAGCGTACTTCACCGCCCTCGGTATCCCCACGGTCACCGCGATCTCGGTCAACGACCCCGCGTACTTCTCCGCGATCGACGAGATGATCGCGAAAGAGTCGCCCGCCGCGCAGCGCAACTACCTGACCTGGATGGTCCTCCACAGCGAGGCCACGCGGCTCGGCAAGGCTTGGATCGACGAGGACTTCACGCTCGACAAGGAGCTCGCCGGCGTGCAGGCCGTGCCACCGCGCTGGCGCCGTTGCGTCAACAAGGTCGACGACGATCTCGGCGAGCTGCTCGCCCAGTCGTACGTGGCGGCGCGATTCGGCGGCAACTCCAAGGCGCGCGCGGTGGATCTGACGAAGGCCGTGCTCGGCGCGATGCGCGTGGAGCTCGATGCGCTGCCGTGGATGGATGCGCCGACGCGCGCGGCGGCCAAGACCAAGCTCGACAAGATGGCGTACCTCGTCGGCTTCCCCGAGGCGTGGCGTGCGTACGACTTCGAGGTCAAGCCGACCGACTACGCCGGCAACGTGCGCGCGGCGACGCGGTTCGAGCTCGCCCGCCAGCTCGGCAAGATCGGCAAGCCGGTCAACCGCTTCGACTGGCAGATGACACCGCCGACCGTGAACGCGTACTACGACCCCACGCTCAACGAGATCGCGCTGCCTGCGGGGCAGCTCCAGGCGCCGTTCTTCGGCGAGAAGTTCCACCCCGCCGTCAACTTTGGCTCCACGGGCGGCGGCACGATCGGCCACGAGATGACGCACGGCTTCGACGACGAGGGCAGCCAGTTCGATGGCGACGGCAACCTCCGCGACTGGTGGAGCGCTTCCACGAAGAAGAACTTCGCCGCGGCCACGCAGTGCGTGGTGGATCAGTACGCGCAGTACGAGGCGGTGCCGAAGGTGAAGCTCGACGGCAAGCTGACCGCCGGCGAGAACATCGCCGACAACGGCGGCGTCAAGCTCGCGTTCCAGGCCTACCAGACGTGGAAGACCGCGCAGTCGTCGCCTCCGCAGGCGACGGTCGATGGCTTCACCGACGACCAGCTCTACTTCCTCGCCTACGGCCAGTCGTGGTGCGAGAAGCTCACGCCGCAGTCGCTCGAGACCATGGCGCACTCGAACCCGCACTCGCCGCCGATGTGGCGGATCAACGGGGTGATCGTCAACCAGCCGGGCTTCGCGACCGCGTTCCAGTGCAAGACCGGAACGCCGATGAACCCCGGCAAGTCCTGCGGCGTCTGGTAGCTACGCGGCGCGATCGATCTCGATCGCGTCGACGAGATGCGTGTCGCGCTCGAACGCGGCGAGCGCACGCTCGTACGGCTGGCGCGCGATCGTGTAGCGACCGCTGAACGGATCGTCGAGGTCGACGATCAGAAACAGGATGTGCGCGATCGCCCCCGACAGCGCACCGGTCGCGATGATGTGAACCCACGCCGGCTCGATCACCATCAGGTAGATCGAGCCGATCATGATGAGCGCCCCCGCGTACAGCAGGATCTTCATCGGCAATGGAATGCGCTGGCGCGAGGACGTTAGACGGCTGGTCCGCACGTCGGTGAGGTCGTTGAACCGCGAGAGGACCTCGCTGTACATCGTGTGCTGGCACGTGTTGGCCGGCATGCACCTGTGAATCGCGAGCCACACGATCTCGAGCCGTTCACCGACCCGCGTGATCGTGGACTCGTCGTGGCGCTGCATCGCGGTCCACTCCTCGTTCAGCACGGCCCCCACGTACGCGCGCAATCCAGCCTGGATCGCGTCGCGAGTCACCGGTGGTAGTCCGCTCGCCGTACGGTGCAGATCGATGAGTGCCGTCGTCTCGCGGTCGATGTGACCGCGAGCCTGATCGTACTGGTTCCACACCACGTAGACCACGAACGCGAGCAGCACCGCGTAGATGCCACCCACCGTCTGCAGGTAGTTCCCCAGCTCGTTGCTCGCACCGCGCAGCTCGTTCAGCGGCGCGACCTGGCGAAACGCGAGCAGGCCGAGCACACTCAAGATCGATACGCCCGCGACGATCACCGTGAGCCGCAGCGTCGTGATCAGCCAGCGAGGCATTGCCTCGCTGAAGCCTACACCCTACTGGGAAAGATCGTCGAGCCCGGCGCCGAGCGTGGTCGCCGTGCCGTCGATCGTGAGCGTCGCACCGACGTCGTCGTGGTCGAACGTCACCGAGACGTTCTTGCCATCGGCGAGCTGCAGCGATGCACCCGAGTCACCCTGCGCGGTGATGCTCGTCGCCGACCCATCGATCGTGATCACGTTGAGGTAGCGCTGGTTGCCGCCGGTCTGCGTCTGGTCGAGGCGGAAGCCGCCCGAGAAGTCGCTGTTGCCGCGGTAGTCGTACGTCGACATCGTGCCGCCGCCGAGCTTGGTGACCTTGAGCTGGTGGCCCGCGGCCGAGACCGTCGCCGTGTTGCCGCTGATCGACGGCTGCGTCGGCACGGCGAGCTGCCACGTCTGCGACGAGCCGCCCTGCACGCGGTCGTAGACCACGATGGTGTTCGGCTGCAGGTAGATGATCTCGCGGTGGACCTTCTGGACCGCCGGGTTATTGTCGTACGCGGGGGTCAGGTCCGCCGCGGAATAGACCCAGCCGGTGCCCTTGTGCAGGCCCTTCAGGCTCGACACGGTGGAGGCAATCTGCCGGACCGGCGTGCCGCCCTGGTCGATGCGCACGAGGCCGTGCGTGGTCACGTTCTGATCGAGACCGGAGTGCGAGTCGACGACCGGGTCATACGCGAGCCAGCCGTCCTTGTAGATCATCAGCGAGCCCTGGTCCTGGTGCGCGTGGGACTCGGTGTACGGGCCGGCGATCATGTTGATCCAGGTGGCGTGGCGGTCCCAGCCCGAGCGCGCGTAGAGCTCGCCGATGCCGGCCGCGTAGTACGCGGTGGTCGAGCCGTCGAGCGTCGCCGAGGTGACGTCGTCCATGTCGTAGAGGAAGTCGTACGCGAGCATGAACGACTGCGTCATCGCCGGCACCGTGGAGCTCGAGAGCATCTGCTTCGCCTTGCCGGCGATCGGATCGTTCGGGTACAGCCCGACCAGCTCCTGCAGGTACGCGCGGTGGTAGTCGAAGAACGACGCCGTGGAGTCGCGCGACTGATCGCCGGTCGGCGCCACGCGGTCGACCGTGGGCAGGGTCTGGTGAACGAACGCCGTCATCGACGAGCGCGCGTGCTTGGTCTTGGTGTGCAACTTCTCGCCGGTGGTCGCCGTCCAGAAGTCGTAGAGCTCGAACAGGTTGCGCATCGCGACGCCGTAACCGGTGCCCTCGCGTGAACCGCCGCCGACGAGATCCGCCGAGAACGTCGGCACGAGCTCGCCGAGCACCTTGGTGTCGCGGAACTGCGCGATCCAGTCATCCGCCTTCGGGTTCTCACCCTTGGTCGCGAGACCGACGAGCATCGTCGCGCGCATGAACGAGTAGTAGTAGTTGTTCGACGGGTTGCTCGTGGACCATCCGCTCCACGGGATCGTGGTGTTGCCCCACTTCGCCCCGGTCGGATTCCACACGTTGCCGATCGCGGTGTTCGCGTAGGTGATCCACCGAGCGCGCTGGCCCGACGTCACCTGAGCGAAGCACCAGTCGTAGACCAGCGCGAGGTCACCAACCATCTCGCCGATATGCAGATAGCTGTCGTCCGCGACCTCGGCGGCCTGCCCCGCGGCGATCTTCGCCTCGGCGGCCACCACCTGCGTCTCCACGACGGCGATGGCCTTCGTGCAGTACGCCTGGTTGCCGGTGAGCGCGCCCATCAGCGCGCCGTTCCACGACTCGAAGCCCCAGATGTCGGAGCCAGCGATCCACTGATCGACCTTGGCCTTGAACTTCGTGGACGCCGCGGTGTGCGCCGCCAGCGACGCCTGGAGGCGCGCCTTGTTCGGACCGAGATAGATGCGCGGATGCGCCGTGGGATACGTGGGGAGCGTCCCATCGTCATCCTGATCGGGACCCGTCGGATCCCCGGTGCCATTCGGACCCGAGAACCCGTCGTCACCTGGGTCCGATGAGGTCGAGCCGCAAGCCCCCATCAGTGTCCCGAACAGCAGCGCGATCGCGATCGTGTTCATGCGTCCCATAGGCGCACCAAATAACAAGTGCGCGCCATCCTCGCCTTGTATGAGTTGTACTACAGGTACGCGCGGTTAGCTCGTAGGCGGACTTCGTAGTGCTGATCCTCGTCGGTCAACCCACGTTCGACGGTGAGCGCTCGCGACGCCGCTTACAATTCTCGCACGCGATTACCCCGAAAAAAAGATCGAGTGCGAATGTCGTTCGCTACTGAGGTCGCGTGCGACGAGGTCCGAGAGTCTTGTAGACGTCCCACACGGCGCCCATCACACTCTCGGTCGTCGCCTTGAAGCGGAAGTCGACGACGTCGGAGATCTCGGAGGACTGCGGCCCGATCTCGACGGTCGGAATGCCCGCGGCGCGCGCGAGCAGCACGGGACGGGCGAGGTACGGAAACATCGTAGGGACGCCGATCGCGAACACGATGTCGAAGCCCTCGTCGAGCTCCTGCTGAAGGCGCGTGAACGGATCGATCGGCAGCGCCTCGCCGAACAACGGCATGTCGGGGCGGAGCACGGCGCCGCACGTCTTGCACCTCGGGGGGATATCGAGCGCGTCGAACGAGCTGTGGCGCGTGGATATCTCGCAGCTCGAGCACAGCAGGTCGAACAGCGCGCCGTGCATCTCGATCACGTTCCGCGAGCCGGCCTTCTGGTGCAGGCGGTCGATGTTGATCGTCATGATCGACGTCCGCTTGATCTCGCGCTCGAGCTTGACCAGCACCTCGTGCGTGCGGTTTGGCTCCGCGGCGCGGATCTGCTCCTCCATCCGAAGCAGGTACTTCCAGGTCAGCTCCGGCTTCCTGCGCAGCATCTCGATCGACAGCGCGCCCTCGAACAGCTTGCCGTCCTCGGGCTTCTTCCTGCGCAGGCCCGCGATGCCGCGGTAGTGCGACAGCCCGGACTCGTGCGACACGCCGGGACCGGTGATGAACAGCGCGCTCCGCGCCTGGGACAGCAGCACGCCGACGGCATCGAGGAGCTCGCGGCGATTCCCTGCAAGGGACGGCGGTCTGGTGCGCCTCGGCGTCATTCTCGCAACAATCAGAATAACCCGCTCGACGAGCGAGACACCGCTCCGACGCGACACTATAACTGGCCCTGTTGCGGACCTCTCTCCTGGCGCGCTTGTGGACAACGACCACGCTGGCTGTGGTCTCGCTGTTCGTGCTCGTGACCACCGCGTTCGGTGGCACGCCCGAAGGCGCGGCGGATGCCGCCCTCGCCGCGTGCTCCGCCCCGAAGGTGAAGTCGGCGCCGCACCCCGAGCCAGCGCTCTACGAGAAGCTGCTGCCGATCGGCCTGTTGCTCGTCGTGATCTTCGTCGTGCTCGCGCGGCTGCCCCGCGTGGAGCTCGGGCACTCGCAGCAGTTTCGCCGGCGCCGCCTCATCAACTGGCTCGTCCTCGGCCTCACGTACTCGTTCCTGTACATGGCCCGGTACAACCTCAACCAGTACAAGTACGTCGGCGGGCTCACCGAGTCCGAGTTCGGCACGATCTTTGGCTACGGCTCGGCGGTCTACGGCGTCGCGTTCCTCCTCAATGGACCGCTGACCGACCGCTGGGGTGGCCGCACCACGATCCTGATCGCCGCCGGCGGCGCCGCGGTGACGAACATCCTGATGGGCTACGCCGTGTACACGAAGAGCGCCCTGTTCGGCACGCCGTTCAGGACGATGCTGATCCTGTACGCCGCGAACATGTACTTCCAGAGCTTCGGCGCCGTGTCGATCGTGAAGGTCAACGGCTCCTGGTTCCACCTGCGCGAACGCGGCACGTTCGGCGGCATCTTCGGGATCCTGATCTCGCTCGGCCTGTTCTTCGCGTACGACGGCGGCAAGATGATCACCGACGCGCTGCCCACGCAGCTCGAGTGGGTGTTCTTCATCCCCGCCGGAATTCTGATCGCGTTCTTCGTCCTCTGCTTCCTGTTCGTGCGCGACACGCCGTCGAAGGCGGGGCTCACCGACTTCGATCTCGGTGACGCGAGCACGCCCGACGACGGCGTCAAGGAGCGCGCGTACCACGTCATCATCCGGATGCTGAAGAACCCGATCATCCTGACGATCGCGTTCATCGAGCTGTGCTCCGGGTTCCTGCGCCAGGCGATCCTCCAGTGGGGGCGCGACTTCAGCTCCGGCATCGGGCTCGGTCACTCGTTCGTGATCGAGAACTGGGGCGTCGTGTCGTGCATCGCCGGCATCACCGGCGGCATGTTCGCCGGCGCGATCTCCGACCACATCTTCCAGTCGCGACGCGGCCCGGTCGCCGCCGTGCTCTACGGCCTCATGCTCGCCGGAACGATCACGATCGTCCCGCTCCTCGTGTTCGGTGGAACCAGCGCCGTGCCCTGGGTGATCGCGTTCATGTCGATGGCGATCATCGGCGTGCACGGCATGCTCTCCGGCACGGCGAGCGCGGACTTCGGCGGCCGCAAGAACACCGGCGTCGCCGTCGGCATCATCGATGGTTTCGTCTACGGCGGCTCGATGCTGCAGTCGTTCATCTACGGCGCGTACCTGCCGGAGAAGCTGATCGTGTGCGCCGACCAGTCGACGCGGCCGAACCCGGCGGCGAAGGTGATCGACAACTGGATGATCTGGCCCTATGCCATGATCCCCGTCGCCGTGATCGGAGCGTTCCTCGCGCTCCGCGTGTGGAACGCGCGCGCCCGTCCGAAATCGAGCTGACGCCGGAGCGTGCTAGCATCGTCGGCGATGCGCACCGGGTTGCCGTTCGTCCTCGCGCTCGCACTGTGCGGATGCGGTAACAAGAGCAGCGAGCCGCAAGCGGGGAGCGGCTCTGCACCAACGGTCGCACCGGTGGCGACCGGCACGCACCTGTTCGTCGACGACAAGGACGTCGCGACCGTGACGGTGGCGCAGGTGGCCAGCTGGCCGCGCCTCGATTCGTTCCTGCCGGAGTCCGCGCGGCGGCTCGGCAAGTGGCAGGCGATCTCGATCAAGAACGCGAAGCCGCAGCCATCCACGCTCGACAAGCCGTTCGAGGCGCATCGCGACTTCATCCCGGCGCTGTTCCCCGGTCCCGACGGCGGCATCTCGTTCGGCATGTTCGATCCGGTCGAGCTGGGCAAGAAGGGCAAGCCGGCGCTTCAGGAGGACGGCGCCCTCGAGGTCCGCGTCAAGCTGCTCGCCGACAGCGGGCGCGGCGAGAACGATCACGGCGGCGGATCCGCCGTCGATCCACAGCAGCTCAAGCTGACGATCAAGACACCGAAGGGCGAGCAGGTGCTCACCGGCGACAAGCTCCTCGCGATCCCTCGCGAGCTGATGCCGGGCGGCAGCGGCGACGCGAAGGGGTGGAAGCTCGTCACGCTGCTCGAAGCCGAGGGCGTGACCACGTTCGAGAAACTGCTGCTCACCGATGCCGCCGGCCTGACCTTGACGATCGAGAAGAAGGACCTCGACGACAAGACCGTGCCGTTCGTGAAGCTCAACCGCCAGGGTTCGCTGCGGTTCAGAATCTACAAGCAGCAGGCCGAGGGCTGGACGCCGGCCGGGGACCTCCGCGAGCTGGTCGCGATCGAGGTCGTGAAGTAAGGAACCGGCGACTCCCGCGTTACCATCGCAACATGCGCCAGAACCGCCGCGTCTCGTTCGCCGCTCCGTTCGTCATGGTCGTCGGGGCCCTCGTCACCGGGTGCGGCGGTGCGAAGAAGCCCGTAACGATCAGCCAAAATCCGCCCCCGCCCTCGCCCATGTCGATCCAGGAGTGCCAGGCGCTCGTCGAGGGCGCCGCCTGCGAAGGTACCGAGAGCTGCAGCATCGATCCCGATTGCCCGACGGGCTTCACGTGCCAGGAGGGCAAGTGGGTGAAGCACCAGGTGGCGTGCAATCCGCCGCCGCCGCAGTGATCGGCTAGGCCGCGATCCAGGTGTCCGCGTTCGCGAGCTTGCCGCGGAGCGTGCGACGCAGCATCGCCTGCTGCGGAACGACGAGCCCCTCGTAGTCCTTCGATGGCATCTGCCATCCGACGGCGTCGGTCTCGAACTGCGCGAACGGCATCGCGTCGCCGGACCTCGTGCAGCGCGGCGTCTGGTAGTAGAGCGCGTGGTCGAACTTCGCCATCGGGTAAAACCGGCCGTCGTGGACGTGCACGGTGGGGAAGAACAGCTGGTCGGGCGTGCGCGTCGGGAACGTCAGCGCCATCGGGTGCACGGTGACCTTGCCGCGCGCGAGCTGGAACACGGCGAAGCCGTAGTCGGCATAGTGCGGAACAGCGTCGAACAGCGCGTCGGGGAGCCGGAACCGCGGATCGAGCCGCGAGAAGTCCATGCGCGTCGGAACGTACGAGGCGATGAACGATCCGACCTGATGCACGACGAGCCGCTTCGGTCCCGACACGCGGAACGAAACGCCGCCTTTGCGGGCGAGCGGCGGCATCATGTCGAACAGCGTGGCGAGATCACCGAACATCTTCGGATGCTTCGATAGATCGACGAACGACACCGCATCGTCGCCCGAGCCCGGCACGACGGGCAGCGGCAACACCATTGCGAGCTCCTCGGTGGTGTCGAGGTTCATGCTGTACGCGAGTCCCTGCATGTCAGGCGCGATCATGCGGGCCAGGATGTTCGTCGCCGAGACGTGAACCGGCCGCTGGAACAGGCGCGCGAGGAACCCGATCGGTGTGGCGACCGAGAAGCAGCACATCACGCCACCAGCGCGGCGCGCACGTCCGCGAGCACCGCATCGATCGAGGCGCCCTTCTCGCGGAGGCCGCGAACGGCCACCACGAGGCCGCGCCCGACGCAGGTCTCGGTCGGCCACTCGTAGTAGCTGTCGCCGCTCGCGTCGCCCTCGACCTGCGTGATCGCGTGGCCACAGCACTGGCCGACGTCGGAGTACCACCAGTGAGCGCGATCGTCGGGCGGACGGAGATCGTCGTCCCAGATCTGGAGCTGCCGCGCAGGATCGTTGCCGGCAGAGACCGCGGCGAGGTGCGCGGTGTCGGGAGCGTCGAGCCACGCGGCGGCGAGCGCGATCTGCGTCTCGACCGGCGCGCCGTCCATCGATCCCTCCGCGGCCTCCGAGGTGTGAAACCCCATGTTGTCGAGGCCGATGCCGCCGGCGGCGACGGCGAGTGGATACCCGTACTGCGCGGTGAGCACGAGCGCGCCGATGCCGGCCAGGCGATCGCGGATCGCGAGCCCGGTGCCCCACTGCTCGAGGCCCGCGAGCTCCGGCGAATCGGCGTGCTCCCAGCCGGTCGCGCCGAGACCGCGCAGGTAGCCGGCGAAGTCGGGGCCGGTCTCCTCGACCGCGGTGCGCAGCTGATCGCGCCACGATGACGCGGTCACAGGCGATCCGGGATCCGTCTTCGCGGCGGGCTTCGCCTTCGCGACAGGCCTCGACGCCACAGCGGGCTTGACCTTCGCAGCGGGCTTCGGCTTCGGCGCGGGCTTCTTCTTCGCCTTTGCAGCGATCTTCGGCTTCGCGGCCGGCTTCGCCTTCGGCGCGGGCTTCTTCTTCGCCTTTGCCGCGACCTTCGGCTTCGCCTTCGCGGCCGGCTTCTTCGCCTTACGTGCTGCGGGCTTCGCCTTCCTCTTCTTCGCCTTTGCCATCGTGATCAAGATAACAAACTTGGTTGCGACCTATCCGGCTGCCGGGCCCACTAGAACGGGTATGAGGATGATCCCACTGCTCGTGTTGGTCTCGATCGCGGCGGCGGCGTGTGGGGGCGACGACGGTATCTCTTCCGAGGAGGAGGCCCGGCGTGCCTACTTCGGGCTCGACGAATCGATCGGGGCGTCGATCACGCTCGGCTTCGCGGGGTTCAACGCCGCGTCGAGCGCGAACATCACGCCGCAGGCACAGGCCGGCATCGCCGGCGGCACCCTCACGGTCTCCGGCCAGGTCGATCAAGGCTCGTCGGCCAACAAAGGCATGCGGCTGAGGGTCGGCATGGTCGCCTACACCGACGGCGTGGTCGTGATCGATGGCAAGTCCACCGAGATCGACATCGTCTATGACACCTCCACCGACGGCGCCCTCCAGCCCGCACTGTCGATGCAGCTCAAGGGCATCCCGACCGGCACGCTGGACGGCACGCTGATCGGCGACTATGCGATGACCGGCGACCTCGACGGCACCGCGACGTTGAACCTCACGTTCACCGGCAAGCTGATGGACGCCGGCGCCGGCAAGATCACGCGCGTGCCCGGCATGACCCACGTGACCGGCACCGCGGTCAGTGGCGACGGTACGTACACGGTCGACATCACGCTGTAGCCGAAACGTAGAAGCGAGCCGGCGCATCGCTGCACCGGCTCGTTGTTACGAGGTCTTCGCCTCTCCGTTCGTGTACGGCATCAGCCCCTTGAGGCCGTCCATGCCCATCACGAGCTTGATCTCGTCGATCTTCTCGGCGATGTCGCGCATCGTCTCGAGCTCCTTCAGGCGCATGAGGACCGGGTTCTCCGCGATCACCTTGGCGGTGTTGGCCATGTTGCGCGTCGCGGCCGCGTCCTCACGACGGAGGATCACGTTCGCGGCCGCCGCCTTCTCGGCCTCGATCACCTTGTTGAGCAGCGTCTTCATCTCGCCCGGCAGGATCACGTCCTTCACACCAACACGGTGTACGCGCACGCCGAACGTCTCGGCGCGCGGGAGGACCTGGGCCTCGAGGAACTTCGTGAGGTTGTCACGACCCTCGAGGAGCTCGTCGAGCGTGATGCCCGCGATGTACTCGCGCGCCGCGAGCTGAACCGCGAGGTACAGCGCGTCCTTCACGTCGGCGACCGCATGCACGGTCGTCGGCGCGTCGGCCGGGGCGTACTCCGCCGTGAGCGTCAGGCGAAGCGTGACCTTGTCACGCGTCATCAGCTCCTGACCCTCGATCTTCAGCTGCTGCACACGCGTGTCGAGCACGGTGACTCCTACGCGCGCCGCCGGGTGGTTCCAGAACACGTACCGACCCGGCTCGAGGATGCCCTCGAACCGGCCCTGCACGTACTTGAGACCACGCTCGAACTGACGCACCTGCGCCTCCACGATCTCCGTCGCCGGGATCACGACCCGCAGCTCGTCCGTCAGCTCCGGCGCCTCGCCGCGCACCGAGTAGACCGTGATGGCAACGTTCGGGTTGACCATCCAGATCCGGTGCACACCAGGACGCAGGAACTTCAGCGGCTTGTCATCGCGGAGAACGACCGCGCGCTCGTCGTTGCCGAGCGACACGACCTGGTACCAGGCCTGCGGAACCATCGCGAGCACGTCGGGCTGCGCGAGGAACACGAGGTCATCGACGTTCCAGATCGCGAGCTTGTTGTGCTTGCCCCAGAACGCGTAGTGACCCGGCACGAGCACGCGCTCGGGCTTGCCGTCGCGCAGCAGGACCGCGCGCTGGTTGAGATCGATGTGCGCCTCGAGCAGCTCGCTCGACGAGATGACCTTGCGCAGCTCGTCCGTGAGCTCCGGCAGCGGGTCCGCCTCGGCGAACACGCGCAGCGCGACGTTCGCCTCGACCTTCCAGATGCGGTGGACTCCCGGGCGCAGGAACGCCACCGGGCGCTCGTCGCGAAGGACGATGCCGTACTGACCCTGCGCGAGGTGAACCGTCTCGAACCACTCGACGGGCAGCGCCTGCAGCACCGCGTGGGGCGCCGAGAACGTCAGCTCGTCGGTGTTCCAGCGGATCACCTCGTAGCGCTTCCAGAACGTGTAGCGACCCGAGGCGAGGGCCTTCTCGGGCGTACCGTCGCGCACGAGGACCGCGCGCTCGTTCATGTGGAGATGGAGGTGCTGGAACATCATGACTGACCCCTTTCAATGGGCTTCCGAAAATAGGTGGCCGCCGTCGGGGACCGCCAGCGCGCCATGGCCCGCACGCTGGTGTGCGAACGAGCGGCTGCGCGTGGTCTCCGCACCGCCTGAGTGCGCCGCGCGGCGAATCACACGCGCGCGTTCACGGGCGATCACCCGAGGTGGATGATCACTGGCGAACGTGCGGTTGTGGTCGCGTGCGAGACGAGCTCGACGTGGCGTGGTCGGGGAACCCCTTCCGGGCAATCACCGACGACGACCTGCACAGGTTTTTTGCGGTTTGCGAGACCGCTGGGATGTTGGGATGTGCAAGCCCAGTGCGTTTACCGTTCCGCCACCACTGCATAAGAAAAGGAGTGCAGCAGGAAGGAGTCGAACCTTCGTACCCCGGCCTCGTCAGAGCTCACGTGCCCCCGGTACCGCGGATGGAGACCCTTGCAGGATCTCCCGGACGCGCACGAGTAACGACCTTGCCTGGTCGACCGAGCGCGCGTACCGCAGCCGGTTTGGCCTGGGCGCATGAACACGCCCCGACGAGGCGCAGACAATTACGGCATCGTGCGTCGCGCGTCAAACAGAAACTCGTATGTGCTCAAAACCCAACGCCGAGCTCGGGTCCCCACAGCGGCGGACCCACGTTGAAGTCGAGCATGCGCAGCGATGCCTGCAGCGGACCGACCTTCACACCCGCGCGCACCGAGGTCGCACGCACGTTGTCGCTGAACTGCATGAGCTGCGCTTCGCCGACGAGGCCGAGCGAGCGCGTGATCGGCGTCTCGATCCGCACGCCGCCGATGGCGCCGACGAACGAGCTGTCCATCACCTTGTCGTGCTTGGTCTGAGCACCGACCAGGCCGCCGACGAGATAGATCTTGCTGCCGACGATATCGTCGTTGATCCGCACCCCGAGCGTCAGCGTCGGGAGCGAGAGCGTCAGCGCGTCCATGCCGGGCTGCGTCTCGTAGTAGCGCGAGTACGTGCCACCGACGCGTAGCCAGTCATCGACCAGCGCGAGCTCGGCGGTGAACGAGCCGTCGGAGTCGTGCACCTTCTGCGCACCGGCGTAGGCCTCGAAGCGCGCCGCCGGGTGCGGCTTCTCGGGCTCGCTCGCTCTTCGGCGGCGGACGATCACGGTTCCGTCGGAGACCGGAAGCTGCTCGGCCTCGACGTACTGCGGACGATTCCACGCGGGATCGTTGATGACCACCGGCGACGATCCGCCCGACGAGCCACCACCGCCGGCGCCCCCGAGCCCCGAGCTGACGTGAGACAGCGCGCCTCCACCTCCATCTCCATCACCACCGCCAGCACGCGGACCGGCGAGTGCCGAGAGGGGAACGAGCACACCGAAGGCGACGATACCCAGCTTGAACGGACGCATGTCGATCGCTTCAGCACGAGGTGTGCCGCGCGCAGTTCTGAATATCCGCGCGGGTCTATGCGTCGACTCGATCGGCGCACCCTCGAGCGTCCTGCGGAACCCGCAGGGCGCTGTGGCGCGCGCGCAACACCTAGCGGCCGACGACGATGTCGCCGAGCCAGGCCGGCGTCCCGATCGGGCCGTTCTTGATCCGCGCGCGCCAGTCCTCATCGGTGAGGCGCTCGAAGTGCTCGGTCACCAGCTCGCCATAGCTCGAGACCAGGCCCCGATAGGTCTGCGTGTTCGAGCCACCGTCGTGACGGACGGTGATCTCCATCATCCGCGGCATGCCGGTGCCGACGTGGAGGACCTTGCCCACCATGTTGCCGACCTCGTCGGTGGGCTGCGTGTGGACATCGGCGATCACCGGGTCGTGCCACATCGCGCTCTTCTGATCGAAGTACAGCTCGGCGTACCAGCCCTTCGGATCGACCGTCGTCGAGCACACGATGCTGCGCCCATCGAGCGACACCATGTGGTCGATCCACTGGAGGTCGTCGTCGGTCATCGGCGTGTTGGCGCGCTCGCGCTCGGCGATCGCGGTGAGCCGCGTCATCGTCTTCGCCATGCCCTCGAGGTAGTGATCGACGAGCGGGATCAGGCGCCCGGTCTGCGGCAGCGTGGCCACGGTGGCGCGCACGCGCGAGGCCATCGCACCGAGCTTCGTGTAGAACGCCGGGTACGGATCGATGTACGCGCTCGGGAACTCGCAGCCGAGCTCCACCGTGTACGACTGCTTCGCGTACAACAGATTGTCGTGGCGCAGCTCGGCCCACGACGCGAGCTGGGTCTCGAGCATGCGGCGGGCGAACGGATCGCTCGTGAGCGGCGCCGGCAGCGCCGCGTCGCGCGTCGCGTCGGGGGAGAGCTCGCGCAGCGCACCGAGCCACATGTGGGCGACGCTGTCGTCGGGCAACGGCTCCGCGGCCTTCTTGTCGAGCGCCTGCGAGTACGGCGCGCCATAGCGCGTGCGCTCCGTGGCGAGCAGATCGCGCGCCGCCGGGTTGTGGAACACCGCAAACGCGACGTCGAGCGGGTTCGGCATCATCCGCGGCGGCGTCGTGTCGATCGATCCGGCGACCAGGTCGCTGAACACCGCCGAATCCACCACGTAGCGCTGACCGAGGAGCAGGAACGCGAGCGAGCCCTCGCCCACCTGCACGAGCTGCGAGCGGATCTTCTGCGCGCTCGGCGCCGTGAACGCGGCTCCGATCTCCGCATCGCTCTTGTTCGCCACCGCACCGAGCGTGGCGAGCGTGCGCTCGAGCCCCGGCAGCGACATCGAGTCCGCGGGCCCGACGAGGGTGCCGATGGTGGTGTCGATGGTCGTCCACTTCGCGCGGAGCGGTGCATCGAACAGCGCGCCCAGCAGCACGGTCGCATCCAGCGCGCGACGGTTGATGACCCACGGCTCGCGCGGGGAGCGGCGCGTGCCGAACTGCATCTCGGCCCGGCCGAGCCACGATGTCGCGCGGAAGTACTGCTGCAGCCGCGGATCGTCCGTGTAGTGGCCTCGCGGCTTGAGCATCGAGAAGTCGAACTGCGCGGGCGTGCCGAACAGCTCGAAGCCGACACCCTCGGCACGGGTGCCCTGATCGAACAAGGTCGCGATCTGCGTGGCATCTCCGCCCGCGACCGGCTTCTGCAGGGACCCCTTCGCGAGGCTCGCCGCGACGGTGAGGTAGACATCGAGATCCGCGCGCACCTGTGGTGCGGCCTCGGCCTCCGAGAGCCGCGTGCGCAGCCCATCGAGCATCGCGTCGAGCGCCGGGATCAGCGCCTCGTACTCGATCGCGGTCAGGATCTTGTCGTAGGACGAGTGCCACGCGTAGAGCAGGGAATCGGCGGTGATGTAGACGGGCTTGTGCGCGTGAAACAGCGCCGTGTAGCCGACGTGGAAGCTCTGGATCGGATCCTTGCCGAGGATCACGAGCCCGCGCTTGTCGAGCACCGCCTGCTCGGGCCCGGCGAGGTCGCGGGCGGCGACCTTCAGCACGTCCTCCGGTGGATCGATGTTCGACCCGATCTCCCTGCCGAGCCGGCTTTGCTGGCAACCGGCGAGGACCAGAGCGGAGATCACGAGCGGCCGAAGGCGCATACCGGTCAGACGTTCGAGACGGCCGATCGGGGCAGATTTTCTGCGATGCTAGGGCCATGGTGCGCGCCCTCCTCGCCCTGGCCATCCTCGCGGGGTGCGGGGGCGATGGCGTGATCCCTGCGGATGGCACCACCGACGATGCGCCCGAGGTCGATGCGGCGATCGAACGCGACAGCGCCGGTTGCCGGACCGGGCTCGGGCTGACCGAGGGCGAGCACGCGTTCATGTTCGAGGGCCTGCCGCGCCGCTACATGCTCCGGCTGCCGGCGGGGTACACGCGCGACCGCGCCTGGTCCGTGGTGCTCGCGCTTCACGGCAACGGCGGCTCGATCGCGTACTGGGATGGCACCACCGGCGACCGCAACATCCGCGGCGTGCTGGCCACCGATGCGATCCTCGTGGTGCTCGAGGCCCGCGATGGTAACTGGCGCGACTACGCGCTCGCCGCGGCCGAGTGGCCCGCGCGCCTCGAAGCCGAGCTCCGCTACATCGACAAGGTCGTGACCGAGCTGCGCACCGATCTGTGCGTGCGCGATGACGGGCTGTTCGCGATGGGCTTCAGCGGCGGCGGCTCGTTCTCCGGCGTGCTCGCATGCCGGCGCTCCGACATCCGCGCCATCGCGGTCGGCGGCGCGGTGCTCTACGTCCCCGCCACCGCGTGCACGCGACCGCTGCCCGCGTGGATCACGATCGGCACGATGGAGCTTGAGCCGGCGCGCGCGGAGTTCCGCGACACGTTCCGCACCCTCGGTGGATGCCAGGCCACGTCGGTCGCCACACCGCCCGCACCGTGCGCGGCCTACGACGCCTGCGCGTCGACCTCGCAGGTTCACTACTGCCAGCACGCCGATGGTCACATCTGGCCCGCATTCGGCAGCGCGGCGATGTGGGCGTTCTTCCGTTCGCAGTTGCCACCGCGCTAGCTGTCGATGTGGAGATCGATGGTGATCGTCCCATCGGAGCCGCGGGTCCAGCGCGCGGCGCGCATCGTCAGCTTGTCGAGGTCGTGGCCCCAGATGCCGTAGACGCCATCGGTGCGGTTGCGGCTCTTGCCATTCGCGCGCTCCTCGAGCGGCATGGTCTTCGTGGTCGCCGTGGCCTCCTCGGCCTCGTAGACGTTCGCGTACTCCTCGCACACGGCCTTCACCAGCTCGGAGCGGGTGAAGCCGATCGGGAACGCGGCGTCGATCGAGATCGAGGCCGGCGTGGACAGCGGATACGTGATGACCAGGATCGCGTGCTCGAACGGCACCACGATCTCCTCCGGGTTCGAGAGCTTCGCGAGCGCGCCCTGGACATCGGAGACCCGCACGCCCCCATCGGGGAACGCGATCCGGGTGGTCATCATGGCCATCGCCGGCCGGGTCACGCGCATCTTGGCGATCGCCCACCAGGCGGCGGCGACGGCGAGCGCGATCAGGACGTACGTCACGACGGCAATTTAGCACCGCCCTCAGAGCTTCGCGAAATAGACGACCGACAGCGCGAGCCCGAACGTGACGATGGCCCAGCGCAGCGCCCTGGCGGGGATCCGGCCCGAAACGGCACCGCCGATCGACCCGCCCACGAGGGCGCAGGCGGCCATCACGCCGACCACCGACCAGTCGATCGGCCCCCACAGAAGAAATACGACGGTGGCGGCGGAATTACACGACAGCGCCAGCGCGTGCTTGAACGCGTTGAGGCGATGGATCGTCTCGTCGAGCACGATGCCGATCGCGGCGAGCGCCATCACGCCCATGCCCGCGCCGAAGTAGCCGCCGTAGATCGAGGCGAGCGCGACGGGAATGGTCGCGAGCACCTCGGCGCGGTGCGCCGGCACCCGCGAGATCAGCCGCCGGCGTAGCGCGTCCTGCGCGCCCACCAGGAGCGCCGCACCGAGCAGCAGAAACGGCACGATGACCGCGAACGCACGATCACCCGTGTGGAGCAGGAGCCACGCGCCGATCACGCCGCCGATCGCACCGATCGGCAACAGCAGCGCCGCTCGCTTGCCCTGCCCCGTCAGATCCTTGCGCTGGGCGATGGTCGCGCCGAGGTAGCCGGGCGTCAGCGCGAGCGTGTTGGTCGCGCTCGCGACCACCGGCGGCAGCCCCGCGGCGACGAGCGCCGGGAACGTGAGCAGGCTGCCGCCGCCCGCGATCGCGTTGACGGCGCCGGCGAGGAGCGCGGCCCCCCCGACCAGCGCCATGCGCGAGACCTCCATCATCGACAGATTCGCTCACCTGGCCGCGGGTTGCGAACTATCCCTTGAACGTCGAGGGACCGGGGTCGCCGAACGGCTCGTCGCGATCGCGCACCGCCTGGCGGAACCCGGCCTCGGCGGCGCGACCCGCGAATCCGAAGCCCTCGGGCGTGTGGCGGGCGATGCCATCGAACACGGTGCCGAGCAGCTGACTCTGCGCGAGCCCCTGCGAGTACACGCTCTGGTTGAGCATCAGCTTCATCATCACGAGCTGGTTGATCGGCATCCGCGCGATCCGGCCGAGCAGATTCTCGAACCGCTCATCGAGCTCGGCGCGCGGTGCGCATTCGATCGCGAGCCCCCACGCAACCGCCTCGGTGCCCGACAGGCAGTCGCCGGTGAACATCAGGCGCTTCGCCTTCTCGAGGCCGATCCGGTGGACCCACAGCGCGGTCGTCGGCACGCCCCACACGCGCGCGGGGGGATAGCCGATCTTCGCGGTGTCCTCGATCACGAGCAGGTCGCTGCACAGCGCGAGATCGGTGCCGCCCGCGACGCAGAAGCCGTGGACCTTGCACACGACCGGCTTGTCGCTGTGGAACAGGCTCATGAAGCCGCGCACGTTGCGGCTCATCATCTGGTAGTCGACCATCGGATCCCACGTGCCCTCGGGATCGTGGTTGTCGCGCTGCACCGCCGGATCGAGCGCCGAGCCCGCCGGGCCCACGCTGGGCTGCCCTTGCATGCCCTTCTCCGCGCTCGCCTCGAGATCGTAGCCACCGCAGAACCCCTTCCCGTTGCCACCGAGCGCGATCACGTGCACGCGCGGATCGAGGTTCGCCTCCTCGACGCACGCGGACAACTCGCGTGGCGTCAGCAGCGTGAGGCCGTTACCGCGCTCCGGACGGTTCAAGGTGATGCGAGCGATCGCGCCATCGACCGCATAGGTCATCGTCGTCAACCCGTCCATGCGCCGACGGTACTTCGTCGGGCGCTCGACGTCGACGAGCGCGGACAGCGACATCGGGGAGCGGTTCGCGCCGGGCGCAGCAAGGCGCGTGCCTTGCACACCGTCCGCGCATGAAGAACTGCGAGTGCTGTGGCAACACCTACGACAAGGCCTTCGAGATCTCGATCGGCGGCACGGTCCACGTCTTCGACTCGTTCCAGTGCGCCATCCAGATGCTCGCTCCCCGCTGCAATCACTGCAAGGTGGCGATCATCGGGCACGGCATGGAGGCGCGCGGGCAGTACTTCTGCTGCGCGCACTGTGCGCGAGCGGCGGGCGTCAATGACGTCGTCGATCGGGTGGACGATGGCGGCGCTGCGCATCCGTGACACGCCGCGCGCAGGCGCTCACGTCCAGTACGGGGTCGCACCCCACTGGCGATAGACGCCACTCGCGTACTCGAGGTCGTTCAGATCGGGCCAGTGGTCCTTGTCGAACCCCGGCATCTTGTCGAGGGTCTCGCGCGTCACGTTGACCACGAACCGTCGCTTCGATTCGTCGACGGTGATCGCCGACCACGGTAACGCGAACAACTTGTTGCCGATGCCGAGAAATCCGCCGAACGACAGCACCACATAGGCGACCCGGCCGGTGGTCACGTCGATCATCAACTCCTCGACCACGCCGACATCCTCGCCGGCGAGGTTCACGACCTTGTCGTGCCGCAGCGTGGCACTACCGAGCGTCCTGCGAAATTTCGTCATGGGCTGTGCTCCCTTTCGAGGACAGGAGCAGCAAGGCCCATTCCACCGCGTTGCTCAGCGCCACTTCGGCGCGACGAGCCGGCGCTTGCCATCGCTCGCGATCGTGACATCCGGCGCGTCGAGCGCTTCGCGATCCCACAGCTTGCAGGTCACCTGCTTGTGCTGCTGGTCGAGCGCCTCGCAGTAGTTCGTGAACTCGCAGCGCCGGATCTCGTCGCCGCGACCGGTGCGGATCTTCTGGAACCAATCGGGATCCGCGAGGCTCTGCCGCGCCGACGCGACGAGATCCGCCTCGCCGCGCGCGAGCACCGCCTCGGCCTGCGCGAACTCGCAGATGCCACCGGCACCGACGATCGGCGTGCTCAGCCCCGCCGCGCGCACGGCGGCGCGGATCGTTCCCGACAGGCTCACGTTGCGTGCGAACGGACCGCGCTCGTCGGAGTAGATCGTGGGCATACACTCGTAGCCCGAGCGCCCGGTGTACGGGTACGACGACCAGCCGACCTTCGGCTGCTTCGCATCCTCGAACTTGCCGACCTTCGAGATCGAGAGGAAGTCGAGCCCGGCCTTCGCGAGCTCGACGCCGAACCACGCGGCGTCCTCGACGCGATTTCCGCCTTCGATCACGTCGTCGCCGAGGTAACGACACCCCACGATCACGTTGCGGGCGACGCGCGCGCGGACCGCCTTGATCACCTCGACCGGGAGCCGAGCGCGGTGGGGGCGCTTGCCACCGTAGCCGTCGTCGCGCGTGTTCAGGGCGGAGAGGAACGATGCCATCGTGTACGCATGGGCAAAGTGCAGCTCCACGCCATCGAAGCCGGCGGTCATCGCGCGCTTCGATGCATCGGCGAACAGCCCCGGTAGTACCTGCGGGAGATCGCGGATGTGCGGGAGGTGCGTATCGGTGACGCGCTCGCGGTAGCCGCGCTCGAGATCCTCGAGCTCGCGTGCGTTCAGCACGTACGGCAGGTCCGTGTCGGGCAGCGCGGAGAGGCGAGCGCGAACCGATTCCTCGGTCGCGAGCTGCTCGGTGGGATCGGCGCTGAGCAGGCGAAGCGCCTCGCGGTGCCGCTCGGTGATCACGAGGAACCGCGCGAAGTACTTGTCGCGCGCGGGGCGGCGGCGGATCGAGAGGAAATCGATCAGCTGGATCAGCACCAGCGTCTGGCCGTTGGAGGCCTCGCGTACGGCGGCGACGAGCTGCTGCAGGCCCTCGATGAAGCGATCGTGGCCGATGCGCAGCAGGGGTCCGGATGGGACGTCGCGGATCGCAGTGGCCTCGACGACCAGCACTCCCGGCTTGCCCTCGGCGAACCGGCGGTACCAGTCGATCACGTCGGGGGTGACAAAGCCGTCCTCGGTTGCCCGCCAGGGGACCATCGCGGGGATCCAGGTGCGTGCGCACGCGGTCCGCGGCCCGAGCTCGATCGGCTGGAACAGCAATGCGCCGGCGGCCTCCTCGGCGGTGGGCCACGCGGTGGCCGGAAGCTCGTGCTTGATACGCTCCGGCGGTTGCCACATGGCCGGCGATTCGTACCACACTGGCCGGGTGGAGCCCTACGAGACTCAGCTCGGCCTTGCGACGGCCCTCGCCGTGGGCCTGCTGATCGGGCTCGAACGGGAACAGTCCAAGCTGGAGCGGGGCGGAAACCAGCTCGGTGGGGTTCGCACCTATCCGATCGTGGCGCTGACCGGCGCGCTCGCCACTCTCCTCGAGCCGGCATCGATGTGGTTGCCGCTGGTGGCCTTGCTCGGTCTGTTCGCGCTCGTCGCGATCTCCTACCACCACGACGTCAAGCGCGACGCCGACCACGGCATGACCACCGAGATCTCGGTGATCGGTACATACCTGCTCGGGGCGCTCGCCGTCAGCCGGGGCGTCGTCGAGCCAATGTCGGACCGCCTGCTACTCGTGGCCGCGATCGGCGTGGCGCTGACGTTCCTCCTGTCGTCGAAGCTGTGGTTCCACACCGTCGCCGCGAAGGTCTCGCGTGCCGACTTCTACGCGACGGTGAAGTTCCTGATCGTCGCGGTGATCGCGCTACCGCTGCTGCCGAACCGCGACCTCGGGCCACTCGACGCGATCAACCCGCGCACCCTCGGCCTGCTGGTCGTCACCATCTCGGGCCTGTCGTTCCTCGGCTACGTCGCGATGCGCTGGCTCGGTGCGCGTCGCGGCCTGCTCCTCGGAGCCGCGCTCGGTGGGCTGGTGTCGTCGACGGCGGTGACGTTGTCGTTCTCGCGGCGGGCGAAGGAGTCGCCCGCTCTGGCGCCGGTCGCCGCCGGCGCCATCGCGGTGGCGTGGACGATCATGCTCGTGCGTGTCGCCGTGCTGGTCGCGCTGATCGATCCGGATCTCCTACGCACGCTCGGCATCCCGCTCGGCGGCATGCTCGCCGCCACGCTGCTCGGACTCCTGCTCACGTTCCGGCGCGTTACCGAGGAGGTGCCCACGCTCGACCTCAAGAACCCGTTCGAGCTCGGCAGCGCCGTCAAGGTCAGCCTCGTGTTCGGGCTCGTGCTGCTGATCAGCCGGGCCGCGATCGAGTACATCGGCGACCGCGGCCTCTACCTCGCATCCGCCCTCGGCGGCACGACCGACGTCGATGCGGTGACCGTGTCGACCGCCAAGCTCGCGAAGGGCGAGATCGCCGCGACCACCGCGACCGTCGCGATCGCGATCGGGATCGCGGTCAACACGATCGTCAAGACCGGCCTCGCGGCGGGCCTCGGCGGGAGTGCGCTCCGAAAACGAGTTGTCCTCATCGGTGTGCTCGTGGTGATCGCAGCCGCGCTCGGCATCGCGTTCACGCTGCTATGATGCGCGCATGCCCGAGCTGAAGGTCGGAGATCCGATGCCCTCGACCACGCTCGTCGGAAAGACGGGGCCGACCGACCTGCGCGACAAGGTCGGCAAGCCGCTCGTCGTGTACTTCTACCCGAAGGACGAGACCTACGGCTGCACGATCGAGGCGTGCGGGTTTCGCGATTCGTACGAGGACTTCACCGCGGCGGGCGCCGAGGTGATCGGGATCTCGCGCGACGATGCCGCCTCGCACGACGCGTTCATCGGCAAGCACCGCCTCCCGTTCACGCTGCTCTCCGATCCGGGCGGCAAGGTCGCCGAGGCGTGGGGCCTCAAGTCGATGCTCGGGATCCCGCCGCGCGTCACCTTCGTGTTCGACAAGGATGGAAAGGTGCGCATGCGATTCGATTCCAAGATCCGGTTCGGCAAGCATGTCGAGGACGCCCTCGACGTGATCAAGAAGCTGCCGCGCTAACCTCGGAGCTGGACAGCGCTACCGCTGCCAGGGCGGCGCGATCGGCCTGAGGCCGGTCGACGCGTGCTGGACCAGCTTCGTCTCGATCTGCGGCGTGCCGGCGAACGCGTCGCGGCCGAGCTCGTATGCCTGCAGGCGCACGATCGCGAGGTACGCGCGGTCGATGGCGAGCGCGCGCGCCGGCGAGGGCACCACGAGCACCGAGATGTCCCGGGCGAGCGCGCGGGCCATCGCCGGCCGCACCGAGCCATCGCGCGCGAAGATCTTCGCGGCGACCTCCGCGTTGCTGCCGAAGTCGTCGCCGGCGCCGACCGCCTCGAGCCATGTGCGGTACTCGCCGCGGCCGTCGGCCCGCACCGGCTCGGCGAGCGCCATGAACCGCGGCGGCGCGGTCCAGCCGACCTTCCGCGGGAAGCTGAAGGTGGAGTCCGTCGTCGCGCCGACGCCGCCGTGGCAGCCGATGCACGCCGCGGTCTCCTCGGTCGTCTGCGCGCGCAGCGCGCCCGCGGCATCCTCGATGTAGCCGAGCATCTGCCAGCCCGTGCCCGTCGAGATCCCGTGCTCGCCGTCGCCGTAGATCCGGCGGAGCGTGTCGGGGTTCTGTTCCTTCTCGCGCTGCTCGCTCTTCGCGGCGAGATCGAGCGCGCTATAGGTCAGCCAGCGGAGCTTCTTCATGTAGCGCAGCTCCTTCATCCGCGCGGCCGGCGCCACGCGCCCACGGGCGACATCGAGGTAGCGCACGCTGTGCACGAGCTCGGTGCCCGTCGGATAGAGCCCGGCGGCGGGCGAGCCGGCGGTCGATCGATCGAGCGTTGCGGCCTGGCCGACGTAGCGGAGCTCCCGCCCGCCCGCTGGTGGCCACACGAAGCGCACACGACGCGCGGTGCCGAGCACACCATCGCCGTCGAGATCCACGCCGAATGGCGCTTCCTTCGTCGGGGCGATCGCCACGTCGGCGCGGCGGATCATCGTCTCGACGATCGCGAGGTTGAGCGTGTAGATCGCATCGCTCGGCGCTCCCGCCGCGTCGCGGCGATACGCAGCGGGCAAGCGGATGTACGCGTCGCCGGCGGAGCCGTTGGTGGGCCAGAACATGCCGGGCACCGGCGTCGACGTGTATCTGCGCCAGCCGGTGGCGACGCCCCGCGGGTTGCGGTCCCAGCCCTGCGCATCCGGCGCGAACGCGCAGTCGGGCACGTAGCCGCTGGTCGCGGCAACAGCATCACCGCCGCGATAGTTGTCGGTGCGCACGTAGGCAAGCAGGTCCCGGTCGGAGATCTTCGCGGCCGGCGGCGGCGTCAGCGCGGTGGTCCACGGGTTCATTGCGGCGAACCGAGGGATCGAGAGCTCGAGCTGCACGTCGGCGTCCTCGACGTAGTTCGGTGCGCGCGAGGTCTGGTGGCAGGTCCCGCAGCTGTTGCGCGGTGCGCCGTCGGCGCGCTTTGTCATCGCGTAGCACTGCGCCGGGATGTACGCGGCGAGGTTCGCGAGTTTCGGGGCCGGTGCGGCAACGGCGAGACCGCTGCTCGCGATCAGCGCGAGGACCAGCGTGCGCCGCATCACTGCATGCTCGGCAGCGGGCCGATGTAGCCCGTGTACGAGCGCAGCTCGGCGGGGTCCATCATCATCGCCTGGTCCGACTCGCCGAACGGGTGCTGGACCTGCGCCTTGATGTACGCGTGGCCGCGCAGGTTCGGGTAGAAGTACACGCCGGTGGTCTCTGCGCCGTACGGCGTGGTCATGATGCGATCGAGGCGACCGGTCTCCGTGTCGTAGGCCCAGACGGCATCGTTCTGGTGCTCCGAGCCCGAGTCCTCGCCGACGAGGAGCATGTGGTACTGCGGAATGAACGTGACGTTGTCGGGGTTCGCGATCGCGCTGACCGCGCACTCGTTCTTGCCGGCGTACGGGCTACCCACCGGATACGGATTCGGGTTCGCCGGGTCCTGGAGCCAGATGCCCTCGAGGAGCGCGCGCGCGTTCTGCGCCACGTAGTCGCTTCCGATGACCGAATCCTTCGCGACCGAAAGCTCGTAGACCGCGCCGCACTTGTTCTCGGCGAGCCGCACGTGGTTCGGACCGCCGAGATCGCGTGCGTGGTTGTTGACCGTGCCGTTGTTGAGCTCGCTGAACGCGATGTACACGCGATGGCCCTCGGGGTTGTACGTGATGCCCTCGAGCTTGCGGAACTCGGTCGTCGCGCCGAGGTACCCGGCGTAGCGGCGGCTCTCGAGGCGAGAGGCGGCGAGCTCCATGCCGCTCTTCAGCTTGAGACACTCGCCCGGCGCAGCCGCGTCGACGTTGACGGACTTGTAGTCCACCGGGCAGGTGCCATCGACGGCGAGTGGCTGCGTATCGAAGATCTGCGAGAACGTGATGCCGCCGTCGACGAGCGCCTGCACGTCCTGCGAGCGAGCGTTCGCGCCGAGCTCGACCCAGTACAGATCCGCGGTGCCGTGCGGCGCGCCGGTCGGGCTGGTCTGAAACCAGCGCGCGGCGTATAGGCGACCTTCGGAGAGATCGCCCGCGGTCTTCGCCACGAACATCTGGAGCGAGTCGTTCGTGCCGTCATCGGAGATGTACACCGTCTTGCGATCCGGCATCACGTACGCGAGCTCGACCGCGCGGCGTCCCATCGCGTAGTGCTTCTTGACCGTGGTCGCGCCCGCGGTACCGACGATGACCTCGACGGGAAACCCGTAGTAGTACGGCTTGAACACGGCGCGCGCGGAGGTCGCCGTGGCCGTCGCCGGATCCACGCCGAAGTACCGGAGCATGTTGACGTTGGAACTGCCCATCACCTGCGCGACCGTGGTCGCGGTCTCGGTCTGGCGCGCGTCCTGCGGATACTCCTCGGAGCCGAGGTGCGTGTTCCACGGCGTCACGCTGCCAGCGCACGGGTTCCACAGGCCGTGCACGCTCGAGAAGTCGACCGGGCGCGTGCTCGTGATCGAGAGCGCGCCGGCGGCGTTTTGCGCGAGCTGGCTGATGTACATGCCGCCCGGCTGCGTCTCGAAGTGCGTGATCTCGTAGAGCGTGTTGTTGACGTCGAGGAGCGACGAGAAGTCGTTCGACGGAGAGATGAACGGCGAGCCATCCGAAGCCTGGATCGTGGCGCCGGTCTGATCGACCATGCGGCCGAACACCGCTGTCCCGAACGCGTCTCCGCTGCGCGCCTCGGTGTGGTACTGGAGCGCGACCACCTGGTTGTCGACAAGTGCCTCGGCGGCGGTGAGCACCGCGCGCTTGTCGGCGTCAGTGGTCGGCGCCATCACGGGCGCGAAGCTGAGCAGCCGCGGCGGCGCATCCGTGCCGTTCGTGCCGTTGCTCCCGTTCGAGCCGCTGGTGCCGTTCGTTCCGTCGGTGCCGTTCGTTCCGTTGGTGCCCGGCATTCCGGGATCGCCATCCTCTCCGGCACAGCCGGCGGCGAGCAGCGAAACGATGACGAGCATGCGCTCGAGTGCGTGGTTGGCCATGCCCGGCACGCTAGTGCGCACACGTGTCGACTTCGTCGCGCGATCGCGACGTCCCGCGAACTCCTCGGTGACTACGGGATCTCGTCGGCGCCAACATCGACGCGCGAGCCCGCTGGCTGCGGCCGGCTCTGGCCGTCGAGATCGAGCGTCACCGTCGAAGCCGGGTCACCGATGTTCGTCGCCGGAGATCCAGGCGCGAGATGAAAGTCGTTCGTCGCCGGGGAGACGAACATCGGATCGACCGTCACGTTGTTCGCGCCGCCGGCGTACGCCGGATCCACGACGCTGTACGTGGCGGCGCACGCCGCATCCA
Source organism: Haliangiales bacterium (assembly GCA_038203335.1). GTDB lineage: Bacteria > Myxococcota_A > Polyangia > Haliangiales > Haliangiaceae > JABFXX01. The sequence continues at coordinate 2,804 of JBBRED010000038.1, read as the reverse complement.
TCGTGTTCGCGAAGAAGATCGAGCTCTTGATCGTGAACGCGGGGCTGGTAGCGCACTGGATCCCCGACGGTGCGCCGGGCGCCACGTTGTACGCGACCGTCGCGTGCTCGAGGCTACCGGTCACGTTCTCGAGGACGATCACGGCGATCTGGAACTGCGCGCTGCCATTGCGCACGACCTCGACGTTCTCGACGGTCACGGCGGAGTTGCGCAGGTACATCGCGTAGAAGCCATTGCCGGTGAACCGCGAGCGGCGGATCTCGGTGGTGCATGGATCGGAGTACATGCCGAACGTGGCGTTCTGCATCGTCACGCGGTGGAGGCGGATCGCGCCGTCGGTGCACGCGATGCCGCCCATCGCGACGCCATTGAACGCGAGGCCGATGATCGTGAGATCGGCGCCCGTGACCGTGAGCATCGCGCCGCCCTGGCCGCCTGTCCCATCCAGCGTGGCGCCCGTGCCGGCGATCACCGCGCGGGCGGCGATCGTCGTGGTCATCGCTCGCGGGTACATGCCGGCCCCGAGCTTGATGACGTCGGTCGCCAGCGAGAGCTTGCCGATCGCCGTATCGAACGAGCACGGCGCCTGGACGCTACAGGCGGCACCGATGCCCGCGGGCGTGACGTAGAGGATCCGCGCCGCGGCGGCGCACGTGCCGTCGAGCAAACACACACCGTCGGCGCACTGATCGTCGGTGGTACACGCGGCGCACGCGTGGTCGACACACGCGGGCTCGGCGGGGGTCGTGCAGTCGCTCGCCACGAGACACTCCACGCACACGCCGGCAGGCAGGTCGCACAGCGGCAGCGGCGCGGCGCACTCCTCGGCCGAGCTACACGCGACGGGCGCGCCATCGACGCCGCCGTCGACCGGGCCGTCGGTCACGGGCTCCGGGATGCCGGCGAACAGCTCGCAACCGGCGAGCAGTACGAGCAGCACGGCGCTGCGCCCGCTCACCACGTCCTCTCGTAGGCGAGTCCAGCTCCACCGGTGCCGACCCAACCCGTGATCACCGGATGCTTCTTGCGCTCGAGCACCTCGAGCACGACGCCCGTCGCGAGCAGCGCACCGCCGACGACAAACATGCCCGTTGTCACGTGCGAGAGCGTGCGCGCGCTATCCAGCAGCTCCGCGCCGCGGGGCTCGCAGTGCAGATCGTCCTTCGCGTCATAGTCGCAGTGCTCGAGCCCTGCATCGCGCCGGCTCAGCACGACGACGCCGGTGATCGTGCCGATCACGAGCACGCCCACCCCGGCGCCGCCGACGTACCAGGGCAACCGACTGCGCGCCGTCCCCGGCGGGGGCGGTGGTGGCAGCGGCTCCCTCGTGCTCGCGGCGACCAGCACGACCTTCTGCTGTTGCCCTTCGACCACCTCGACCGTCTGCTTCACGGCACCATCTGCCTCGATCGTGTGCGTGCCCGGGTCCACGCGCGTCGGGCCTTCGATCGCCTCCTTGCCATCGATCCGCACGCTCGACGCGCCCACCGGCAGCTCGACGTCCAGCGTGGGAATCCGCTTCGCGAGCGTCTCCGCGGCGCGCACCACGATCTCGTGCCGCTTCGCCTGATCCGGCCCCGCGGTCTTCGCGATCAGCCCATCGAACAGCGCCGCCGCATCGACCAGCCGCCCGACCGCGGTCCAGCACAGCGCCAGGTTGAGCTCGGTCCCGAGCGCCGGCAGCAGCGCGAGGCTCTGCTCGAACAACGGACACGCCTCGGCGTGATTGCCCTCCTTCGCCAGTGCGCGCCCGCGGTCGAACAGCGCCGCCGCATCCGCCGCATTGTCCGCGCTCGCGCGCCCGGCACCGGCGGCTAGAGCCGCGGCGATCAGGACGGAGAGCCGAGCAGACCGTCGCACGCGCCGTATCGTATCCCGTCCGGAGTTGACGAAGTTGGGGACGCTTTCAACTTGGACAACTTGCGATCGCCAAGTCCGTGATCACTCGATGCGCGCCGTGTCCGGCAGGGCCTCGTCCGAAAGCGTCCGAAAGGGCGTCCGAAAGGCGTCCGAAAGGGGACGCTTTCAACTTGGACAACGTGCGATCGCCAAGTGCGTGATCACTCGATGGCGCCGGATCTGCCGTCGGCGCGCACGCTGCGGACGCCGGTCAGAACTGGCAGTCGAGCGGATCGGTGCAGGCCGGCTTCGTCTTGCCGCCGGTCTTGGTCTTCGGCTTGGGCTCGGTGCCCTTTGCAGCCTTCGGGTCCACGACCTTCGGGTCCGCAGCCTTCACGGTGGACTTCGGGTCCACGACCTTCGAGTCCGCGACCTTCACGGTGGTCTTCGGGTCCATGACCTTCGGGTCCGCGACCTTCGGGTCCGCGGCCTTCGGCTCGACGACTTTCGGGTCCGCGGACTTCGGGTCCACGACCTTCGGGTCCGCGGACTTCGGGTCGACCGCCAGTGGCTGGGCGCTCTTCGCGGGCTCCACGGGCTTCGCCGGCTCGTCGATCGGCGTCGCGGTGATGCCGCGATTGACCGGCGCTGGCTCGGGCAGCGAAGGCTCGGGATGCGAGCGGTTCGTGACCATGAACACGAGCACGCCGACGCCGATCAGCAGCGCGGCCGTGATCCCGACGACCCGGTACGACCGGCGCGGCGGCGCGGCGATGGCGATCCCCGCGGTGGGCGTGTAGGTCACCGCCGCGTGGCGCGCCGACGACAGCGGCATCGGCGCCGGCAAGATCAGCGACCCCGACTTCTCCGGCGCGCCCTGCGTCGCCACGGGCGGCACCGCCCACGACGGCGTCGGCGCGGCCTCGACGAGGTCGTCGGTCGGCAGCCGCCGCGGCACCGGCGTG
>JBBRED010000037.1:0-37416 GCA_038203335.1 Haliangiales bacterium | reverse complement strand
AGGCTCTGGGGGCCGCGTGATCATCCTCGCCGGCCGCGCAGCTCTCAGCGCGGCACGGCAAGCCCGCGCACTCGCGAAGGTCCGCGCGGTGGTCGCCGGCGTCACCGGCATCAGCGCGCGCTGGACGCACCTCGTCGCGGTCGCGCGGCCCCTGACCGCGCCGGAGCAGGCGCAGCTCGAGCAGATGCTCGCGTACGGCCCCCGTGACGCGAGCGCGGTGGTTGCCCTCGCGACGCAGACGGTGTGGGTCACGCCGCGCGTCGGCACCACGTCGCCGTGGTCCTCGAAGGCGACCGACATCGCGCACGTCTGCGGTCTCACGGCCGTCACGCGCATCGAGCGCGCGATCGCGTACTCGATCACCGGCACCGGCGACGTCGCGGCGGTCGGCGCCGTGCTCGCCGATCGGCTGACCGAGAGCGTGATCGCGCGCGAGGCGGATCTCGCTCGCGTGCTCGCCCCTCCGGGCGAGGCGCGGCCGCTCGCGTTCGTGGCGCTCGGCGCCGACGGTCAGGCCACCCTGCGCGCCGCGAGCACGCGGCTCGGCCTCGCGCTCGCCGAAGACGAGATCGAGTACCTCGTGACGCGGTACGGCGAGCTCGGCCGCGATCCCACCGACGTCGAGCTGATGATGTTCGCGCAGGCGAACAGCGAGCACTGCCGCCACAAGATCTTCAACGCGGAGTGGTTCGTCGATGGCGCGAAGCAGGCCGCGTCGCTGTTCGCGCTGATCAAGCGCACGCATGCGGCGAGCCCGGCGGGCACGCTGTCCGCGTACAAGGACAACGCGGCGGTGATCGAAGGCTCGACCGCGATGCGGTTCTTCCCGCGCGAGGCCGACAACGTCTACGCCGGCGTCTCCGAGCCGGTGCACATCCTCGGCAAGGTGGAGACCCACAACCACCCGACCGCGATCTCGCCGTTCCCCGGCGCCGCGACCGGATCCGGCGGCGAGATCCGCGACGAGGGCGCGACCGGCCGCGGCGGTAAGCCGAAGGCAGGGCTCGTCGGCTTCACCGTCTCCGACCTGCGCATCCCCGGCGCACTCGAGCCGTGGGAGCCCGAGGCGACGCAGTGGGTCGGTTCGCCGGCGCGCATCGCGACCGCGCTGGACATCATGCTCGACGGTCCGCTGGGCGGCGCCGCATTCAACAACGAGTTCGGTCGCCCCGCGATCCTCGGCTACTTCCGCACCTACGAGCACCCCGAGGCGCAGGGCGTGGTGCGCGGATATCACAAGCCCGTAATGCTCGCCGGCGGCATCGGCTCGGTGCGCCCCGGTCACGTCGAGAAGGCGAAGGTGCCCGATGGGGCCGCGCTGATCGTGCTCGGCGGTCCCGCGTTCCTGATCGGCCTCGGCGGCGGTGCGGCGAGCTCGCTCGCGCAGGGTGCCTCGGCCGAGGATCTCGACTTCGCGTCGGTCCAGCGCGACAACGCCGAGATCGAGCGGCGCTGCCAGGAGGTCATCGACCGCTGCTGGGCGCTCGGCGACAAGAACCCGATCCTCTCGATCCACGATGTCGGCGCGGGTGGCCTGTCGAACGCGATGCCGGAGCTCGTCAACGACGCGGGCCTCGGCGCGAAGCTCGAGCTCCGCGAGATTCCGACCGGCGAGCCGGACCTGTCGCCGCTCGAGCTGTGGTGCAACGAAGCGCAGGAGCGCTACGTGCTCGCGATCGATCCGGTGCGCGTCGCCGAGTTCGGCGCGCTGTGCGCTCGCGAACGCGCTCCGTGGGCGCAGCTCGGCATCGCGACGTCGGAGCCTCGGCTCACCGTTGGCGATCGCCGCGGGGGGGCCGCCCCGGTCGACCTGCCGCTCGAGGTCGTGCTCGGCAAGGCGCCGCGGATGACCCGGCGCGCCGAGACCATCGCCCCCGCGCGCGCGAAGATCGATCTCGGCACCGCGACCGTCGCCGACGCTCTGCACCGCGTGCTCGGCCTCCCGGCCGTCGCCGACAAGACGTTCCTCGTCACGATCGGCGACCGTACGGTTGGCGGCATGATCTCGCGCGACTCGATGGTCGGTCGGTTCCAGGTGCCGGTCGCCGATTGCGCCCTGACGCTCGCGGGCTTCGATACCCACGCCGGTGAGGTGATGGCGATCGGCGAGCGACCGCCGGTCGCGCTGCTCGATGCCGCGGCCGCGTCGCGCCTCGCGATCGCCGAGGCGATCACGAACCTCGCGGGCGCGCCGATCGGCGATCTGTCGCGGATCAAGCTGTCGTGTAACTGGATGGCCGCCGCGGGACACCCGGGCGAGGACGCGCGGCTCTACGCCGGCGTGCGCGCCGCGAGCGAGACCGCGATCGCACTCGGCATCGGCATTCCGGTCGGCAAGGACTCGATGTCGATGCGCACGGTCTGGGCCGCGCCGCCGCTGCCGGCGACGGTGAAGCCCGCGGTGAGCGCGGCCGATGCGCTCGCCGAGCTCGCAGCGTCGACGCCGGTGACGGTCGCGCCGCCGAGCGACGACGACGTCGATGCGCAGCTCGCCGCGATGGAGCGCGTCGCACAGAAGCAGCTCGATCTCGAGGAGCTCGCGCGCATGAAGGGCGCGCCGGCGCCGACCGGCGACCTGCGTGCGGAGATCGCGGCCGACCTCCAGATCGCCGGCGCCGTCTCCGCGGCGGACTCGATCGCGGTTCGCATCGCGGGAGGGCCGGGCGTCATGCCCTATGTCGCCGCAACGCCGCCGAGGAGCGCACCCGCGTCCACGCGCTCCGTGGTCTCACCGGTCACGCTCGTGGTCACCGCGTTCGGTCCCGTCACCGATGTCACGAAGGCCGTGACGCCGGAGATGCGCGGCGATGGTCACGAGCTGCTGCTCGTCGATCTCGGAGCGGGGCAGGGACGCCTCGGCGGCTCGTGTCTCGCGCAGGTGTTCGGCCAGCTCGGCGACATCCCACCCGACCTCGACGACGCGAAGCGCCTCGGCGCCGTGTTCGCCGCGTTGCAGGGCCTGCTCGCGAAGCAGCTGCTCACCGCGTATCACGATCGCTCCGACGGCGGCCTGATCGTCGCCGCGCTCGAGATGGCGTTCGCATCGGGCCTCGCGCTCGAGCTCGACACCACCGCCGTCCACCCAGATCCGTTCGCCGCGCTGTTCGCCGAGGAGCTCGGCGCGATCGTCGAGGTCGTCACGGCGAACGTCGCCGGCGTCACGACCGCGCTGGCCACCGCCGGGGCGCGCGTCGTTCCCATCGGCCGCGCGCTCGCCGGTAGCACGATCCGCGTGCGCCACGGTGCCGCGAATATCATCGACGACACACGCCACGCGCTGCGCGCCCGCTGGTCGCAGCTCTCTCACCAGATGGCCGCGCTGCGCGATGACCCGGCGTGCGCGCACGAGGAGCACGCGACGCGCATCGATCCCGCGGCGCCCGGCCTCACCGCGCACCTGACGTTCGATCCGAACCCGGCGCCTTCGGGCGGTCCCGGCGGTCCACCGCCGAAGGGGCCGTTCCCGCGCGTCGCGATCCTGCGCGAGCAGGGCGTCAACGGTCAGATCGAGATGGCGGCGGCGTTCACGCACGCCGGCTTCGATGCCGTTGACGTCCACATGACCGATCTGATCGAGGGCCGCGTCGATCTCGCCGACTTCCGCGGCGCCGTCGCCTGCGGCGGCTTCTCGTTCGGCGACGTTCTCGGCGCCGGCCGCGGTTGGGCCGCCACGTTCCGGTACAACGCGCGCGCGAAGGACGCCCTCGCTCGCTTCCTCGCCCGTGACAACACGTTCCTCCTCGGGGTCTGCAACGGCTGCCAGATGCTCGCCGACCTCGCGGACCAGATCCCGAACGCGAGCCACTGGCCGCGGTTCGTGCGCAATCGCTCCGAGCAGTTCGAGGCGCGCCTCGTGCTCCTCGGCATCCAGGACAGCCCGTCGATCTTCTTCCGCGGCATGGCCGGCTCGCGGATCCCGGTCGCGAACGCGCACGGCGAGGGCCGCGCCGAGCTGACCGCCGACCAGACCGCGGCGCTCGAGCGCTCGGGCCTGGTCGCGGCGCGGTACGTCGATGGCGCCGGCGCCACGGCGACCACGTATCCCGCGAATCCGAACGGTTCGCCGGCCGGCATTGCCTCGCTGACCACCGCCGATGGTCGCTGCACGATCATGATGCCGCACCCGGAGCGCGTGTTCCGCTCGGCGCAGATGTCGTGGCGCCCGCGCGACTGGACCTTCAACCACAGCCCGTGGATGAAGATGTTCAAGAACGCGCGCGACTGGGTCGGTTGAGATGACGTGGGCGAAGGCCCACCGCTGGCTCGCGCTGCTGCTGGTGGTGCTTCTCGCGACGCGAGGGCGAACATCGCGACGACGAGCCGCGTGCGCATTGCACGGGGCCTAGCGCACGGTGACGCCGAGCTGGGCGCGCACAGCGAAGTACCCCGGCGACACCGACCAGGCGATCAGATCGGGCGTCATGCGATACGCGGCGGCGAGCTCGCCGGAGACCAGCAGGCCGCAGCGCTGCGCGGTGGCGTCCACGGCCGTGCGCCAGCGCGCGAGATCGAGCTGCGCCGGCAGCCGCTCGACGAGCGCGAGCAAGGTCTCGGCGGTCGGGCGCGTCAGTCCCTGCTTGATCGCGGGCGCGAACACGCTGACGAGGGGCTCGAGCTCGGGCCTGCCGACCTTGCGGCCCACCAGCAACGCGGCGGCGGAGACGGCGGCCTCGAGCTCCTCCACCGTCGACATCGTGAGCTTCAGGTAGTAGCTCGGGCGCAGGAGCGCGAGCATCGCTCCGACCGCCGAGGCGATCTGCGTGTCGCGGTAGCCCGTCATCATGTCGCGGCCCATGATCACGGCGGGCGCGAGCCGGCCCTTGTCGACGCAGTTCGCGAGCAGCAAGCCGCCCGGGCGCCGCGGCTGCGGGTACACGTCGGGCAGCGCCACGTCGAGCAGGCGCGCAGCATGGCGGAAGATCTTCGCGACCACGCGCGGATCGTCCTCGATCGGGAGACGCTCCCTGGGGCGTAGATCGAAGCTCTTCGGCGAGCCGGCGCGCAGCGCGACGAGGCTGCTCCAGACGATCGAGAAGATCGCGCTGATCACGCGATCCTCGTCAGGGTGGCGCACGTGCTGCCACGCCGCTTCGTCGAGCACGCCCTTCGCCTTCTTGACCTCGTGCGGCTGATACTTCCGGTACAGCAGCTCCTCGTCGAAGTTCGCGTGCTTGAGCACCACCAGCGCGCGCGCCGCGCACCACGCCTCGTCGATGTGGTTCGCCGCGAGGCTCGTGGTCACGAGCGCGCGATACGCCTCGGGGCTGGTCGGCGCGGCCTCGGCGAGCCGCGAGACCGGTTCGGTCGCGCCGATCCGCGCGTACAGATCGGCGAGGATCCTCCCGCGCATCGGCGCCTTGTCGGGATCGAGCGAGTGCGCGACCTCGAACGCCTGGATCGCGCTCTGCACGTGCTCGAGGCGCGAGCGGCAGAGCTCGCCGAGCGCGTGCCACAGCGCGATCATCACCGGATCGCCCGCCGGCATCCGCTTGATCATCCGGCGATACGATTGCTCGAGCGTCTTCCAGTCCTTCTCCGGCGTGAGGATGACCTCGATCTGATGAAACACCGCGAGCGCGCGCTGTCGGGTCGCGGGTCGCAGCGGCTCCTCCGAGAGCAGGTCGTCGAGCCCGAGCTCGTAGTCCGCGAGCGCGCCGGGCGTCTCGCGCAGCTCGGTGCGCCGGATCTCGGCGCGCGCCAGGTAGTACGCACCGCGGCGCGGCCGATCGGTCTCGTGCTCGAGGAACTTACCGATGGTCTCCACCGCGCGCGTCCATTGCTTCTCCGCGGACTGGAGATCGAGCAAGCGCTGGAGGACGCGCCGGTTGCCCGCATCGAGCTCGAGCGCATCGAGGTACGTCGAGGTCGCGCGCGCCGGGTTCTTCAGCTGATGGCGATAGAGGTCGCCGATCTGCTCGAGCAGGGCGGGGCGCTTCGCAGGGACCGCGTCCGCCAGTGCACGGAGGCTCGCGATCGCATCGTCGTAGCGCCCCCCGGCGAGGTGCAGCTCCGCCAGCTCCTCGAGTGTCGCCGCGTTGGTGGGATCGAGATCGAGCACCTTGCCATGCGATTGCTGCGCGGCCTGGGTCCGACCGAGCTCGGTCTGGATCTGCGCGAGCCGCCGATACACCGCGATCCGCTGCGCACGCTCGAGGTTCGGCGTGGTCGCGACGGTCTGGAAGGACAGGGCCGCGGCCTCGAGCGAGGCCGCGCGGTACAGCGCCTCGGCGCGCTCGATCAAGGTCGTTGCGCCCGGCGCGAGCCCGAGCGCCAGCTCGTAGAGCTCCATCGCCACCGGGAACCTTCCAAGCTCGACCGCGCAGCGCGCCGCCTTCGTGTAGACCTCGGCGCGATCGGCGGCCGCCATCGCATCATCCCTGCGCGCCGCGGCGACCTGCGCCTCGAGGTGAGGCCACAGCGACTCCCACTCGTGGTTGTCGTGCATGAGCTCCGCGAGCGCCTGCTTCGCATCGGCGTGCGCCGGCTCGATCTCGAGGATCCGATGGAGGCACTCGCGCGCGCGCTCCGAATCGCCGACGCGATGCCGGTAGAGCCACGCCGCATCCGCGAGGCAGCGCAGGATGTCGTCGCGGGTGGAATGCAGGCGAGCAGCGCGCAGCAGCTCGTCGCCGGCCGCGACCAGCTCGCCTTGCTGCAGATGTACGCGCGCCATCGCCTCGCGCGCGCGCGGGTTGTCCTTGTCGATCGCGAGCGATTGCACGAGCGAGAGGCGCGCGGCCGCGGCGTCGCGCGCGGCGAGGTGGACCTGACCCACGCGCTGCAGGAGATCTGCCCGCGCCTTCGGATCGGTGGTCTGCGCGAGCAACGCATCGAGCGCCTCGAGCGCCGGTCGCAACCGCCCGGCGCGGTCGTGGAGCCGGGCGAGCGCGTCGAGCGCGGCCGGATCACCGGGGTCGCGCGCGATGATCTCGTCGAGCGCGGCGGTCGCGCCGCTGAGGTCACCTTGCCGGGTCTCGAGCACCTCGGCCAGCTCGAGCAGCACGAGACGATCGTAGCCGCCGGGCGCCAGCACGACCTGCGCTCGCAGCGCACCCACCAGCTCGAGCCACTGGCCATCGCCGCGCAGCGTCCGTCCGAGGCCCTGTTGCGCCGCGGCGCTCCTCGGATCGAGCGCGAGCAGCTTGTGCCATGCCGCCGCCGCGCGATCGAACCGTCCGTGCTCGTGCCACGCCGCCGCGATGTCGGCATAGCGTCGCGCCCGGATCTCCGGCGTCGCCGCATCGACCTCGGCCTCGGTGACCTCGAGCAGCGCCTCGGCCTGCCCCGTGGCCTCGTAGACCGCGGCGATCCGGCGTAGCGCCTCGGTGTGCTTCGGATCGAGCGCGAGCGCGTCCTGAAACGCGCCGACCGCGAGGTCCGGTCGATCCAGGTGATCCGCGAGCACGCCGCCGAGCTCGACGTGGAGATCCACGATCACCGCGACCGTCGTCGACGGTGCGAGGGCATCGATCAACCGCGGCACCAGCTCGGCCAGCTCCTCCCACGCCTGGGTGGCGAGGTAGAGGCGATGCAGGGCGACGAGGATCGGCGTGGCCTCGGGTTGTCCCTCGAGCGCCGCCGCGTAGTACTCGATCGCGAGCGCGGGAAGGGCCTCGTGGAGCTCGCCGAGCTCGGCGTTGAGCTCGCTCGCGAGCGTGGGGGCCGTGGGCTCGAGCCGCAGGGCGCGCTCGAACGCGCGGATCGCGGCGTCGCGATCGGCGAGCCGGTCGCGCGACCAGCGTCCGATCATCTGCCAGACCGCCGCCGCGATCGCCGGCCCGGTGCTCTCGAGCGACTCCGCCGCGGCGGCCGCCTCGCCGACGACCTCCTCCCACGCACTCGCCGCCAGCGCGAGGCGCTCGATCTCCTCGAGCAGCCGCGGTCGCGTCGGCTCGCGCCGCAGCACCGTGAGCCACACGAGCAGCGCGGCGCGCGCGTCGCCGACCTTGTGCTCGTAGACCTCCGCCACGTCGGCGAGCGCCGCGATGCTCGCCGCGGCGTCGGGCTCGCGCGATGCGCGGTCGAGCATCTGTGCTGCCAATGGCTCCCACTCGTGGCGCGCGGCGTACAGGTGCTCGAGCTGCGCCGCGGCGATCGGATGACCGGGCTCGATCGCGACGACCCTCTCGTACGCCTCTACCGCACGCCCCGGATCGCCGAGGTGCTCGTGGGCGATCGCGGCGAGGTTGAGCAGCATCATCGTGCGCGGTCCGTGGTCTTCGGCCAGCGCCGCGCGCTTGTCGAGCAGCTCCACGCACTCGAGCCAGCGACCTTGCTTCGCGAACAGCGCCTCGAGCGAGTCGAGGACACGGTCATCGCTGCCGTCGATGGTCTGCGCACCTCGCCACGCCTCGATCGCGGCCTCGGGTCGGCCGAGCTTTCCGTCCTCGAGCGTTCCGAGCTCCAGCAGCAGCTCGAGCTGCTCGTCCTCGCCCGGATCACCGCCGTCGACGCCATCGCGGATCAGCTCGCGGATGGTGTCGGCGAGCGCCTGCCACGCGCCATCCGCGCGCAACCCCGGCAACGCGGCGCGCCGGCCCGCAGGCCCCGGATCGTCGACGATCTCGAGCTCGTACTCGAGGCTTGTCTCGGCGCGGCTCGGTGCGCGTCCCGCCGCGGTGCGCGCACGGGTGGAGAGCACGCGCGCGAGCGCTTCATCCGCCGCATCGACGAGCGGGAACAGATCCGCGATCTCCGATGGCGTGAACACCGCCTCGCCACGGTGCCCGACGAGCAGTGCGATCGGTTGCATGCGCACGCAGATCGGCAGCACGAGCGCGCACCGCGTGCGCCCGCCCAGCACCTCGAGCAGGCCGTCCACGAACTCCTCGCCGGTGGCGAGCGGGCCGACCGAGGGCGACGTCACCGCGATCGCGGTCTCGAACGCCGGGATGTTCCGCGGCAGCTCGAGCGTCTCGGCGCCGACGGTGCCGTAGCCGGGCGCGGCGAGCACGCGCCACCCGCGCAGCGCGTGCGGCTGCACGATCAGCAGCGCCGCGAGCTCGAGCCGGCTGCGTGCGGCGCGCAGGAGCAGCTCGAAGATCTCCTCGCGATCCAACGCATTCTCGATCGCGGCACCCGCGCGCAGCGGATCCAGCGGACTCGACCTCGACCCTGTCGGTATCGCGCGCACCCCTGGCGTCGATCCTATAGACTGCGAGAGCCGATGGGGAAGCGCGTCGACAAGGATCCGACGATGGAGATGTCGACGAGCCAGCTGGTGCCGGACCGTGTGGACCACAACGCGAGCGTGTGGGCGCAATCGGTGGTGGGCTCGGACCAGTTCGCGCCCGCGCCGGCGAAGCGCGATCGGCGTCCGCTGTGGATCGCGATCGGCTTCGCCGTGTTCACCGCCGTCGCGGCGAGCGTCATCTACCTGTTCGTCGTCTAGCTCACTGCGCGCACGACATCGTGATCCACGCGTCCGCCGCCGGAGCGTCGCTGCGCGTGATCGACAGGCGCTTGTGCGGTCCGCCGAGGCAGGTCGCGTCGTCGGCGATCGCGTAGCACAGGCCGCCCGCGCCCGTGGCGCACGGCGCGATCGTGGCCGGTGCGGTCGGCGCGCTGTCCCTGGTCTCGACGACGAGGCAGGTCTCCGCCTGCACCGCGCGCGTCAGGCAGGTATCGCCGATCAGTCGCTTGATGCCCTGACCGATCTCGATCGCGGCGGGCGTGAGGTCGTTCGCGCACACCGACGTCACCGTTCCGTTCGCGCCGATCGAGGCCGCGAGCGCCTGCAGGCGGATCGGAGGATCGGCGACGGCGTTCCTTCCCGTGCCGACCACCGCGTAGTCGCACGAGTGCTTGAGCGCGGTGACCGGGGTGCCGCCACCGGGAGGGAGGCGCGTCTCGACCTCGATCGGTAGCGCGGACGTGCCGCCGAACACGCCGAACGAGACCTTGCGCGCGTCGCCGCCCTTTGCCGCGAGCAGCGCGGTCTTGAACGGCGCCGTGTCTTCGATGAAGGTCGAGGCCGCGCGCGGCTTGCATCCCATCTTGATGCCGATCTCGTTGACCGTATCCGGCGCGCACTCGACGCCGAAGCGGAAGCAGCGGAACGACTGCAGCGGGCCATACGCGACCTGGTCGAGCCCGAGCACGGCGGGATCGAGGATCGAGCAATCGTCCTCGTCGGTCAGCACCACCACCGCGAGGTTCGCGCTGTCGCGCAGGAAGCCGGCATTGACGCCGGCCTCGAGGGACCTTCGCATCGCATGGAGATCCTGCTCGAACCCGCAGCCCACGGCGCCGAGCGACGCCATCTGCGAGAACGTGTCCTCGAGCGTGCCGGCGAAGTTCTTGCCGCCCTGGCGGTCGAGCTTCACGAACCGGTCGCCGTTCATCAGCGTGGCACCGCCGAGCTGCAGCACGCCGTCCTTGCCGGTACCGGAGCAGCCACCGTTGCCGATCGCTCCGATCGACGCGCCCGGCACCGACACCGCGCTGCCCTTGGTGCCCATGTCGGAGCTGACCACGCCGAGGTGCAGGTTCGGCACGCCACCGCTCACCGATGACAGCTGCGCCACGAGCATCGGGAACGCGGCCTTGAGCGCGACCTGCTTGTCGACCATCGACGGCGAGTCGTCGATCACGAACAGCAGATCGAGATCCGGGTTCGCGAGTGCCTTGTAGCTCAGCACCTGCGTGCGCTGGATGTCGGGCCCGTCGGGCATCGCATCCGGTGGTTCCGGATCCGGCGGGCTACAGGCGGTGAGGAGCACGACGAGAGCGGTGGTGCGGACGGACATGCATCGGGAGTCAGCAAGCATCGCGCCACGCGCAACGTGCGGGAATCGCGGTGCGCACCCTCCGCGCTCCGCCTCGATCGGCAGGCGCCGCGACATCGATGTCTCACAGGAACGGGAGGAGCCCGACCAGGGTGAGCGCGAAGATCAGCGCGAAGTGGAGGCGACGCACTTTCTGCCGCGTGCGCTCCCAGCCGCTGAGAAGCACCAGCGCGGCGGCGGCGCGACGCATCGCGAGGAGGCCAGGAACGAGCATCGCGATCGAGAGCAGGTGCACCGCGGCGATGCCGAGGTGGCCTCCGACAAAGGCGCGCGGCACGAGGGTCGGGACGAGCAGGAGCTGGGCGATCACCACGGGGGCGATCGCCCAGCGCTGACCTGCGAGCATCGCGGTCGCCGAGAGCGCGAGCACCGAGGCGACCTCGGGGCCATTCCAGCTGTTCTGCGCGAACGGGAGCGCGAGCATGGCGGCGGTCAGCGACGACAGCGCGATCCAGAGGTCATCCCTGCGCCGTCGGGCTTTCGCCGTCGTACGAGCCAGGAGTCGAGCGACCATGCCTCAAATGTAATCGAACGGCGACAGTTGTCGAGTGAGTGTAATCACACCCATACATTTGGGGAGGTCCAAGTGTCCTAGAACCTTGGAGATCCGCGTGTCATGCTGCCCTCATGAGCCCCGCGGTGGTTGTGCTGATCAAGCTGGCGATCCGGCTGGTGGTGTTCGGCGTCGTGTTCTTCGTGGCCGCCAAGAAGAACCCCAAGGTCGTCATCCACAACAAGTGGGCAACCCCGCTGATCGCGCTCGTGTTCGCGCTGCTCAACACCGGCGTCTACTGGCTGCTCACGCCGATCCTGAACCTCGCCACGCTCGGCGTCGCCGGCTTCGTGATGCCGTTCGTCGTGAACATGCTGTTCCTCCTCGGCACCGTCGCACTGTTCGCAAAGCTCAAAGCGAAGCGGAAGTCCGAGAAGACGTGGATCGAGATCCAGGGCCTGATGGCGACCCTGTGGATGGCCGCGTTCCTGACCCTCGCGCACGGCGCGCTCTACCTCGGGCTCGAGTACTTCCCGAACCTCTAGCGATCAGTCGGCGACTTCGCGCAGCTTGCGGAGCAGCTCGCGCGCGGCATCGCAGTGCCCGGCCGCTTCCTTGAGCGACTGGCGGATCAGCTCGAAGCTCGCGCGCGGCAGCTGCGTCGAGAACTGCTCGAACTCGCCTTCGGCCGCCATCACCTCGATACGCAGGCTCGACAGAAGATCATTGAGCGACGCCGAGGTCTCCGCGGTCGCGGCCGCGATCTCGAGCGCGCGGCGCACCTTGACGCTCGCTCCCTCCGTCGACTGGAGCTGCTCGTTGCGCTCGAGCCGTGATTTGAGGTTGTCGCGCTCGATCTCGATCGTCGAGAGATCGTTCTCGAGATCCTCCATCCGGCGCGCGGTGTCCTGATTGAACTTGTTCGTGCGGTACACGCGGAGCTCGGTCTGGAGCTGCTCGACGCGGCGGCGCAGGACGCGGATCTCGGCATCCGACTCGGCGGTCATCGCCGCCGGCGCCAGGCCGGGGATGTTGTGCGAGTTCGGCAGCGACGACGGATTCACCGCGCTGACGTGACCGGTGGGGCCCGCGGGTGCGATCGCGCCCATGCCGGGGTGCTGCATCATCGGCGTGCCCGGGCTCGACGGGGCGGGGCCCGCGCTGGCGCTCGGGCTCGCACTCGCGCCGGCCGCGGCGACATCGACGAACCGCAGCCACAGGCTTCCGCAGCGCACGGCATCGCCGTGCTTGAACAGGTGGCTCTGCACCCGCTGCTCCTGGAAGTAGACGCCGTTTGCCGACGACAGATCCTCGAGCACGTAGCCGCCGCCGCCCCAGAAGATGCGCGCGTGATGGCGCGACACCATCGCGTCATCGGTGCGGATCGCGCAGTCCATGGCGCGGCCTACCCTGATCTCGGTGGAAGCGAGATCTAGTGAGCCCTCGATGCCTTGTGCATCGCGCCAGAGGAGACGTGGCACGTCGCCGAAAAAGGTAAGCCAACTCGGTCAGATCCACAAGTTTGCTACTGGCGATCACCCCCGCGTGGTAGTTAGGGCGCCATGTGCGGTGTCTTCGGCATCCATGGGCACGACGAGGCGTCGAACATCGGGTACCTGGGCATGCACGCCCTCCAGCACCGCGGGCAGGAGTCCGCTGGCCTGGTAGCCGCCGAGGACGGGCGGCTCCGGCGCCACGTGGCCATGGACCTGGTCTCCGACGCCTTTGACCGCGAGGTCCTGGCGACCCTGCCGGGCCGGACCGCCATCGGCCACGTCCGCTACTCGACCGCGGGGAGCTCGGAGCTGCGGAACGCCCAGCCGTTCGTGTTCGAGTACTCGGGCGGGCAGATCTCCATCGCCCACAACGGGAATCTCGTGAACGCCCACGAGCTCCGCGCCGAGCTCGAGGCCCAGGGCTCGATCTTCCAGACCTCGAGCGACACCGAGGTGATCGTCCACCTGATGGCGAAGGCCCGCGAGCCTGATGCCCTCGGCAAGCTCCAGGCGGCGCTCAAGCGGGTGCGCGGCGCGTACTCGCTCGTTCTGTTGACCAGCGACGAGAAGATGTTCGGCGTCCGCGATCCGAACGGGTTCCGGCCGCTGTGCATCGGCCGGCTCAAGGGCTCGTTCGTGCTGTCGAGCGAGACCAACGCCTTCGATCTGATCGAGGCGGAGTTCATCCGCGAGGTCGAGCCCGGCGAGATCGTCGTCGTCGAGAAGGGCGGGATGACCTCGCATCGTCTCGTCAACGAGATGCCCGAGAAGCAGACGTTCTGCGTGTTCGAGCACGTCTACTTCGCGCGCCCCGATAGCCTCGTGAACGGCAAGAGCGTGTACCGCGCGCGAGAGAAGATGGGCATGGCGCTCGCGCAGGAGCACCCCGTCGACGCCGACGTGGTCATCCCCGTCCCTGACTCCGGCGTGCCCGCCGCGATCGGCTACTCGAAGCAGAGCGGCATCCCGTTCGAGATGGGCCTGATCCGCAGCCACTATGTCGGCCGCACGTTCATCGAGCCGCAGGAGTCGATCCGCCACTTCGGCGTGCGTCTGAAGCTGTCACCGGTGCGCTCGATCGTCGACGGCAAGAAGGTCGTCGTCGTCGATGACTCGCTGGTCCGCGGCACCACGTCGCGCAAGATCGTCAAGATGCTGCGCAACGCCGGCGCCCGCGAGGTCCACATGCGGATCAGCGCGCCGCCGACCACGCACCCGTGCTTCTACGGCATCGATACGCCGAACCGCAGCGAGCTGGTCGCCGCGTCGCACACCGTCGAGGAGATCGGGCGATACGTCACGAGCGACACCCTCGCGTACCTCTCGCACGACGCGATGATCGCCTCGGTGGGCGGGGACGGGTACTGCTCGGCCTGCTTCACCGGCGAGTACCCGGTGGCGCTCGGCGAGGGCAACCTCGTGCAGCTCCGCACGTCGCGCGTCGCACGCTGACCGACTGTGCTAAACACGTCGCCGTCATGGCGATCGAGACAATCGATGTCGGCGCGGTCAAGGCGCAACTGAAGGAGCTCGGGACCAAGGTCTCGGAGCTCCGGGGGTTACTTTGACGTCGATGCGAAGCGTCTGAAGATCGAGGAGCTCGACTCGATCGCGGCGCGTCCGAACTTCTGGGACGATCAGAAGAAGGCGCAGGCGCTCCTCAAGGCCAAGAAGGGCCTCGAGCAGGTCATCGCCACCTACGACGCGCAGGTCCGCGCGCTCTCCGACGGCGAGACGCTGCTCGAGCTCGCGGTCGAGATGAGCGACGAGGACTCGGCGAGGGAAGCCGAAGGCGCCGTCACCGCGATCAAGAAGCAGCTCGAGGAGCTCGAGTTCAAGCGCATGCTCTCTGGCGAGCTCGATCCGGGCGGCGCGATCGTCCAGATCACCGCGGGCGCCGGCGGTGTCGATGCCTCCGACTGGGCGCAGATGCTGATGCGCATGCTGATCCGCTACTGCGACCGCAAGGGCTGGAAGGCCGAGGTCGTCGAGGAATCACCCGCCGAGGAGGCTGGCATCAAGAGCGCGTCGTTCGTGGTCACCGGCGACTACGCCTACGGCCTGCTCAAGGCGGAGAACGGCGTGCACCGGCTCGTCCGCGTGTCGCCGTTCGACGGCGCAGGTCGGCGCCAGACCTCGTTCGCGGCCGTGCTCGTGACTGCCGATATCGACGACGACATCGAGGTCGACATCAAGGACATCGATCTCCGGATCGACACGTACCGCGCGGGCGGCGCCGGCGGCCAGCACGTCAACAAGACCGACTCGGCCGTGCGCATCACCCACCTCCCGACGGGCCTCGTCGTTCAGTGCCAGAACGAGCGCAGCCAGCACGCGAACAAGGACCGAGCGTTCAAGATGATGCGCGCGAAGCTGTACGAGTACGAGCTCGCGAAGCGCGAGGAGAAGGCGCACGCGGAGGCGAAGTCGCGGCTCAAGATCGAGTGGGGCTCGCAGATCCGCAGCTACGTGCTGTTCCCCTACCAGCAGGTCAACGACCACCGCACCGAGATGAAGACGTCGAACGTCGACGCCGTGCTCGACGGCGATCTCGACGAGCTGATCCGCACGCACCTGCTGCAGTCGGCGAACGCGAAGAACTAGCGGCGGGCCTACTTCACGCGCTTGATCATCGCGACCAGGTCATCGGTCGACGCCGCGGCGCCGACGAGCTGCTCCCCCCCGACGAACACGGTCGGCAGCGACTTCACGCCCGCGGCGCGCGCCTCGATCGACTCCACGGCCACGCGGCCCACGGCGAGCGGCAGGTCGCGCCGGTACTGGTCGCGATCGCAGCCGACCTTGACCGCGAGCTCCTCGCAGCCCTCGGGCGTCATCGAGTCCTCCGGCGCCGTGAACAGCGCCTCGGCCATCGCGGCGCCCTTGCCCTGGCGGTCCGCGCAGCAGTAGGCGAGGGCGGCGGGCATCGCGTGCGGATGGCGCGGGAGCGGCATCATGTGGCGCTCGATGCGCGCCGTCACGCCGGACTTCGTGATCGCCTCGGTGACCTTCGCCTGGAGCATCCGGCAGTACGGGCACTCGAAGTCGACGACCTCGACGACGGTGACGGTGTGCGGCTGCTGCGCGCGCAGGACGAACGCGGGCGTGCCGGGCGGAAGCTCGGGCGGTGGGGGTGCGTGCGACCAGAGGGCGAGGACACCGACGACGGTCGCGAGCCCGGGTGCGATCGCCGCCGAGCGCAGCCACGTGAAGCGCACGGTGCGCGCGCCCGCGAGCACCGCGATCGCGAGCACGATGGCGGATGGGTCTGCGATCATGCAGAGCTTGCACCACGCGCCGATCGAGAACGCTTGCAGCCCGATCAGGAACATCGCCCACGCACCACCCGCGATCGCGAGCGCGGCGCGCAGGCGCGGTCGTTCGACGAACGCGAGCACGAGCGAGGCGGCGAAGAACGCGATGCCGAGCAGCGGCATCGGAACGCCGAGCGGATGCGACCAGGCCGATGCGCGAACGGTGGCGCAACCGCCCTCGGCGCAGAACGCGGGCACCGGCCCGAGGTAGTCGTAGAGGCTCGCGATGCTGGCCCCCAGGCCGACGATCGCGGCGGCGATGGCAACAACGCTGCGGCGCATGGTCGTCGAACCATACCGCGCCGGGCGGGAATTCCCGGCGCTTACCTCCGGACCGCTTCTCGGTGCGGCGCGCCCCGCGTTCGTGGCGCTTGCCTACTCCTTCACGCCGGTGAAGCCGGTCGTGAACTTGAGCTCGGCGCCGACGAGCAGGGCCTGGTCCGTGCCGTTCGCCTGGCCCTTGAACAGGCAGCCGCCGGCGTAGCCCACGGTGACGAGGCCGGCGTCCATCCTCGTGGCCTCCCAGGCCGCGCCACCCGAGCCGGTGGTGGTGAGGTTCGCGTCCGCGAGCGAGTAGCCGAGCAGCGCGCAGTTGAGACCGTTCGTGACCACGCCGCCGCCGAGGTAGAGCCGGAACGTGTTGCCCGCCTCGCCGATGACGCCGAACGCCTGCGCTGTCTTCACGGTGATGCCACCGCCGCACACGAGATCGCAGTTCGGATTGCTGGTGTTCGCACCGCAGGTCCCGGGCGCGGGCTGGGTCAGCGCCTGATCGCACGAGGCGGCCGGCAGGTTCACCACCATCTGGTGCTGGTGGTCGATGTCGCGCTGCTCGATGAGCACCTTGTTGGGCCACGCCTCGCTGGGGCACACCACGTCGGCGCGCGCGCAGTCGAGGTCGAACGTGTAGGGCTTGCCGGCGTGGTTGATCGTGAAGCTCCCGCCGTTCGCGCCGAGCTCGGCGGTGTAGGTCGCGCCGCCGAGCTTGACCTCGACGCCGATCATGTCGTCGTAGGCGACGTCCCAGGTGCCGCGGACGTCGGGGGCCGCGGACTGCGAGCCGGCGGCACACCCATCGCCCTGGGCACCCATGACCATCGGAAGAACCGGGAGAGCAAGCAAGGCGAGCTGAAGGGCGTTGATGCGCATGCCTCCCTGTTCTTCACAGGCTGGACCAATCGCGATCGACGCGACATCAACGAGTTGCGCGCGCGAACTGTCGCGGACCACCACCGTGAACGTTCGTTCTCGCCGGGTTCTACGACGTCAGTTTGCTGTCGCCGGGGAGGGGGCGTCGACCTTTGCCAGCGCTTCCTTCGCCTTGGCGAGGGCGTCGGCGCTCGACTGGCCGGGCGGCAGCGACTCCCACAGTGCCACGGCCTCCGCCCGGTACTTCTTCTCGGCCACGGGATCCTTCGTCTTCTGCGCGATCTCCGCGCGCTGCGAGAGCACGCGTGCCTTGCGTGGTCCATACGCGAGCGCGAGTGCCCGATCGGTCCACGTCGCCGCCTCGTCGTACTTGCCGGCGTGGAGGTAGACCCAGCCGAGCCGCGCGCGCGGGTCGTACTCCTTCGGGAGATCGGTGGCGGACTTCTCGAGCGCCGCGACGACCTCGAGCGGCCGACCGAGAAACACGTAGACCTCCGCGCGGTGCCAGTTGTAGGTCATCGCGGCGAGCGGATCGCGCGCCTTCGCGGCCGCCTCGTCGAGCATGACCCGCTGCTTCTCGGCGAGGTTGATCGCGTCGGGGGTGCGACCGACCTCCTTGTAGGTCTCGCGGAGGATCAGCATCGCGTCCGAGCGATCGTCGATCGAGAGCTGGGTCTTCGAATCGCTGATCAGGGCCTCGAGGCGGGCCATCGCCTCCTGACGGAGCGCAGCGGCAGTCGACGGATCGTCCTTGATTCGCTCGCTCGCACACTCGAGCGCGATCGAGGCGAAGTCCGCCGCGCTCGACGAGGTGCCGGTCTGCGCCATCGATTCGTGCGCGAGCTTCATGCAGCCGTCGTAGTCGTTGCGGTTCTTCTTCGTCGAGATCAGCGAGACCAGCACGTCGGGACGCCGCACCCAGTCCGCGGGCGCCTCGGCGAGCGCCGCGGTGAGCTCGGTCTCGGCGGTGGCGAAGTCCTTGGTCGAGAGCGCGCGCTCGGCGGCGAGTAGCCGCTTGTCGGCGCCGGCCGCACCCGCGCGCGCCTTCACGCCGGCATCGAGGAACGCATGGAACTGCGGCACGCTCGCGGAGCCGACGTACCGCGCGAGCACGGCCTCGTCGGGGCCGACCACGTAGAACGTGGGCCACGCGGCGAGCGGGAACTTCGCGACCACGGCCGCGTTGGTCTCGCGATCCGTATCGAGCGATGCGAACACGAACCGATCCGCATCTGCCTTGAACGACGCATCGGTGAACACGGTCGACTTCATCGACAGGCACGTGTGGCACCACGGCGCCCACAGATCGAGGACGAGCGGGACGTTCTTCTCCTTCGCGCACGCGAGCGCGGCGGGATAGTCGTCCTCGAACCACGCCATCGCGCCTTCGGCCTTCGCCTTGCCGCACGTCGCGGAGGTCTCTCCGCCCTTGTCGGCATCGGTCGACCGGTTCTTGCACCCGATCGCGAGGACCGGGATCAGGAAGATCAGGCGGTACATGCGCACCTGATAGCACGTCGTCGATCGCCGGGGATGTTGTATGGTGCGCGGCCATGTCGTCGCGTCCCCCCGAGCAGCCGCCGGAGTCCACCCTCGAGCGCATCATGGGGGAACGCCGGGACAAGGCGAGCGCACTGCGCGCCGCCGGTAGTGACCCGTTTCGCAATGACATCGGACCCGCGATCTCGCTGTCCGCGGTCCGTGCCCAGTATCTGGCGACCAAGCCGCCGGAGCAGCCGAAGGTCGCGCGCGATCCCAATGCGCCGAAGGCCCCGAAAGAGGCCGATCCGGCGATCGTGCCGATCGACGGCAAGGTCCTTCGCGTCGGCGGTCGCGTCATGGCGAAGCGCGCGTTCGGCAAGACCCTGTTCGCGCCGATCCGCGACACCGACGATTCGATCCAGCTCTACCTCAGCATCGATCACCTGAACGCCGACGACTTCGCGAACATCCTCCCGCAGCTCGATAGCGGCGACATCGTCGTCGCCGAAGGCCCGGCGTTCTGGACCAAGCGCGGCGAGCTCTCGATCCTCGCGAGCCGCCTCTGGGTGGTCACCAAGTCGCTGCGCCCGCTCCCCGACAAGTGGCACGGCCTGACCGACATGGAGCTGCGGTATCGCCAGCGCTACGTCGATCTCGCGGTCAGCCCCAACGTCCGCGACGTGTTCAAGAAGCGCTCCGCGATCGTCCGCGGTATCCGCCGGTTCCTCGACGCGCGCGAGTTCCTCGAGGTCGAGACACCGATGATGCATCCGATCATCGGCGGCGCCGCGGCGCGCCCGTTCATCACGCACCACAACGCGCTCGACATGAAGCTGTTCATGCGAATCGCTCCGGAGCTGTACCTCAAGCGACTCGTGGTCGGCGGCTTCGATCGGGTCTACGAGATCAATCGCAACTTCCGCAACGAGGGGCTGTCGCGCAGCCACAACCCCGAGTTCACGATGCTCGAGTTCTACCAGGCGTACGCCACGTACACCGATCTCATGGACCTCACCGAGGCGATGGTCGGCGAGCTCGCGCAGGACGTGAATGGCAGCAGCAAGGTGACCTGGGACGGCGTCGAGATCGAGCTCGCCGCGCCGTGGCGCCGGCTGACGATCCGCGACGCGGTGCGCGAGCTCGGCGGCGTGACCGAGGACGTGTTCGAGAACGCGCAGGTCGCCGCCGAGGTGTACCTCCGCCACAAGCTGCCGGCCTCCGACCTCGCGCGCGTGCTGCTCGAGGGCGCCGCCACGAAGCTCGACCACGCGGACGAGACCGCGAAGCTCAAGTCCAAGGACGAGGCCGCCCGGTCGGCCACGATCTCCGCGATCCTCGAGCACTACCCGAGCGACCACCAGCGCCGGCTGACCGCGGGGCACATCGGATATCTCCTGTTCGAGGCGACCGCCGAGGCCAAGCTGGTCCAGCCCACGTTCCTCACGCAGTTCCCGCTCGCGGTCTCGCCCCTCGCGCGAAAAACCGACAAGGACGGGGCATTTTGTGACCGGTTCGAGCTGTTCGTGAATGGGAAGGAGATCGCGAACGGCTTTTCCGAGCTCAACGACCCTGACGATCAGCGCGCACGGTTCCAGGCGCAGCTGCGCGCCAAGGACGTGGGTGCCGCCGAGACCATGGACTACGACGAGGACTACTGCCGTGCGCTCGAGGTCGGAATGCCATCCGCCGCGGGCGAGGGTATCGGGATCGATCGCCTCGCCATGCTTCTCACCGGGCAATCGTCGATCCGCGATGTCATCCTGTTCCCGTTGATGCGCCCCGAGTAGCCGACCTCGATGTCCCGCCTTCCCACCTACCGTCACACCCGCGCCTGGATCTACGTCGTCGTCGGCGTGCTGTGCGTGATCGCTGGCGTGGTGGTCACCCTGACCCAGTTCAAGAAGGGCGAAGAGGGCACCGGGAACCTCTACGTCGCGGCGTTCGGTCCGGTGATCCTCGGCCTCGGGTTCGTGATGCGCGGCATCGCGGAGCTCGCCGGCTATCGCTCGTTCGTGGCGTTCCGCTACCTCCTCGTCGCGAACCCCAAGGTGTCGCCCGCCGGCCGGGTTGTCGTCGCGGTGAGCCTCTTGACGACCGTGGCCCTCGTCACCATCTGCGGTGGACCGCTCGGTGCGATCGCCCGGGTGATGCTGATGTCGGTGTTCGACATGTTCCGGGATCCGCTGTCGATCCTCCTGGTGATCTCCGGGGCGGCGAGCGTGGTCAGCGTGTTCTGGTTCGTCATTCGCCACTCGAAGCCCTCGATGGTCGGCTTCCTGTTTGGCCTCTTCGTCACGGTCGCGTCGCTCGTTCTGAGCCGGCTGGTCGCACGGAATCAGCTCCCGTTCGTGCACCTCAGCAACGAGACCATCATCTCGATCCTGCAGGTCACCGGCATCACCGCGATCGCGGGCGGGGCGGTCGTCGGGCTCGCCACGTTCTTCGGCTCGCTGCGCGCGTTCTTCACGTTCTTCACCACGGTGCCGATCGGTGGGGTGTGGATCGGCACCTCCGCACTCGTGATGGTGCTCTCCGTGATGAGCGGCTTCGAGACCGATCTGCGCGAGAAGATCCTCGGCTCGAACGCGCACATCCAGGTCACGCGCGAGGACGGCGACTTCGTCGGCTGGCGCGACATCAAGAAGCGGATCGACAAGATCCCCGGCGTGGTCGCGTCCACGCCGTACGCCGTGAGCGAGGTGGTGATCGCCGCGCACAACAACGGCATGAACGTGATCATCAAGGGCATCGATCCGAAGACGGTCGGCACCGTCACGGATCTGATCTCCGACCTCGAGGATCGCGATTCCATCACGCGCCTCGATCCGCTGGTCGACGACACCGAGGATCGCTCGATCCCGCAGAAGCCGCACGACAAGACCGTCGTCGATCCTCCTCCCGATGACAGGCCCACCGGCGGCGATCCGATCGACTTCTCGGGCCAGGGCAGTGGCTCGGGCAGCGGCAGCTCCGACCTGCAACTCGAGCCTCCGCCGTCGCTCGATCCGCCGGCCCGCGCGCAGATCGATCCTCCGCCCGCCGATCTGATCGTCAGCGACGAGACCCCGAAGGACTTCAGCGGCCGCGATGACGACTACGAGCCGATCAGCGTGGTCGACATCGAGCCGTCGGTGTCACGTCGCACGCAGGCGCTGCCCGGGATCCTCGTCGGTCGCGAGCTCGTCAAGCAGACGCACCTCTACACGGGCGAGGAGGTCCGCGTCGTCTCGCCGCTCTCCGATCCGTCGAACCCCGACGCGACCGGAATGCCCATCCCGTTCAACCGCGACTACCGCGTCGCCGGCACGTTCTACACCGGCATGTACGAGTACGACCTCAAGTACGTGTACGTCACGCTCGACTCGCTCCAGGACTTCCTCGATCGCGGCGATGCCGTCGATGGCATCGAGATCCGGATCGAGGATCCGGATGACACGGATGCGTACGTGACGACCTCCGATCACGAGGGCTTGATCCGCGACGCGCTCGGACCCGGCTACCGCGTCGTCGACTGGCGCGAGCTCAACCGCAGCCTGTTCTCCGCGCTCAAGCTCGAGAAGATCGCGATGTTCCTCGTGCTCGGCATCGTCATTCTCGTGGCGTCGTTCTCGATCGTCGGCAACCTGATCATGGTGGTCGTCGAGAAGGCGCGCGAGATTGCGTTGCTCAAGACGCTCGGGGCCTCGGACGTCGGCGTCACCCAGCTGTTCGCCATCCAGGGGATGATGATCGGCCTGATCGGCACCATCCTCGGGATCGCCACCGGCCTGCTCGGGTGCTGGGCCGGCAAGCAGTTCGGCCTGCCGCTCAACCCGGACGTCTATTACATCGACAAGCTCCCGATCCACGTCGATCCGCAGTCCGTGGCGGCCGCCGCCGCCGCGGGGATCCTGATCTCGATCGCGGCGACTCTGTACCCAGCGATCCTCGCCGCCCGCGTACGACCAGCGGCAGGAATGCGTCACTAACGTCCGGACTTCGTGAAAATCCGACGACGGTGGGGTGGGGCGACCACGTGAATCCGACCACTTGTCGGATGGCACGCCAAATGCTCCTGTACGCGCGCATGAAGCGCTTCGTCCTGGCCGCGGTCGTCCTCACCAGCAGTGCCGCCTATGCCCGGCCCTACGTCGGACTCGGAGTCGGTGACGGCATCGGGGCCGGCGGCGAGTACTCGGCGCGCGGCCGGAGCTTCCGGCTGCTGGGTGGGTACAAGTTCGGCAAGCTGTCCGCCGAGGCCTCGGTCGGCCGGGCGGCCATCGGCCGGGAGCAGGGCACCAACTACGACGTCACCCAGCTCACGCTCTCCGGCAAGTACAGCCAGCCACTCGGCGACGGCTTCGAGGTGTTCGGCCGCGTCGGCTTGCATCACCTCTCGTTCAACCGCCAGGACTCCGACCGCGACGACCTCGACCTCTCCGGCTCCGGCATCCTGTTCGGCGGCGGCGCCGAGTATCGGCCCAAGCTGCCGGTGTCGTTCTGGATCGACTACACGCTCAGCTACACGAGCAGCCTCGATGGCGTGTACGTCCACGAATCGGACTTCACGACGCGGCAGTGGATGATCGGCGCGACGCTCGGGATCTGAGGGCCCGCGTAGGCAACCATTGCAGCTCGGCAATGGTCCCAACGCGCGTTGACACCTGCAGGACCGCTGAGTAAGTTCCTGCGCCCTTTAGAGTTTCCTGTGAACGACGAGCACGCCGCCGAGGCAAAACCATCCCCGATCCGCCCCGAAAGCGGTGGTCGCGGAGCCCGGATCGAGGTGTCCAAGCTCGCGAAGTCGTACATCCACACCGGCAAGGCGCTGCCGATCCTGTGGGACATCGACCTGTCGCTCGAGCGCGGTGACATGGTCGCCGTCGTTGGCGCCTCGGGCGTGGGCAAGTCGACGTTCCTCCAGATCCTCGGGACCCTGGACCTGCCGAGCTCGGGGTCGATCAAGTTCAACGGCGAGGAGCTGACCCGGATGTCGCCGTCTCGCCTGGCCGACTTCCGCAACCGTGAGATCGGCTTCGTCTTTCAGTTCCACCACCTGCTGCCCGAGTTCACTGCGCTCGAGAACGTCATGATGCCGGCCCTGATCCAGCGCGTCCCCATCGACAAGGCGCGCACCCGCGCCAAGGACATCCTCGGGCGCGTCGGCCTGACCCACCGCCTCACCCACCGGCCGAGCGAGCTCTCGGGCGGCGAGCAGCAGCGCGTGGCGCTCGCCCGCGCGATGGTGCTCGAGCCGTCGCTCCTGCTCGCCGACGAGCCCACGGGCAACCTCGACCGCGCCACCGGCGAGGCGATCCACAACCTGTTTCTCGACCTCAACCGCGAGCGCGGCTCCACCTTGCTCGTCGTCACCCACAACCCTGACCTCGCGGGCCTGATGCCGCGCCGGATGCGCATGGTGGACGGTGGCCGGCTCGTCGACGAGACGGCGATGCCTCCATCGACGTCCTCGCCATCGCTCCCGCGCGCCCCGTCTCCGTCTCTGTCTCCGCCGTCCGACGAGGTGCCTTCGTGATGCGCCGCCTGCTCATCGTTCTTCTGATGCTCGGGACCGTGCACGGTGCGCTCGCGCAGCCGGCTCCGGCTCCGGCTCCTGGTCCGGGTCCGGCGCCGGGAGCGGCTCCGTTCGATCCCGCCGATCCGAACAACCTCCCGCCGCAGACCCCCGTGCTGTCGCTCCAGGGCCGCGCGATCGAGCGCGTCCAGTTCCGCGGCAACCGCAAGGTCGAGGACGACGCGATCCGCGTCCAGCTGCTCTCGAAGCCCGGCACGCTGCTCGATGCCGCGAAGCTCCGCGAGGATCTGCGCGCGATGTGGAAGATGGGCTTCTTCGCCGATATCGACGTCGAGGCGGAGGTCGCCGCGTCGGGCGGCGTGTCGCTGACGTTCGCGGTGAAGGAGAAGCCGTCGATCCGCAAGGTCCTGATCGCCGGCAACAGCGAGCTCGGCCTCGACAAGATCAACGAGGTCATCGATCTCGAGCTCGACGCGATCGTCGACGTGACGAAGGTGAAGAAGAACCGCGAGAAGATCGCGGACCTCTACGTCCAGAAGGGCTTCTACCTGGCGACCGTCGACTACGAGGTCAAGCCGGTCAACGAGTCCGAGGTCGACGTCTACTTCACCGTCGACGAGAAGGCCAAGGTCAAGATCCGCGAGGTCCAGTTCATCGGCAACACGCAGCTCTCCGATGACGAGCTGCGCGGCGCCATCTCGACGCGCCGCCAGGACGCGCTGTCGTTCCTCAACGACTCCGGTACGTACAGCCAGGAGGCGTTCGAGCGCGACCTGCTGCTCGTGTCCGCGCACTACTGGGACCGCGGCTACGCGAACGTCAAGGTCGGCACGCCATCGCTGCGGCTCTCGCGCGACAAGCAGTTCATGTACCTCTCGATTCCGGTGGACGAGGGTCCGGTGTTCACCATCGGCGCCGTCAACTTCAAGGGCGACCTGATCGGCAGCGCCCAGCAGAACCTCGACAAGATCAAGATGCGCCCCGGCGTGACGTTCTCGCGCACGATGATCGCCGAGGACCGCGAGAAGCTCTCCAACTACTACCAGGACCAGGGCTACGCGTACGCGAACGTCCTGCCGCTGACGAAGGTCGACCTCCCGAACCGCCGCATCTCGCTGACGTTCGAGGTCGCGCGCGGCAAGCGCGCCTACTTCGAACGCATCAACATCCGCGGCAACTCGAAGACCCGCGACAAGGTGATCCGTCGCGAGATGAAGATCTCCGAGGGCGAGCTGTTCAACAACACGAACCTCGAGATCTCCAAGCGCCGCGTCACCGCGCTCGGCTTCTTCGAGAACGTGGTCGTCTCGACCAAGCGCGGCAGCTCCGACGAGTTCGTCGAGGTCAACGTCGAGGTCAGCGAGCGCCCGACCGGTACCTTCCAGATCGGCGCCGGCTTCTCGTCGGTCGAGAACTTCATCGCGCAGGCCCAGATCTCCCAGAACAACCTGTTCGGCCGCGGTCAGACGCTCGCCCTGCAGGCGCAGATCAGCTCGCTTCGCCAGCTGTTCCTACTTCGCTTCGTCGAGCCGTACTTCCTCGACACGCAGTGGACCTTCGCGTTCGACCTCTACAACCAGAGCCGCGGCTTCGGCACGTTCTACCGCAACGCCTCCGGTGGCACGCTGACGTGGGGCTATCCGCTCTCGTACGAGGCGCGCGCGTTCCTCACCTACAAGCTGGAAGACGTCAGCATCACGACCGGCTCGGGCGGTATCGCGAACCTGGGCGCCACCTCGGCTCCGATCGCGGCAACCAGCGTCGCGAACCTCTTCCGCGGCGGCGTCACCAGCTCGATCCGCGCATCGCTGTCGTGGGACTCGCGCAATAACCGTCTGTTCC
This sequence comes from Haliangiales bacterium, assembly GCA_038203335.1. Classification (GTDB taxonomy): domain Bacteria; phylum Myxococcota_A; class Polyangia; order Haliangiales; family Haliangiaceae; genus JABFXX01. The sequence goes on along the minus strand of JBBRED010000037.1, from coordinate 11,338 downwards.
CGACCGGCGGCTGGTACGACACCGTGTTCGCCGAGTACGCGAGCAAGTACACCGGCTCCGAGAACGTGTTCGTGCGCTGGGGTGGCTTCATCCGCCACTATCGCCAGCTGTGGGGACCGTTCGTCCTCCACTCGAACCTCGAGCTCGGCTTCACCACCTCGACAGATCCACTGGGCGTCCCGATCTCGGAGCGCTACCTGGTCGGCGGCATCTACGACATCCGCGGCTACGCGCCGCGCTCGCTCGGCCCCCAGCTCCGCACGCAGCAGCCGGGCGACGTGGGCAGCGGCCTGTCCAGCCTGCCGCTCGGCGGCAACATGCAGGTCATCTTCAACAGCGAGGTCGAGTTCCCGCTGTTCAAGAAGGTCGGCATCTCGGGCGTCGTGTTCTTTGACGCGGGCAACGCGTACAACCTCGAGGATCGGTACTGCTCGGGCCTGCAACGCAAGAACTCCTCGATCTCGCCCAAGTTCGACCCGTGCTTCAGCCTGCCAGATTCGCTGACGGTGGGCCTGCGCAAGTCGGTGGGCTTCGGCTTCCGCTGGTTCTCGCCGATCGGCCCGCTGCGCTTCGAGTGGGGCATCCCGCTCGACGCGCAGCCCGGCGAGGATCCGCTGGTGTTCGAGTTCACCATCGGCAACTTCCTCTGATCCCTGGAGGATCAACGGGTGAACAACGGCCTTTCCCGGCCGTCGAAGACGTCGTATGAACCGCGCGAGGTCCTTATGAACCGTTATCTGGCACTTGGTTGTCTTGGTCTTGGCCTGATGGTGTCGCCCCTCCTTTCGGGGCTCGCCGGCAGTGCTGTTCCTGCAAACCCGAAGATCGGCATCATCGACATCGAGAACACGCTGTCGACGACGCCCGCGGGCAAGCGTGCGAACGAGGCGTTCGAGAAGGGCCGCAAGGCCAAGCAGGCCGCGCTCGACAAGAGCCAGGAGGAGCTCAAGAAGGCCGACGCCGACCTCGACAAGCAGAAGGCCGTCCTCAAGCCCGAGGCGTACGCTGCGAAGCGCGCCGAGCTCGAGAAGAAGTTCGTCGACCTCCAGCAGACCTACGTGAAGCTGGAGCGCGAGCTCGCCACGGATCGCACGAAGCTCATCCAGACGCTGCTCAAGCAGGCCGAGCCCCTGATCGCGAAGATCGCGAAGGCCGAGGGCGTGCACCTGATCATCGATCAGAGCGCCACGGTGTGGGCGGATCCCGCGGTCGACCTGACGCAGAAGCTGAACGCCGAGATGAAGTGACGAGCGACCGTCGTCCGCGAGGGACTCCCTCGCTGTAAGGTGAATTCGGTCGTTACTTCGTCCGACCGAATTCTATCGACGCAGCTCGGTCGTGGTAACACGACGGCATGTCCGAGGTGCCCGCCGCTGGGGTGATGAAGGCCGAGCAGATCCTCGGCCTTCTCCCACACCGCTACCCGTTCTTGCTCATCGACCGCGTCCTCGAGCTGTCTGACGAGCGCGTCTTGGCCCTGAAGAACGTCTCGTTCAACGAGCCTTATTTCCAGGGGCACTTCCCGGGCGTCCCCGTGATGCCCGGTGTGCTCCAGATCGAAGCCATGGCGCAGGCAGGCGGCATCCTCGCCTCGCGTGCGGTGGAATTCGATCCCACGACGCACGTTATGTTGTTCATGGCGATCGATGCCGTGAAGTTCCGCAAGGCCGTGACGCCGGGCGACCAGCTCATGATCGAGGTCGTGCCGCTGCGGAAGGGCAAGATCTTCAAGATGAAGGGCGAGATCAAGGTCGACGGCAAGGTCGTCTCGTCCGCTGAGTTCTTGGCCGGGCTCGCCGAGAAGTCCAAGGTCGCGTAGTGCGCAGGCTCGCGATCGTCCTGGTTGCGATCGCTGCAGGCGCCTGCGGAAACAAGGGCAAGCAGAAGCGCGCGGGCGATGCCGCGCCGGTCGAGATCGTGCAGCAGCCGACCGGTGCCGACGCGGGCGTCGCCGGGGGACCGAACGGCGACGAGGTCGAGCCGAACGATGGCGAGGACGTCGCCACGCAGCTCCCGCTCGGCACCACGTTGCGCGGGCGGATCGAGCCCGACACCGACGCCGACTACTACAAGCTCGAGCTCGAGGACCCCGGTGCGTTGACCGTGGAGGTCAAGGAGGTCGACGGCATGGATCTCAACCTCGAGATCCTCGACGCCGGAGGCACCTTGCTCGCGAGGTCCGATCGCGGTGGCGTGAAGGCTCGCGAGGGCGTCCCGAACCTCGGCGTCACGCCCGGTCGGTACACGCTGGTCGTCCGCGCGAAGAAGCTTCCCGCCGCGAAGCCGGGCAAGCCCGTGAAGGCGAAGCCGGGCAAGAAGGCCGCCGCGACCGATGCCGGCGCCACGGCGGCAGCCGCGACGCCGGTCTACGAGATCACCGCGAAGGTCGCGGCGCCCGCGGCGAACGCCGAGCGCGAGCCCGATGACGATCGCGGTACGGCGAATGATCTGATCGTCGGCGACACGGCCACCGGCTTCATCGGCTGGAGCGGCGATGCGGACGTGTGGAAGCTCTCGGTCGAGGCGCTGTCGGCGAAGAACGTCGTCGATGTCGAGGTCTCCGCGGTCGAGGGCGTCGCGCTCACGCTCGAGCTCACCGATGGGGTTGGCCATCCGCTGCTCGTGCGCAAGGCGCCGCGCGGCGCGGCGCTGATCGCGCGGGGCCTCGTGCCGGTGGTGCCAGCGGGTGCGCCGCCGTTTCACTACCTGACCATCAAGGGCGATCGCTCGAACCACGAGACCGCGTATCAGCTGCGCGTATCGGAGAAGATCCCCGCGAACGATGCGGAGGCCGAGCCGAACGACACGCCCGATCGCGCGATGGCGTGGCCGACCGAGCGCACCGTGATGCACGGCGCGTGGTCGCCCGGCGACGTCGATTGCTATCAGCTCCCCGTCGAACAGACGGCGCGCACGATCGAGATCACGATCGATCCGCCGGGCGACGCGGATCTCTCCGCCGAGGTGCAGATCGACGGCAAGCCGGTGGGGAAGGGCGAGCGACCGGGCAAGGGCGCACAGGAGAAGCTGTCGGTCCCGATCCCCGCGGGCGTCGCGGCGATCCTGAAGATCAAGGGCACCGACGCCTCGGCCGAGGGAAGCTACGACGTCACGATCGCGGATGGACCCGCGGCGCCATGACGGCGCGCGTGCGGCCGATCCGGGTCCTGGTCGTCCTCGCGTTGATCAACCTCGTCGCGTACGCGGCGCGCAACGCGCTGTTCGCCGTGTATCCGACGCTGACCGCGCGCTATCACATCGGCAACGCCGAGCTTGGCTTCCTGCAGACGGTGTTCATGCTGCCGCACGCGGCGGCGACGCTCGGCTTCGGGTGGGCCGGTGATCGCTACGATCGCCGGCGCGTGATCGCGTTCGGCATGGTGCTCGCGAGCGTCGCCGCCATGCTCGGTGTGATCGGCGAGAGCTATGTCGGGCTCGCGGTGTCGCGTGGGCTCGTTGGCTTCGGCACCGCGGCCGTGGTGCCCGTCGCGAACTCGATCCTCGGCCAGGTGTTCGACGGGCCGAAGAAGGCGAGCCGCATGGCCGTGTTCAACCTCGGTCTGTTCGTCGGCGGCGTCCTCGGATTTCTGTGCGGCACGCTGCTCGGCTTCCCGCTCGTCGTCATCGCGCTCGCGGTACCAGGCGTGCTGCTCGCGCTGGTCATCATCGCGGTCGCGATCCCGCAGCACGCGGCGGCACCGACGGCGATCGTGGTCGAGCGCTCTGGTGCGCGCGGCGATGGGCTCGGTGCGATGCTCGCGGGCTTCATCGCGGACGCGAAGGTGCTGCTGCGCATCCCGACCCTGCGCTGGGTGATCCTCTCGACCACGGTGATGGCGTTCGCCGCGGGCGGCTACAACGCGTGGTTGCAGGTGTTTCTCGTCACCGAGAAGGGCATGTCGCCAAAGGACGCGACGTCGCTCCTCGCACTCGCGCTGTGCGGTGGCCTCTCGGGCATCCTGGTCGGCGCGCGGATCTCGGACCGGCTGTCGGCGCGCACGCCCGCGGGTCGCCTGTGGACGATCGTGTTCGGTATGCTCCTGACCGCACCATGCGCGAGTGCCGCGATCCTTTTGCCGGCGGGCCTCGGCCTCCAGGCGATCGGCGTGCTGACCCTGTTCTTCATCTCCTGGTACCACGCGCCAATGGCGGCGACCGTCGATGACCTCGCGCCACGGCGGTTGACCGTCGCCGCGCAGGGCCTCGTGATCTTCACGATGCACATGCTCGGCACCGCGCCGTCGTCGTGGATCGTGGGCATCATCTCCGAGAGCTCGTCGATCGGCACCGCGCTCTGGGTCCCGACGGCGGGTCTGGTCGTCGCGGCGGGGTGCATGGTCATGGCGACCCGGACGTTCGCGTCCGATCGACACTCCGCAACGCTTCGCGTTGCTGCGCGGCCCGGCTGAGCCGGACTTGCGATCGCACGCGCGCGCGCGGTGCGCTATAACCGCGGGATGCGCGCCCTCGCGATCACGCTCTTGCTCGTCGCCGCCTCCGCGTGCGGCGGCAACAAGGGCCCGTCTCAGTCGCTCGACAAGTACGGCCGCGCGCTGAAGAACCACGACTTCGGCAGCGCCTACGACCTGATGTCGTCGGGCTTCCGCGGCAAGGTCTCGCGCGAGGACTACGTCCGCATGATGCGCGACAACCCGCGCGAGGTCGACGAGACCGCCGATCGGCTGCGCGGCAAGCGCGGCAGCATGGAGGTCTCCGCCGAGTTCGAGTACGGCCTCGGCGACACGATGCGCCTCGTCCAGGAGGACGGTCGCTGGAAGATCTCGACCAACCCGCTCGGCTTCTACGACCAGACCTCGCCGAAGGCCGCGCTGCGGTCGTTCATTCGCGCATACCGCCTCGAGCGCTGGGACGTGATGCTGCGGTTCGTGCCGAACTCGTATCGCGAGAAGATGGACGCCGCGAAGATGAAGGCGCAGTTCACCGGTCCGTCGCGCGAGCAGATGGAGAACTTGATGAACACGCTCGAGGCGAACAACGACGAGCCGATCATCGAGCGCGGCAACGATGCCCGGATGAGCTACGGCGACCGCTACACCGTGCAGTTCGTGAAGGAAGACTCGGCCTGGAAGCTCAAAGATCTCGACTAGCGAGATCGTCGTCGGGTGGCTAGTCGATCAGCCAGGTGCGTGACAGCCCTGGTGACTCGATCCCGGTCCGGGCGAATCCTGTCACCACCACCCCGCAAAAAAGTCAGGGTGCGGATCTTGGAGGCAAGCTCGTGCTTCGCTTCGTGATTCGTCGACGGCGGCGTGCGTCAGTGGGCAGCACACCCCTTTCGGATGACACAGCGCGGTCGATCTCACACGTTGACGATTTCCGACACGAGAAGTACAGCCCCGCGAATCTCCATGCGTTAGAATATAACCACGGGATTTAGTATCCAAAGGCCCGTAGGTTGCAGTGTCTGGGATCGGAGCTACCTCAGTACCTACTAGTCAAGCCTCGACACTCATGCACGGAAAGGCGGTCCGGCCATGTTGGATCCCTGGATTATCGAAGAGATCCTGAAGAAGGAAGAGGAGCTACGGCGCGAGCAGGAACGCTCGCACGCCGAACTCCCGATCGAGCGCTACCGCCCCGACATGGGTGAAAAGCCAACGGTCACTCCCGCCGAGCCGGAATCGGAGCGCGGTGTGATGATCATCGACATCTAAGACATCTAACCACAGAGAACTCCGAACCAACGGACCGCCAGCTACGCTGGTCGGTCCGTTCGTCTTTGTGGGGCTTTCGGCGGTTCGATGGGTTAGATAACGCGCTGTGCCGCGTCGCGCCGGGCATGTCTTCACGATCGTGCTGGGTGTCCTCGGGTGGGGAGTGGTCCTCGTGCTCCCGGCAATCGACGTGCTCCCGGATGCGTCGCACACGCCTCCGCTGTGGATCGCGCTGTTCGTGGTGGTGATCCTCTCGGCGCGGGCGCTCGCGTTCCGGCTGGTCGAGGGCAGCGTGCTGTCGCTCGATTCCGCCTACTACGTGGCCGCAGCGCTCTCCGTGGGCGCGGTTGGTGCGGGACGGCTCGTGGCGATCGCGCTCACCGTGGATGCGTCTGCGCGGCTCTACTACGCACGCAGGAAGGGCCGCGGCGAGAGCTGGTGGCACGAGCTCGGCTACGTCCTGTACTTCGGCGGCATGTCGGGCGGGCTCCTCGTCCTGTGCGGCTGGATGCTCGGCGCGGACGGCGAGATCGGCGCCCACCACGATGCGATCGAGATCGCGCTGCGCGTGGTGGCGATCGCCACCGCGCTGCTCGTCACGCACTACTTGATCCAGGGCGTGCGGCTGCGGCTGCTCGGCCGGAGCTGGCGCACGTACCTCCACGATCTCGCGCTCCCCGGCATCCTCGCCGAGGCATCGCTGATGCCGATCGGCGTCGTGCTCGTGCTGCTCTACGACCCGGATCAGCCGCTCGGCTTCCTGCTGTTGTCGCTGACCTACCTCCTCATCAACCTCGTGTTCTCGAGACTGTCGCGCGCGCAGCACCAGCTCGAAGAGCGCGTTCACGATCTCGAGATCCTGACCGCGACCGCGCGACGGCTGTCGGCATCCCTGCAGCTCGAGGAGCTGGTCGATGCGGTAGCGCGCGAGACCTGCAACGCGATCCCCGAGGCGGAGGTGGTCGCGCTCGTCCATCGGCGCTCGGGGGGCGAGACCGGCCTCGTGATCGATGGCTACGACCGCGCGGGTGACCACTTCTTCCGCCAGCCGATGGCGGAGGGGGAGGGCATCGCGGGCTGGGTGATGAAGCACGCGACCCCGCGGCGGATCGCGGACATCAGCGACAGCGACATCGCGATGGGCAACGAGGGCACCGAGGGTGTTCGCTCGTGGCTCGGCGTGCCGCTGATGATGTACGGCGGCTGCGAGGGTGCGATCGTCGTCCAGAGCACGCGCCCCGATGCGTTCCGCGAGGACCACCAGAAGCTGCTCGAGTCGCTCGGGCTGCAGATCGCGGCCGCGCTCCAGAACGCGCACCTCTACGAGCTGGCGATGGTCGATGGCCTGACCGGCCTGTTCATGCGCCGCTACCTCGACGCGCGCATCGAGGAGGAGATCGAGCGCTCGAAGCGCTACGGCACGCCATTCTCCGTCGTGATGATGGACGTCGACGATTTCAAGAAGCTCAACGACGAGCACGGGCATCTCATCGGCGACCGCGTGCTGCGATCGATCGCGAACACCGTCAAGGCGCAGCTCCGCGGCGTGGACACCGCCGCGCGGTACGGCGGCGAGGAGATCGCCGTGATCCTTCCGCGCAGCGACATGGTCTCGGCCTACAACGTCGGCGAGCGCATTCGCGCGGCGATCGCGGACCAGCGGATCACCACGGATTCTGAACCGCCGAAGGTCCTGACCGTGACCGCGTCGTTCGGCGTGGCGTCGTATCCGGAGAGCAAGGCGGTCGACGGCGAGGATCTGATCCGCCGCGCCGATCGCGCGCTGTACCGCGCGAAGAAGACCGGCAAGAACCGCGTCGAGCTGTTCTGGAGCGACGAGTCTGGGCCGGTCCGGATCCCCACGCAGGAGATGCCACCGGTGACGGAGACCTGAGCCCCGTGACCGACGAGCGCAAGCGAGCGGAGCGGAGCGTGGGCTGGGCGCGGCTGTGGGCGCGCGCGAAGCAGATCGTGACCACGGACCCGAGCGGCTCCGACGATGATGACCTGCTCGTCGACGAGGAGGCCGCGCGCGTGCTCGCGAGCCAGGCCGGGCGCCTGAAGGGCGGGCTCGCGAAGGTCGCGCAGCTCGCCGCGTACGATCCGGGCGCCACGCTCGGCGGTCGTAGTGGTGCCACGGCCTCGGCGCGGGCGGTGCTCGGTGGCCTGTGGGATCACGCACCGGCCGTCTCGGCGGGCGCGATCGCGCGCGTGATCGAGGAGGATCTCGGCAAGGCACCGCAGGCTCTGTTCGCGTCGTGGGAGACGGTGCCGCTCGCGTCGGCGTCGCTCGGTCAGGTCCACGCCGCGAAGCTGCACGACGGCACCGATGTAGTGGTCAAGGTGCAGTACCCGGGCGTCGCGGACTCGCTGCGCGCGGACCTCGACGATGGCGGCTTCCTGCGCAAGCTCGCGGGCTCCGAGGTCGGGCGCTCGCTCGATGACGCCGCATTGAGCGCGCTCGGCGCGGCAGTGCGCGGCGAGCTCGACTACGTCGCCGAGGGCGCCGCGATGACGCGGTTCGCGGAGGCCTGGGAGGGCCATCGAGTGCTGCGGTTCCCGCGCGTGATCGCCGATCGATCGTCGACGCGCGTACTGACGATGACGCGCGCGAAGGGCAAGACCGTGGTCGAGGCCGCCGGCGTTGGCTCGCCCGACGTGCGCCGCGCGGCCGCGCTCGCCAGCTTCGAGGTCGCGTGGGGCAGCCCGCTCGCGCATGGCCTGCTCAACGCCGATCCAAACCCCGGAAACTTCCTGGTCGACGAGCAGTCCGATGGATCGATCCACCTGTGGTGCCTCGATTTCGGCTGCGCGTTTCCGATCGGCGACGAGGTCCGCGATGCCGATCGGGAGATCTTCTTCGGCCTGCTCGATGACGACAACGCCTCGGCGGCCGAGCGGTTTCGCATGGGCATCGGGCGCGCCGGCCTGCTCAAGCGCGCCGACCTGCTCGCGTCGACCGCCCACCGAGACTGGGAGCGCGCGCTCGCCGCGCCGATCACCACCCACGGCGACTTCCACTGGTCCCCGGCCTACGCCACCGACCTGGCGAGCGCGACCGGACGCGTGATGGCGACCGGCGGGATGGCGCTCCCGGCCAAGGTGTTGATGTTGTGGCGCCAGCGGCTCGGTGCCGCGGCGGTGATCGGCATGCTCGACGCCCGGGCGCCGTTCCGGAGGGTCCTGGTCGAGCTGATCGGGACCGGCCGAAAAGCGCTTCGCTAGTACGTGTAGCGGAGAAACGCGCGGCTATCGATGCCGCGCATCTTCTCGAACTGCGGCGCCGTGAAGCCATCGACCCCGAGACCGACCGAGTAGTGCCGGTTCTCGAGCTGGTACTCGAAGCCCGCGCCGACCTGGAACATGATCGAGTACGTCTCGCCGGGCTCGGTGATCATCACCTTGCCGAGCACGTTGGACGAGATCATCGTGATGCCGACGCCGCCCTCGGCGAACAGTGCGAGGCGATCGAAGCGACCGGTGAGGCGCGCGTCGCCGGCGCCGCGGTAGAGCTGGAACCACTCGCCCACGGGCGGAGCGGGGACGGTGGCCTCGTGACTCGAGGCGGCGACCTGGATGCCGATCGAGAACCACGAGAACACGTCGCGCCCGAGGCGCACGGCGAGGCCGGGACCGACCGCGGCGGCGGCGGACGCGCGCGGAGGCAGGAAGTTCACGGCGCCGAGGCCGCCTTCGGCGTACCAGCCCTTCGAGGCCGGGCGGGCGTCAGCGGCTCCGCAGAGCACCGCGAGCGCGCACGAAACGACGGCTAGGCGACCCATCCCTGCGGGCAATCGTAACCGAAACCGCGAAGCTCAGGGCGTCGCCATCGCCATGATCGCGAAGGCCTCCGGCATGAACGGCTCGAGCTGGTCCATCGGCGCCGAGAGCAACTTGTCGGGGAGCATGTCGCCGCGGATGTCGCGCACGCGCACCGTGTACTCGAGCGTCATGTGGCGGTCCGGCTTGAACACCAGATCGGCCTCGAGCAGCGCGGGGATCGCTTCGCGCGGGAACACGATGCCCGTGGTGGCCTGCGGCAGCGGCTCGCCGTCCTTGTCGAACATCAGCGGCTCGAGCTGCGCGAACATGTCGATGTTCTTGCTGATCGTCAACGTCGCGCGGAACGGGTTCACGTTGCCGCGCGTGATCTGATCGAGATCGATCGCGGCCTCGCGCAGGTTGTCCTCGGTGAACAGGCCGCTGAGCGAGCCGTTCGCGGGGATCTCCAGCGGCCGGTCGCCGTCGAGGCCGGGCGGGGGAGGTGCTTCGTTGTCGGTCGACAGCAGGATCATCGACGGGTCGTAGCGGAAGAACTGGTTCGCGCCGTTGAGCTGCACGGTCGCGTTGCCGGGCTTGTCGGTGAGGTTCTTGATCGTCCACTCGACGGAGATCGCGAGATCGTCGACCTGGATGTACGGCAGCTCCACCCCGGCGGGCATCGTCGCCTGCCGCTTCGCGCGATCTGCCGCGTCGGCGGTGGTCTCGCGCTTCACGGGGATGATCAGCGCCCCGAGGCCGGGGAGGATGTTGCCCTCCATGTCCATCATCTCGCCGGCGTCGATCGTGGTCGGCGAGGGCAGGTAGACCGGGTCGTTCGCGCAGCCAAGGCCGAGCGTCGAGACGAGTCCCAGACTCATGAGCATGGTGGTGCGCATCACTTACCCTCCCTGCGTGAAGACGAATGGATAGTTCACGATCGCGCCCCCCTTGGCGGGGAACTTGAGACGCATGATGTTGCCCTTCACGCAGCTCTCGACACCCTCGTTGCGGAGGGAGCCGCCCTGCGTGGCCGAGCTCTTCACCGAGCCGTCGGAGGCGATCACGAAGTGGATGACGAGCTTGCCGCCGATGCCCGGGGAGCGGTTGAGCTCCTTCTGGTAGCAGGCGCGGAACACGCCGGCGCGCGCCTTGACGACGCGATCGATCTCTTCCTTCGACAGGCCGTTGAAGTCGCCGGTCGCCTCTTCCATCTTCACGGCCACGGCCTTCGGCGCTGCACCGGTGCAGCCCGCGCCGACGCAGGTGCCGCCGGGGCGCTCCTTGCCGGTATCGATCGGACCCTTGTTGGTCACGAAGTCGCCGTCCACGTTACCGCCGCCGCCCGAGCCCTTGCCCTTGCTGCCGCGCGTGGTGCCGGTGCCCTGACCCTCGCCAACGCCCGAGCCGGTGCCGGGACCAAAGCCTATCGATCCGCTGCGCACGGTGTCGCCCTTGATGCCGGTGAACTTCGACAGGCTCGTCGACAGATTCCGGTCGATGATGTTGTCGAGGTACTTCTTGTTCTTGTCCTCGAAGAACGCCACCTTCGGCGGCTCGGGCTTGTCGTCCTTGGGATCGGTGGTGCGCGCACGCTCGGTGTCGCCCTTGCCGCCCGAGGCGCCCTCGTCGTTCTTCGTCGCGGTCTTGAGGTTCTTCGGCGTCGCGCTCGCCGCCGCCGCATCGTCCTTGCTGACCTTGCCGACCGTGGGCGTGGCCTTCGGCGGCTCCGGCGGTGGCTCGGGATCGAGCTTCGTCACGAGATAGGCCCCCGTCAGCGAGCGTGGGCCCGGCCACACGAACGGGTTCTCACCGGTGTAGAGCTGATACGTCATGATCAGCAGCGCCACGTGCATGACGATCGAGAACGCGAGCGACGCCTGCGACTCGCCTTCCTGCTTGTA